>NZ_LFHY01000006.1:0-131376 GCF_001660175.1 Escherichia sp. B1147
GTTTTGACTATGAGGTGATGATATCACCTCTATTCAGGTGGCCAAATTCACTATGCCACTACACCTTTGGTTATATAGGTATTACCGTCATAGTTATTCATACCGGATAATGTTGTCGTTCCGGAGCCGACCTGGTTAACCTGGCCTTTGCCATCTATGGGTACGGCCAGAACAAAATTAGCATTGGTGTGATTAAAGTTTACTATCGACGTAGTAGAGGTATTTGCCCCTCCTAAAATAATGACGGGAGTATTAATTGAACCAGCAGGCTGCGCAGCTTCACCTTGCGCCCCTCCAATATTTAACACTCCTGTTCCGTTAGAGGAGACGCCAACCATGATATATAAACTCGCATTGATTACGGCATCTTTGCTGACAGTGAGGACCCCGGTAGTATCAGAAGTAGAGGATGGGTCATATCCGCCCAGAAGTATATATGGGGCATTTACTGTTGAGTTTTTGTCGGCAACCTGAACTTCTCCATAACTACTCTGGTTAGCTGACAAAGGAGAATGTGCGTTAACATACCCAATATTCAGTTGTTTCAGGGAAGTGAGTGTTCCGCCATTAGTAACAGATACTTTTCCCGTTCCCTGATCGCCAACAATAGCAATGTTAGTGGTGACTGATGAGTTTTCCCCATCAATAACCAACGTCCCCCTGGCATCACCATAAAACTCACCGATTCTTATTGATTGCAGGCCACTTATCTTACTGCCATCTAATACGTATAACGTACCGGACCCTTCGTTAGTGCCCAAAAAAATATTGGAGTTAGAGGTGCCGAGCTGCCAGTTGGTATGATTGGTTAAAGTGATGGTGCCTTCAGCATGATTACCAATGCTGGCTGATGAAGTGGTAAATGAAAGATTATCAATGAGCAATGAACCATTAGAGTCTTCACCTACTTTCAATGATTTAAAATGCTCCCATCCGGGATCGTAGCCCTCTGAGGCAATGAGTTTTACCTCTTCATTATTATTAATGACAACATTACTATCTGAATTTATAGGTGGGGTGATGGCCAGGGATTCTGGCGTAAATAATATGGTTAAAATGGCTATAGACAGCGTTGATAAAGCATGTTTTGTTAACTTCATATCACTTACTTTCATCCTTAAAAATCATATGGCGAGATGTGTTTCATTGCAGTGCTTTTCTCCAGCTATCTAATAAGGCTTAAGCATGCAGTTATAGAATAATAGCTTCAATGTGGCCTATTAGAAGATTGTTCAACTATTGGTTGTTCATTGTATCTTTAGAATTTGGCGGTTAATAAGTGATGTTGCCATGTTTTTTTATTGTTTTTAAATAAAATAATGATGAATTATCTGAATGTTTATGTAAATGAATTCAATAAAACCAATAAAAATCATATTAATATGTTTTGTTGGTTTTGTTATTCGGAAAAATAGCAATAGAAGTGTGAGTTTTGCATTGATTTTTGTGCTGGTTGGATATTTCAGATTTTTGTGAAAAATAATTTAAGTCGTGCTATCGATAATTGTATTAAACGGTGGGGCTAGTGTAGCCCCCATTAAGAACAATACAAATATATTTTCTTTTCCTGTGGATTTTTCCTAACCGCTGAACTACTTATTAATCAACCCTGATGATGACTGTTAGCTTCAGGGCATTAGCCAATCACACATTATGGAGTTCACCTATGAAAACTGGAACTAAGCTCTTAGTTGGTGCGTTAGCTTTTGTTGTCACAAACGTCTATGCCGCTGAATTGATGACCAAAGCGGAATTTGAAAAGGTTGAATCGCAATATGAAAAAATAGGTGATATTTCAACAAGTAATGAAATGTCGACTGCAGATGCAAAAGAAGATTTGATCAAAAAAGCGGATGAAAAAGGTGCTGATGTGTTGGTACTGACCTCCGGTCAGACTGACAATAAGATCCACGGCACGGCAAATATCTATAAGAAGAAGTAATTCTGAAATTCATATAAACATGCCCGATGCGCACGTCTATCGGTGAACGCAACATATTGAAATTCATGATTTTGTAGGCCGGATAGGGCGTTCACGCCGCATCCGGCAATTTAATTTTTCAGCCGCCGCCAGAACGTTGTTCGGCTGACGCCTAAATAATTCGCCGCTGCTGTTTTATCACCATTAAATTTCTCCAGTGCTTGTTGGGGTGTCAGCAAGGCTGGGGCGATAACGTTAACTGATTTTTGTGTCAATTCTGGCAATAATTGCTGCAAAAATTGCGGCGTTAAATCCGGCGTCGGTTCCACACTTAAAAATAGCGCCAGTCGCTCCATCATATTGCGCAGTTCTCGAATATTTCCCGGCCACTCATAGTGCAATAAAACCACCTGGCAGGTATTTAACCCCTCACGTAACGCAGCAGAACACGGGGCGGAGAGCGCCGCCAGTGACACTTTCAAAAAGCTCTCTGCCAGCGGCAGAATATCTGTAATCCGCTCGCGCAGTGGGGGTAATTGCAGGCGCAAAATACTCAGACGATAAAACAGATCACGGCGAAACTGACCTTGTAGCATATCCTCCTCCAGATTGCAGTGGGTGGCGCTAATGACCCGCACACTTACCGGAACAGGCTGATGCCCGCCGACGCGGGTAACCTCTTTTTCTTCCAGCACTCGTAACAGGCGAGTCTGCAATGGCAGCGGCATTTCGCCAATCTCATCAAGAAACAGCGTGCCGCCGTGAGCAATTTCAAACAGCCCGGCGCGACCTCCGCGTCGTGAGCCGGTAAATGCCCCTTCCTCATAGCCAAACAGCTCCGCTTCCAGCAATGATTCGGCAATCGCTCCGCAGTTAACGGCAACAAACGGATGCGACTTTTTGCCCTGTCGCGCTTCGTGGCGGGCAAAGTATTCCCGATGAATCGCCTGGGCCGCCAGCTCTTTGCCCGTCCCCGTTTCCCCCTCAATCAACACCGCCGCACTGGAGCGGGCATACAGCAAAATAGTCTGCCGCACCTGTTCCATTTGTGGCGATTGACCAAGCATATCGCCCAGCACGTAACGAGTACGCAGGGCGTTGCGGGTCGTGTTGTGGGCATTATTCCGCAGAGACATACGCGTCATATCCAGCGCATCGCTGAACGCCTGGCGCACGGTGGCAGCAGAATAGATAAAAATTCCGGTTATTCCGGCTTCTTCTGCCAGATCGGTAATCAGCCCCGCGCCGACCACGGCTTCGGTGCCATTAGCTTTGAGCTCGTTAATCTGCCCGCGTGCGTCTTCTTCGGTAATGTAGCTACGTTGGTCGAGACGCAAATTAAAGGTTTTTTGAAACGCGACCAGCGCCGGAATGGTTTCCTGATAAGTGACAACGCCGATAGAAGACGTGAGTTTTCCCGCTTTTGCCAGTGCCTGTAACACATCGAATCCGCTCGGTTTAATCAGAATTACCGGCACCGACAGGCGACTTTTCAGATACGCGCCGTTAGAGCCAGCAGCGATGATAGCGTCGCAGCGTTCGTTTGCCAGTTTCTTGCGGATGTAGGTCACCGCTTTTTCAAAGCCAAGCTGGATAGGGGTGATGTTCGCCAGATGATCAAACTCGAGGCTGATATCGCGAAACAGCTCGAACAGCCGCGTCACCGATACTGTCCAGATAACTGGTTTGTCGTCATTCAGCCGTGGTGGATGTGCCATAGCGCACCGCAAAGTTAAGAAACCGAATATTGGGTTTAGTCTTGTTTCATAATTGTTGCAATGAAACGCGGTGAAACATTTCCTGAAACGTTAACTGAAACGCATATTTGCGCATTAAGTAAGAATGTTTTAATTAAGCAATTGAAATGCATTACTTATTTTATTTTTAATAATTCTGGCACACCCCTTGCTTTGTGTTTATTAACGCAAATAACAAGTTGATAACAAAGGATGGGCTATGTCTCTACACTCTCCAGGCAAAGCGTTTCGCGCTGCACTGAGCAAAGAAACCCCGTTGCAAATTGTCGGCACCATTAACGCTAACCATGCGCTGTTGGCGCAGCGTGCCGGATATCAGGCGATATATCTCTCCGGCGGTGGCGTGGCGGCAGGTTCTCTGGGGCTGCCCGATCTCGGTATTTCTACTCTTGATGATGTGCTGACCGATATTCGCCGTATCACTGACGTCTGTTCGCTGCCGCTGCTGGTGGATGCAGACATCGGTTTTGGCTCTTCGGCCTTTAACGTCGCCCGCACTGTGAAATCGATGATCAAAGCAGGCGCGGCGGGCTTACATATTGAAGATCAGGTAGGTGCGAAACGTTGTGGTCATCGCCCGAACAAAGCGATCGTCTCAAAAGAGGAGATGGTGGATCGGATCCGTGCGGCGGTGGATGCGAAAACCGATCCTGATTTTGTGATCATGGCGCGCACCGATGCGCTGGCAGTAGAAGGGCTGGACGCCGCGATTGAGCGCGCGCAGGCCTACGTTGAAGCCGGTGCCGAGATGTTGTTCCCGGAGGCGATTACCGAACTCGCCATGTACCGCCAGTTTGCCGATGCGGTGCAGGTGCCGATCCTTGCCAACATTACTGAATTTGGTGCAACACCGCTGTTTACCACCGACGAATTACGCAGCGCCCATGTGGCGATGGCGCTCTACCCCCTGTCAGCATTCCGCGCCATGAACCGCGCCGCTGAACATGTCTACAACGTCCTGCGTCAGGAAGGCACGCAGAAAAGCGTCATCGACACCATGCAAACCCGCAACGAACTGTACGAAAGCATCAACTACTACCAGTACGAAGAGAAACTCGACGACCTGTTTGCCCGTAGCCAGGCGAAATAAGAAGAAACGTCCGTTGGTTGTATCCGACAACCGATGCCTGATGCGTCACTGACGCGACTTATCAGGCCTACGGGGGAACTGAGCTGCAGGTCGGATAAGACACACAGCGTCGCATCCGACAACCGATGCCTGATGCGTCGCTGACGCGATTTATCAGGCCTACGGAGTGTACTGAACTGTAGGTCGGATAAGACGCACAGCGTCGCATCCGGCAACAATCCCGACCCTACAAATGATTACAATGACGAGGACAACATGAGCGACACAACGATCCTGCAAAACAGTACCCATGTCATTAAACCGAAAAAATCTGTGGCACTTTCCGGCGTTCCGGCGGGTAACACCGCGCTTTGTACTGTAGGCAAAAGCGGCAACGATCTGCACTACCGCGGCTACGATATTCTTGATCTGGCAGAACATTGCGAATTTGAAGAAGTGGCGCATCTGCTGATCCACGGCAAACTGCCGACCCGTGACGAACTTGCCGCCTACAAAACGAAACTGAAAGCCCTGCGTGGCTTACCGGCTAACGTGCGTACCGTGCTGGAAGCCCTACCTGCGGCGTCGCACCCGATGGATGTCATGCGCACCGGCGTTTCCGCGCTCGGCTGCACGCTGCCGGAAAAAGAGGGGCATACCGTCTCTGGTGCGCGGGATATTGCCGACAAACTGTTGGCGTCGCTGAGTTCGATTCTTCTCTACTGGTATCACTACAGCCACAACGGAGAACGTATCCAGCCGGAAACCGATGACGACTCTATCGGCGGTCACTTCCTGCATCTGTTGCATGGCGAAAAGCCATCGCAAAGCTGGGAAAAGGCGATGCAGATTTCGCTGGTGCTGTACGCCGAGCATGAGTTTAACGCCTCCACCTTTACCAGCCGGGTGATTGCCGGCACTGGCTCTGACATGTATTCAGCCATTATCGGCGCAATCGGCGCACTGCGTGGGCCGAAGCACGGCGGGGCGAATGAAGTCTCGCTGGAGATCCAACAACGCTACGAAACGCCGGACGAAGCCGAAGCGGATATCCGCAAGCGCGTGGAAAACAAAGAGGTGGTGATTGGTTTTGGGCATCCGGTTTATACCATCGCCGACCCGCGCCATCAGGTGATCAAGCGTGTGGCGAAGCAGCTCTCGCAGGAAGGCGGCTCGCTGAAGATGTACAACATTGCCGATCGCCTGGAAACGGTGATGTGGGAGACGAAAAAGATGTTCCCCAATCTCGACTGGTTCTCCGCTGTTTCCTACAACATGATGGGCGTTCCCACCGAGATGTTCACTCCACTGTTTGTTATCGCCCGCGTCACCGGCTGGGCGGCGCACATTATCGAACAACGTCAGGACAACAAAATTATCCGCCCTTCGGCGAATTACACTGGACCGGAAGAGCGCCCGTTTGTCGCGCTGGATAAGCGCCAGTAAACCTCTACGAATAACAATAAGGAAACGTACCCAATGTCAGCTCAAATCAACAACATCCGCCCGGAATTCGACCGTGAAATCGTTGATATCGTCGATTACGTCATGAACTACGAAATCAGCTCCAGAGTGGCCTACGACACCGCGCACTACTGCCTGCTCGACACTCTCGGCTGCGGTCTGGAAGCTCTTGAATACCCGGCCTGTAAAAAACTGTTGGGGCCAATTGTCCCCGGCACCGTCGTACCTAACGGCGTGCGCGTCCCCGGAACTCAGTTCCAGCTCGACCCCGTCCAGGCGGCATTTAACATCGGCGCGATGATCCGCTGGCTCGATTTCAACGATACCTGGCTGGCGGCGGAATGGGGCCATCCTTCTGACAACCTCGGCGGCATTCTTGCAACGGCGGACTGGCTTTCACGCAACGCGGTCGCCAGCGGCAAAGCGCCGTTGACCATGAAACAGGTGCTGACTGGAATGATCAAAGCCCATGAGATTCAGGGCTGCATCGCGCTGGAAAACTCCTTTAACCGCGTCGGCCTCGACCACGTTCTGTTAGTGAAAGTCGCCTCCACCGCCGTGGTAGCTGAAATGCTCGGCCTGACCCGCGAGGAAATCCTCAACGCCGTTTCACTGGCGTGGGTAGACGGTCAGTCGCTGCGCACTTATCGCCATGCGCCGAACACCGGCACGCGTAAATCCTGGGCGGCGGGCGATGCGACGTCTCGCGCGGTACGTTTGGCGCTGATGGCGAAAACGGGCGAAATGGGTTATCCGTCAGCCCTGACCGCGCCGGTGTGGGGCTTCTACGATGTCTCCTTTAAAGGTGAGTCGTTCCGCTTCCAGCGTCCGTACGGTTCCTACGTGATGGAAAATGTGCTGTTCAAAATCTCCTTCCCGGCGGAGTTCCACTCCCAGACGGCAGTTGAGGCGGCGATGACGCTCTATGAACAGATGCAGGTGGCAGGTAAAACGGCGGCAGATATCGAAAAAGTGACCATTCGCACCCACGAAGCCTGTATTCGCATCATCGACAAAAAAGGGCCGCTCAATAACCCGGCTGACCGTGACCACTGCATTCAGTACATGGTGGCGATCCCGCTGCTGTTCGGGCGCTTAACGGCGGCAGATTACGAAGACAACGTTGCGCAAGATAAACGCATCGACGCCCTGCGTGAGAAGATCAATTGCTTTGAAGATCCGGCATTTACCGCTGACTACCACGACCCGGAAAAACGCGCCATCGCCAATGCCATTACCCTTGAGTTCACCGACGGCACGCGTTTTGAAGAAGTGGTGGTGGAGTACCCAATTGGTCACGCTCGCCGCCGCCAGGACGGCATTCCGAAACTGGTCGATAAATTCAAAATCAATCTCGCGCGCCAGTTCCCGACTCGCCAGCAGCAGCGCATTCTGGACGTTTCTCTCGACAGAGCTCGCCTCGAACAGATGTCGGTCAACGAGTATCTCGACCTGTACGTCATTTAAGCAAACAGCGGTAAGGCGTAAGTTCAACAGGAGAGCATTATGTCTTTTAGCGAATTTTATCAGCGTTCGATTAACGAACCGGAGCAGTTCTGGGCCGAGCAGGCCCAGCGTATCGACTGGCAGACGCCCTTTACGCAAACGCTCGATCACAGCAATCCACCGTTTGCCCGTTGGTTTTGTGAAGGCCGAACCAACTTGTGCCACAACGCCATCGACCGCTGGCTGGAGAAACAGCCAGAGGCGCTGGCATTGATTGCCGTCTCTTCAGAAACAGAAGAAGAGCGTACCTTCACCTTTCGCCAGCTGTATGACGAAGTGAATGCGGTGGCGTCAATGCTGCGCTCACTGGGCGTGCAGCGTGGCGATCGGGTGCTGGTGTATATGCCGATGATTGCCGAAGCGCATATTACGCTACTGGCCTGCGCGCGCATTGGCGCTATTCATTCGGTGGTATTTGGTGGTTTTGCCTCGCACAGCGTGGCGGCGCGGATTGATGATGCCAGACCGGTGCTGATTGTCTCGGCAGATGCAGGCGCGCGCGGTGGCAAAATCATTCCGTATAAAAAATTGCTCGACGATGCGATAAGCCAGGCGCAGCACCAGCCGCGCCACGTTTTACTGGTGGATCGCGGGCTGGCGAAAATGGCGCGCGTCAGTGGGCGGGATGTCGATTTCGCTTCGTTGCGTCATCAGCATATTGGTGCGCGAGTCCCCGTGGCCTGGCTGGAATCCAACGAAACCTCCTGCATTCTCTACACCTCCGGCACGACCGGCAAACCTAAAGGCGTGCAGCGTGATGTCGGCGGTTATGCGGTGGCGCTGGCGACCTCGATGGAAACCATTTTTGGCGGCAAAGCGGGCGGTGTGTTCTTTTGTGCGTCGGATATCGGCTGGGTAGTAGGGCATTCGTATATCGTCTACGCGCCGCTGCTGGCAGGGATGGCGACCATTGTTTACGAAGGATTGCCGACCTGGCCGGACTGCGGCGTGTGGTGGAAAATCGTCGAGAAATATCAGGTGAGCCGTATGTTCTCGGCGCCGACCGCCATTCGCGTGCTGAAAAAATTCCCTACCGCTGAAATTCGCAAACACGATCTCTCGTCGCTGGAAGTGCTCTATCTGGCCGGAGAACCGCTGGATGAGCCGACCGCCAGTTGGGTGAGCAATACGCTGGATGTGCCGGTCATCGACAATTACTGGCAGACCGAATCCGGCTGGCCGATTATGGCGATTGCTCGCGGTCTGGACGACAGGCCGACGCGTCTGGGAAGCCCCGGCGTGCCGATGTATGGCTACAACGTGCAGTTGCTCAACGAAGCCACCGGCGAACCGTGCGGTGTCAATGAGAAAGGGATGCTGGTGGTGGAAGGGCCGCTGCCGCCGGGCTGTATTCAAACCATCTGGGGCGACGACGAGCGCTTTGTAAAGACTTACTGGTCGCTGTTTTCCCGCCCGGTTTACGCCACGTTTGACTGGGGCATCCGCGACGCTGACGGGTATCACTTTATTCTCGGGCGTACCGATGACGTGATTAATGTTGCCGGGCATCGGCTGGGGACGCGTGAGATTGAAGAGAGTATCTCCAGCCATCCGGGCGTTGCCGAAGTGGCGGTGGTTGGGGTGAAAGATGCGCTGAAAGGGCAGGTGGCGGTGGCGTTTGTCATTCCGAAAGAGAGCGACAGCCTGGAAGACCGTGATGTGGCGCACTCGCAAGAGAAGGCGATAATGGCGCTGGTGGATAGCCAGATTGGCAACTTTGGCCGCCCGGCGCACGTCTGGTTTGTCTCGCAATTGCCGAAAACACGATCCGGAAAAATGCTGCGCCGCACGATCCAGGCAATTTGCGAAGGTCGCGATCCGGGGGATCTGACGACCATTGATGATCCTGCGTCGTTGGATCAGATCCGCCAGGCGATGGAAGAATAAGGTATTGTCGGATGTGTCGCGCGCCGCATCCGACAGTCGTGCGCCGATGCCTGATGCGACGCTGGCGCGTCTTATCATGCCTACAGGCCTGAACCGTAGGTCGGATAAGGCGCTCGCGCCGCATCCGACAGGCGTGCACCGATGCCTGATGCGAGGCTGGTGCGTCTTATCACGCCTACAGGTCTGTGCCGGATCGGTAGGTCGGATAAGGCGCTCGCGCCGCATCCGACAGGCGTGCACCGATGCCTGATGCGAGGCTGGTGCGTCTTATCACGCCTACAGGTCTGTGCCGGATCGGTAGGTCGGATAAGGCGCTCGCGCCGCATCCGACAGCCGTGCACCGATGCCTGATGCGACGCTGGTGCGTCTTATCATGCCTACCCACTGTTTTTACACAGATAATTTTTTCCCCACCTTTTTTCACTCATTCATATAAAAAATACATTTCCCCACGGAAACGATTGCTTTTTATCTTCAGATGAATAGAATGCGGCGGATTTTTTGGGTTTTAAACAGCAAACGGAGGAATTTCGTGTCGCAAGATAACAACTTTAGCCAGGGGCCAGTCCCGCAGTCGGCGCGGAAAGGGGTATTGGCATTGACGTTCGTCATGCTGGGATTAACCTTCTTTTCCGCTAGTATGTGGACTGGCGGCACTCTCGGAACCGGTCTTAGCTATCATGATTTCTTCCTCGCAGTCCTCATCGGTAATCTTCTCCTCGGTATTTACACTTCATTTCTTGGTTATATTGGCGCAAAAACCGGCCTGACCACTCATCTTCTTGCTCGCTTCTCGTTTGGTGTTAAAGGCTCATGGCTGCCTTCACTGCTGCTGGGCGGCACCCAGGTTGGCTGGTTTGGCGTTGGCGTGGCGATGTTTGCCATTCCCGTGGGCAAGGCGACCGGGCTGGATATTAATTTGCTGATTGCCGTCTCCGGTTTACTGATGACCGTCACCGTCTTCTTTGGCATTTCGGCGCTGACCGTTCTTTCGGTGATTGCGGTTCCGGCTATTGCCTGTCTTGGCGGTTATTCGGTGTGGCTGGCCGTTAACGGCATGGGCGGTCTGGACGCATTAAAAGCGGTCGTTCCCGCACAACCGTTAGATTTCAATGTCGCGCTGGCGCTGGTTGTTGGGTCATTTATCAGTGCGGGTACGCTCACCGCTGACTTTGTCCGGTTTGGTCGCAATGCCAAACTGGCGGTGCTGGTGGCGATGGTGGCCTTCTTCCTCGGCAACTCGTTGATGTTTATTTTCGGCGCGGCAGGCGCTGCGGCGCTGGGCATGGCAGATATTTCTGATGTGATGATTGCTCAGGGCCTGCTGTTGCCCGCGATTGTGGTGCTGGGGCTGAATATCTGGACCACCAACGATAACGCGCTCTATGCGTCGGGCTTAGGTTTCGCCAACATTACCGGTATGTCGAGCAAAACCCTTTCGGTAATCAACGGTATTATCGGTACGGTCTGCGCATTATGGCTGTACAACAATTTTGTCGGCTGGCTGACTTTCCTTTCGGCAGCGATTCCTCCGGTAGGTGGCGTGATCATCGCCGACTATCTGATGAACCGTCGCCGCTATGAGCACTTTGCGACCACGCGTATGATGAGTGTCAATTGGGTGGCGATTCTGGCGGTCGCGCTGGGGATTGCCGCAGGCCACTGGTTACCGGGGATTGTTCCGGTCAACGCTGTATTAGGTGGCGCACTGAGCTATCTGATCCTTAACCCGATTTTGAATCGTAAAACGACAGCAGCAATGACGCATGTGGAGGCTAACAGTGTCGAATAACGCTTTACAAACAATTATTAACGCCCGGTTACCCGGCAAAGAGGGGCTGTGGCAGATTCATTTGCAGAACGGCAAAATCAGCGCCATTGATGCGCAATCTGGCGTTATGCCCGTCACTGAAAACAGTCTGGATGCAGAGCAAGGTTTAGTTTTACCGCCGTTTGTGGAGCCGCATATTCACCTGGACACCACGCAAACCGCCGGGCAACCTAACTGGAATCAGTCCGGTACGCTGTTTGAAGGCATTGAACGCTGGGCCGAGCGCAAAGCGTTATTAACCCATGACGATGTGAAACAACGCGCATGGCAAACGCTGAAATGGCAGATTGCCAACGGCATTCAGCATGTGCGTACCCATGTCGATGTTTCGGATGCAACGCTGACTGCGCTGAAAGCAATGCTGGAAGTGAAGCAGGAAGTCGCGCCGTGGATTGATCTGCAAATCGTTGCCTTCCCGCAGGAAGGGATTTTGTCGTATCCCAACGGCGAAGAGTTGCTGGAAGAGGCGCTGCGCTTAGGGGCAGACGTTGTTGGGGCGATTCCGCATTTTGAATTTACCCGCGAATACGGCGTGGAGTCGCTGCATAAAACCTTCGCCCTGGCGCAAAAATACGACCGCCTGATCGATGTTCACTGTGATGAGATCGACGATGAGCAGTCACGTTTTGTCGAAACCGTTGCCGCCCTGGCGCACCGTGAAGGAATGGGCGCGCGCGTCACCGCCAGCCACACCACGGCAATGCACTCCTATAACGGGGCGTATACCTCACGCCTGTTCCGCTTGCTGAAAATGTCCGGTATTAACTTTGTCGCCAATCCGCTGGTTAATATTCATCTGCAAGGGCGTTTCGATACTTATCCAAAACGTCGCGGCATTACGCGCGTTAAAGAGATGCTGGAGTCAGGCATTAACGTCTGCTTTGGTCATGATGATGTTTTCGATCCGTGGTATCCGCTGGGGACGGCAAATATGCTGCAAGTGCTGCATATGGGGCTGCATGTTTGCCAGTTGATGGGCTACGGGCAGATTAACGATGGCCTGAATTTAATCACCCACCATAGTGCCAGAACGCTGAATTTGCAGGATTACGGCATTGCCGCCGGAAACAGCGCTAACCTGATTATCCTGCCGGCTGAAAATGGATTTGACGCGCTGCGCCGTCAGGTTCCGGTACGTTATTCGGTACGTGGCGGTAAGGTGATTGCCAGTACACAACCGGCACAAACCACTGTGTATCTGGAGCAGCCGGAACCCATTGATTACAAACGCTGATCGGCTGGGTTACAGCGAGCGTAGTTTATGCCGGATGCGGCGTGAACGCCTTATCCGGCCTACGTAGAGCACTAAACTCGTAGGCCTGATAAGCGTAGCGCATCAGGCAATTTCAGCCACTGACCTGTGTCAGTGGCTACCGTGATTCATTCCCGCTAGCATCCGCGCATTCATCCAACGCCATTTGTAAAAATGCCTTCGCGGCGGCAGTCTGCCAGCTATTTTTCCGCCGCAACAAAACTGCCGTTCTTTCCAGTAGTGGCGGGGCAAGAGAAATAGCTTTAAGCCCATCATGTTGTGTGGCAATCGCTGCAGGCAGCAAGGTGGAAAGGGCGGTGCGGCGAATCAGTTCCAGAACCGCGCTAATTGAGTTCGCCTCAATGACCACCTGTGGATGCAGCCCGGCTTTCTCGCAGTAGTGGTCAATTTGCTCCCTTGTGGCAAATTCCGCACTGAGCAGGACCAGTTTTTCATCATGCAAGCGACTCAACGCCACCTGTTCATGGTCAGCCAGCGGATGATGTTGCGCCACCACCAACGCTAAACTTTCTGTAAGTAAAGGAATGGCCTCCAGCTCCGACGAATGCACAGGCGCGAAGGCAATTCCAACGTCCAGTTCATCGCGGCAAAGCAGATCTTCGATTTTCTCCTGCGACATTTCCTGTAGCCGGAGTGTGATGCCGGGGTAACGTGCATAGAAATCCGCCATTAAGGGGCCGATAAAGTAGCTCGTAAAAGTAGGCGTGACGGCGATACGCAACGAGCCACGTGTCAGATCGGCAACATCATGGATTGCCCGTTTACCCGCTCCCAGTTCCTGTAACGCCCGGCTGGCGTATTGTCGCCAGACTTCCCCCGCATCGGTGAGGCGAATCGTTCGCCCGCTACGGTCAAACAGCGGCACGCCTAAACTCTCCTCTAACTGACGAATCTGCTGGGAAAGCGCAGGCTGGGATACGTGCAATGCACTGGCGGCACGGGTGAAGCTGCCATGTTCTGCCACGGCAAGAAAGTAATTGATATGTCGAGAGAGCATTCGCCAACCTATAAGTAAATCCAATAGAACTCATCATAAATGAGTCTTTTACCTTATAGCAATCGGCGAGTAGTCTGCCTCTCATTCCAGAGACAGACAGAGGTTAACGGTGAAAGAGATTATTGACGGATTCCTTAAATTCCAGCGCGAGGCATTTCCTGAGCGGGAAGCCTTGTTTAAACAGCTGGCGACACAGCAAAGCCCGCGCACCCTTTTTATCTCCTGCTCCGACAGCCGTCTGGTCCCTGAGCTGGTGACACAACGCGAACCCGGCGATCTGTTCGTTATTCGCAACGCGGGCAATATCGTTCCTTCTTATGGGCCGGAACCCGGTGGTGTCTCCGCTTCGGTGGAGTATGCCGTCGCCGCGCTTCGTGTATCCGACATTGTGATTTGCGGTCATTCCAACTGTGGCGCAATGACCGCTATTGCCAGCTGCCAGTGCATGGACCATATGCCTGCCGTCTCTCACTGGCTGCGTTATGCCGATTCTGCCCGCGTCGTTAATGAGGCGCGGCCACATAGCGATTTACCGTCCAAAGCTGCGGCGATGGTGCGTGAAAACGTGATTGCTCAGTTGGCTAATCTGCAAACTCATCCATCGGTGCGCCTGGCGCTTGAAGAGGGGCGGATCGCCCTGCATGGCTGGGTCTACGACATTGAAAGCGGCTGCATCACAGCCTTTGACGGCGCAACTCGCCAGTTCGTGCCACTGGCAGCTAATCCCGGCGTTTGTGCCATATCACCACGCCAGCAAACCGCAGCGTAACCATACTTTTAATCCATCAGGAGATTTACCATGATTCAGTCGCAAATTAACCGCAATATTCGTCTTGATCTCGCCGATAGCATTCTGCTCTGCAAAGCTAAAAAAGATCTCTCATTTGCTGAGATTGCCGACGGCACCGGTCTGGCAGAAGCCTTTGTGACCGCTGCTTTGCTGGGGCAGCAGGCGCTTCCTGCCGACGCCGCTCGCCTGGTTGGGGCGAAGCTGGATCTCGACGAAGACGCCATTCTACTGTTGCAGATGATTCCACTGCGTGGCTGCATTGATGACCGTGTGCCAACCGACCCAACGATGTACCGTTTCTATGAAATGTTGCAGGTGTACGGCACTACCCTGAAAGCGTTGGTACATGAGAAGTTTGGCGATGGCATTATCAGCGCGATTAACTTCAGACTCGACGTCAAGAAAGTGGCGGACCCGGAAGGTGGCGAACGTGCGGTCATCACCTTAGATGGTAAATATCTGCCGACCAAACCGTTCTGACAGCCATGCGCGACCATCAAAAGACGTTCACGATGCTGCTGGTTCTGGTGCTGATTGGTCTTAATATGCGACCACTGCTCACCTCCGTTGGGCCACTGCTACCGCAATTGCGCCAGGCGAGCGGAATGAGCTTTAGCGTAGCTGCCCTGTTGACGGCTCTGCCAGTGGTCACCATGGGCGGGCTGGCACTGGCCGGAGGCTGGCTGCAACAGTACGTCAGCGAACGTCGCAGCGTCGCCATCAGTCTGTTGCTGATTGCCGTCGGTGCATTGATGCGTGAGCTTTACCCTTATAGTGCGCTGCTGCTCAGTAGCGCACTGCTCGGTGGGGTAGGGATTGGCATTATTCAGGCGGTGATGCCTTCGGTGATTAAGCGGCGGTTTCAGCAGCGTACGCCAGTGGTGATGGGGCTGTGGTCTGCGGCACTGATGGGTGGTGGTGGGCTAGGCGCCGCCCTGACGCCCTGGTTAGTTCAACACAGCGAAACCTGGTATCAAACACTCGCCTGGTGGGCGTTGCCTGCTATTGTTGCGCTCTTTGCCTGGTGGTGGCAGAGCAATCGCCAGGCCTCTTCATCTCACAACTCGACAATCACTCCGGTTCGCGTGGTATTCACTCCCCGCGCCTGGACGCTGGGGCTTTACTTCGGTCTGATTAACGGCGGTTACGCCAGCCTGATTGCCTGGTTACCCGCTTTTTATATGGAGATCGGTGCCAGCGCGCAGTACAGCGGTTCTTTGCTGGCATTGATGACGCTTGGGCAAGCTGCGGGGGCGTTACTGATGCCTGCCATGGCTCGCCATCAGGATCGGCGCAAACTGTTAATGCTGGCACTGGCGTTACAACTGGTCGGTTTCTGCGGCTTTATCTGGCTGCCGTTACAATTGCCGGTATTGTGGGCGATGGTGTGCGGATTAGGTCTGGGCGGTGCGTTTCCGCTCTGTTTGCTGCTGGCGCTCGACCACTCTCCACAACCGGGTATTGCTGGCAAGCTGGTGGCATTTATGCAGGGGATCGGCTTTATCATCGCCGGGCTTTCCCCCTGGTTTTCTGGCGTGCTGCGTAGTATCAGTGGCAATTACCTGATGGACTGGATGTTTCATGCGCTGTGCGTCGTTGGGCTGATGATCATAACCCTGCGCTTTGCACCGACACGTTTTCCACAGTTGTGGGTCAAAGAGGCATAATGCGGCGCGAACGCCTTATCCGGCCTACGTAGATTACTGAACTTGTAGGCCTGATAAGTGGAGCGCATCAGGCAATTTTGCTAATTTAAACTGAAGACTCAACTTTATAATCTTTGAAATAATATTGCTTATCCCGGTCGTTTATTTCGCGAATAACCCGACAAGGAACACCAGCGGCAACGACGTTTGGCGGAATGTCTTTTGTGACGACACTACTCGCGCCAATAACAGAATTATCCCCGATGGTGACGCCTGGATTAATGACCACATGACTCCCGATCCAGACATTATTACCAATCGTTATCGGAAAAGAGTACATCTCTCCGTTTTTTCTTAATTCATGGTGTACCGGGTGTCCCGTAACGGAAATAGTAACGTTGGGTGCAATCAGTACGTTATCACCGATAGTTACCGTGTAGTCATCGACAATAGTTAAATTGAAATTTGCGTAAAAATTGCGACCTATATGAATGTTGGAACCATAAGAGAAATAGACAGGCGGCTCTATCCAGGTATTTTCTCCTACTGTGGCAAACATTTCTTTAATCAGGCTTTCCCTTTTTTCAACTTCCGATGGGCGCGAGTGATTAAACTCATACATTAACTCTTTTCCACGAAGTCTTTTTTCAGGTAAACCTTCGCACATATCGGTAAATAGCTTTCCTGCTTTTATTCTTTCGGTCATTGGCATGTTCATTACGATTATTCCATTTTATAAGTAGGTCGGATAAGGCGCTCGCGCCGCATCCGACATTGCTTGCTTAAGCGACTTCATTCACCTGGCGACGCAGTAGGGAAAGCGGGCCGGGGCCGCTAAGTGTGAACACGGAAATTAAGGTGAAGCCCAGCGCTACCAGACCCAGCACCAGATAAGCGCCCTGGAAACCGATGCTTTCATACATATTGCCCGCCAGAACAGACATGAAAATCATCGCCAGCTGCTTAAAGAAGCAGAAACAGACCAGATAAATTGTCGCTGAGAAACGCACTTCAAACTGGCTGGTAATATATTTAAAGCAGCCCACCAGCAGGAACGGTACTTCAAACATATGCAGCGTTTTTAGAATAACCACTTCCAGCGCCGAGGTGGCGAACGATGAGCCAATAATACGTACAGACATAATGGTGCCAGCCAGCAGCAGGGCGTTTTTCCCACCAATGCGATTAATAATCAGCGGCGCAAAGAACATAATCGAGGCGTTGAGTAATTCGCCCATCGTCGTTACGTAGCCAAATACCCGCGTCCCCTGTTCACTGGAGGTAAAAAACGAAGTGAAGAAATTAGCAAACTGTTGGTCAAAAACATCGTAGGTGCAGGAAACGCCAATAACATACAGCGACAAAAACCACAGTTTTGGCTGCCTGAACAGTTCCAGTGCCAGCTTAAGGCTAAATGCAGAATGGTTGGCGCCTACGGCATTGGCAACCGTCGCGGAAGAAGGGGCGTCCGTTTTGGCGAAAAAGAGCAAAATGGCGAGGATGAGTGCGCAGCCAGAACCCAGCCAGAATACAAACTGGTTATTGATGGTGAACATGATGCCGACAATCGAGGCACACAGCGCCCAGCCAACGCAGCCAAACATCCGCGCGCGACCAAATTCGAAATTACTGCGACGGCTGACCTTCTCGATAAATGCTTCTACCGCGGGCGCACCGGCGTTAAAACAAAAGCCAAGATAAATACCACCAACAATCGATCCTACTAAAATGTTGTATTGTAACAATGGGCCAAAGATAAAAATAAAGAACGGCGCAAACATCACTAACATGCCGGTAATAATCCATAGCAGGTATTTGCGCAGCCCGAGTTTGTCAGAAAGCAGACCAAACAGCGGTTGGAATAACAGAGAGAACAGAGAGATAGCGGCAAAAATAATACCCGTATCACTTTTGCTGATATGGTTGATGTCATGTAGCCAAATCGGGAAAAACGGGAAATAGGCCCCCATGATAAAAAAGTAAAAGAAAAAGAATAAGCCGAACATCCAAAAGTTTGTGTTTTTTAAATAGAACATAATGGATTTCCTTACGCGAAATACGGGCAGACATGGCCTGCCCGGTTATTATTATTTTTGACACCAGACCAACTGGTAATGATAGCGACCTGCGCTCAACTGGAATTCCGCCGACACTGACGGGCTCCAGGAGTCGTCGCCACCAACCCCCATATGGAAACCGTCGATATTCAGCCATGTGCCTTCTTCTGCGTGCAGCAGATGGCGATGGCTGGTTTCCATCAGTTGTTGTTGGCTGTAGCGGCTGATATTGAACTGGAAGTCGCCGCGCCACTGGTGTGAGCCATAATTCAATTCGCGCGTCCCGCAGCGCAGACCGTTTTCGCTCGGGAAGACGTACGGGGTATACATGTCTGACAATGGCAGATCCCAGCGGTTAAAACAGGCCGCAGTAAGGCGGTCAGGATAGTTTTCTTGCGGCCCTAATCCGAGCCAGTTTACCTGCTCTGCTACCTGTGCCAGCTGGCAGGTCAGGCCAATCCGCGCCGGATGCGGCGTATCGCTCGCCACTTCAACATCCACACTGATGACCATCTCACCGTGTCCATCAATTCGGTAGGTTTTCCGGCTGATAAATAAGGTTTTCCCCTGATGCTGCCAGGCGTGGACAGTCGTAATCAGCACCGCGTCGGCAAGCGTCTCTGCCGTACACTGCAACAACGCCGATTCGGCCTGGTAATGGCCTGCCGCCTTCCAGCGTTCGACCCAGGCGTTCGGGTCAATGCGGGTCGCTTCACTCACGCCAATGTCGTTATCCAGCGGTGCACGGGTGAACTGATCGCGCAGCGGCGTCAGCAGTTGTTTTTCATCGCCAATCCACATCTGTGAAAGAAGGCCTGACTGACGGTTAAATTGCCAACGCTTATTACCCAGCTCGATGCAAAAATCCGTTTCGCTGGTGGTCAGTTGCGGGATGGCGTGGGGCGCTGAGGGGAGCGTCACACTGAGATTTTCCGCCAGTCGCCACTGTTGCCAGGCGCTGATGTGTCCGGCTTCTGACCACGCGGTCGCGTTCGGTTGCACCACGCGTACTGTGAACCAAAGTTGCCCGGCGCTCTCCGGCTGTGGCAGTTCAGGCAGTTCAATCAACTGTTTACCTTGTGGAGCGACAGTCAGAGGCACTTCACCGCTTGCCAGCGGCTTACCATCCAGCGCCACCGACCAGTGCAGGATTTCGTTATCGCTATGACGGAACAGGTATTCGCTGGTCACTTCGATGGTTCGCCCGGATAAACGGAACTGGAAAAACTGCTGTTGGTGTTTTGCTTCTGTTAGTGCCGGATGCGGCGTGCGATCGGCAAAGACCAGACCGTTCATGCAGAACTGGCGATCGTTCGGCGTATCGCCAAAATCACCGCCGTAAGCCGACCACGGGTTGCCGTTTTCATCATATTTAATCAGCGACTGATCCACCCAGTCCCAGACGAAGCCGCCCTGTAAACGTGGGTACTGACGAAACGCCTGCCAGTATTTAGCAAAGCCGCCAAGACTGTTACCCATCGCGTGGGCATATTCACAAAGGATCAGCGGGCGCGTCTCTCCTGGCAGCGAAAGCCATTTTTTGATAGACCATTTTGGCGCTGCCGGGAAGGGTTGGTCTTCATCCACGCGCGCGTACATCGGGCAAATAATATCGGTTGCCGTGGTGTCTGCTCCGCCGCCTTCATACTGCACCGGACGTGAAGGATCGACAGATTTAATCCAGCGATACAGCGCGTCGTGATTAGCGCCGTGGCCTGATTCATTCCCCAGCGACCAGATAATTACGCTCGGGTGATTACGATCGCGCTGCACCATCCGCGTTACGCGTTCGCTCATTGCTGGCAGCCACTGCGGATCATCGGTCAGACGATTCATTGGCACCATGCCGTGGGTTTCGATATTAGCTTCATCCACCACATACAGGCCGTAGCGGTCGCACAGCGTGTACCACAGCGGATGGTTCGGATAATGTGAACAGCGCACGGCGTTAAAGTTGTTCTGCTTCATCAGCAGGATATCCTGCACCATCGTCTGTTCATCCATGACCTGACCGTGCAGGGGATGATGCTCGTGACGGTTAACGCCGCGAATCAGCAACGGCTTGCCGTTCAGCAACAGCAGGCCATTTTCAATCCGCACCTGGCGGAAACCAACATCACAGGCTTCCGCTTCAATTAGCGTGCCATCGGCGGTGTGCAGTTCAACCACCGCACGATAGAGGTTCGGGAGTTCGGCGCTCCACAGCGTCGGGTTTTCGACGTTCAGACGTAGCGTGACGCGATCGGCATAACCGCCGCGCTCATCGATAATTTCGCTGCCGAAAGGTGCGGTGCCGCTGGCGACCTGCGTTTCCCCCTGCCATAAAGATACGCTTACCCGCAGCTCATCGCGCAGCTCGCCGTACATCTGAACTTCAGCCTCCAGCACGGCGCGGCTGAAATCGTCATTAAAATGGGTAGCAACATGGAAGTCGCTGATTTGCGTGGTCGGTTTGTGCAGCAGTGAGACGTCGCGGAAAATGCCGCTCATCCGCCACATATCCTGATCTTCCAGATAACTGCCGTCACTCCAGCGCAGCACCATCACCGCGAGGCGGTTTTCTCCGGCGCGTAAAAAGTCACTCAGATCAAATTCAGACGGCAAACGGCTGTCTTGCCCGTAACCGACCCAGCGTCCGTTGCACCACAGATGAAACGCTGAGTTAACACCATCAAAAATAATCCGTGTCTGGCCTTCCTGTAGCCAGCTTTCATCAATAGTAAATGTGAGCGAGTAACATCCTGTCGGATTCTCTGCGGGAACATACGGCGGATTGACCGCAATGGGGTAGGTTACGTTGGTGTAGATGGGGGCATCGTAACCGTGCATCTGCCAGTTTGATGGCACTGATACGCAATCGGCGTCAGGAAGATCGTACTCCAGCCAGCTTTCCGGCACTGCTTCAGGAGCGGGAAACCAGGCAAATTGCCACTCACCATTCAGACTGCGCAACTGTCGGGAAGGGTGATTATTGCGGGCTTCTTCGCCATTACGCCAACTGGCGAAAGGGGGATGTGCTGCAAGGCGATTAAGTTGCGTGACGCCAGGGTTTTCCCAGTCACGACGTTGTAATACGACGGCCAGTGAATCCGTAATCATGGTCATAGCTGTATCCTGTGTGAAATTGTTATCCGCTCACAATTTCACACAACATACGAGCCTGACGCATAGAGTGTAAAGCCTGGGGGGCCTAATGAGTGAGCTGACTCACATTAATTGCGTTGCGCTCACTGTCCGCTTTCCAGACGGGAAATTTGCCTTGCCAGCTGCATTAATGAATCTGCCAACGCGCGGGGAGAGGCGGTTTGCGTATTGGGTGGCAGGGTGGTTTTTCTTTTCACCAGTGAAACGGGCAGTAGCTGATTTCCTTTTACCGCCAGCCCCTGAGAGAGTTGCAGCAAGCGGTCTACGCTGGTTTGCCCCAGCAGACGAAAATCCTGTTTGATGGTGGTTAGCGGCGGGATATAACATGAGCTGTCTTCGGTATCGTCGTATCCCACTACCGAGATATCCGCGCCGACGCGCAGCCCAAACTCAGTAATGGCGCGCATTGCGCCCAACGCCATCTGATCGTTAGCAACCAGCATCGCGGTGGGAATAATACCCTCATTCAGCATCTGCATGGTTTGTTGAAAACCGGACATGGCGCTCCAGTCGCCTTCCAGTTCCGCTATTGGCTGAATTTGATTGTGTTTGAGATATTTGTGCCAGCCCGCCAGGCGCAGACGCGCCGAGACAGAACTTAATGGGCCTGCTAACAGGGCGATTTGCTGGTGACCCCATTCGACAAGATGATCCACGCCCAGTCGCGTACCGTCTTCATGGGAAAAAATAATACTGTTGATGGGGGCCTGGTCAGAGACATCAAGAAACAAAACCGGAACATTAGCACAGGCCGCTTCCACGGTAATAGCATCCTGGTCATCCAGCGGATAGTTGATGATCAGACCGCTAACGCGTTGCGCGAGAAGGTTGTGTACCGCCGCTTTACAGGCTTCGACGCCGCTTCGTTCTACCATCGACACCACCACGCTGGCACCCAGTTGGTCGGCGCGAGATTTAATTGCCGCGACAATTTGCGACGGCGCGTGCAGGGCCAGGCTGGAGGTAGCAACGCCAATCAACAACGACTGTTTGCCCGCCAGTTGTTGTGCCACGCGGTTGGGAATGTAATTCAGCTCCGCCATTGCCGCTTCCACTTTTTCCCGCGTTTTCGCAGAAACGTGGCTGGCCTGATTCACCACGCGGGAAACGGTCTGATAAGAGACTCCGGCATACTCTGCGACATCGTATAGCGTTACTGGTTTCACATTCACCATCCTGAATTGACTCTCTTCCGGGCGCTATCATGCCATACCACGAAAGGTTTTGCGCCATTCGGCGGCGTTAACGTAAATGCACGCCACTTCGCCGTCCGGCCACCAGGATAGCCTGCGATTCCACCCCTTCTTCGATCTGTTTTGCTACCCGTTGCAGCGCCGGAAGATGTTTTTCTGCCGCCTGTTCGATGGTCATCGCGCTGGCCATATACACCAGATTCAGACAGCCAATCACCTGTTGTTCACTGCGCAGCGGTACGGCGATAGAGGCTATTTTCTCTTCCTGATCCCAGCCGCGGTAGTTCTGTCCGTAACCTTCTTTGCGTGCACGCGCCAGAATGGCATCCAGCTTTAACGGTTCCCGTGCCAGTTGATAGTCATCACCGGGGCGGGCGGCTAACATTTCGATTAACGCCTGGCGTTCTTTTTCTGGACAAAAGGCCAGCCAGGTCATGCCTGATGCAGTTTTCAGAAGCGGTAAACGCCGCCCGACCATTGCCCGGTGAAAGGATAATCGACTGAAACGGTGAGTGGTTTCGCGTACTACCATTGCGTCAACATCCAGCGTGGAAACATCTGTCGGCCACACCACATCGCGCAACAGATCGCCCAATAGTGGGGCCGCCAGCGCAGAAATCCACTGTTCGTCACGAAATCCTTCGCTTAATTGCCGCACTTTGATAGTCAGACGAAAACTGTCATCGGAGGTACTGCGTCGGACATATCCCTCTTCCTGCAGCGTCTCCAGCAGCCGCCGCACCGTGGTGCGATGCAGGCCGCTGAGTTCCGCCAGTAGCCCGACGCTGGCACCGCCGTCAAGTTTATTTAACATATTTAATAACATTAGGCCGCGGGTTAATCCGCGTACGGTTTTGTATTCTGTCTGCTCATCGTTTTGCATATTAATTGACATTTCTATAGTTAAAACAACGTTGTGCACCTGGTGCACATTCAGGCATGTTTTGATTGTAGCCGAAAACTCCCTTCCTATACTGACCACACAATAAAAAATCATTTACATATTTTTAACAAAATAAGTTGCGGCTTACTGTGCGCGCAACGGTATTTTGTCCGAGTCGTGAGGTACTGAAATGGCAACACAACACCCTGATATTCAGCCTGCTGTTAACCATAGCGTTCAGGTGGCGATCGCGGGTGCCGGTCCGGTCGGGCTGATGATGGCGAACTATCTCGGCCAGATGGGCATTGAGGTGCTGGTGGTGGAGAAACTCGATAAGTTGATCGACTATCCGCGTGCGATTGGCATTGATGACGAGGCGCTGCGCACCATGCAGTCGGTCGGCCTCGTTGATCATGTTTTACCGCACACCACGCCGTGGCACGCGATGCGTTTTCTCACCCCAAAAGGCCGCTGTTTTGCTGACATTCAGCCAATGACTGATGAATTTGGCTGGCCGCGCCGTAACGCCTTTATTCAGCCGCAGGTCGATGCGGTGATGCTGGAAGGGTTGTCGCGTTTTCCGAATGTACGCTGCCTGTTTTCCCGCGAGCTGGAGGCCTTCAGCCAGCAAGATGACGAAGTGACCTTGCACCTGAAAACGGCAGAAGGGCAGCGGGAAACTGTCAAAGCCCAATGGCTGGTGGCCTGTGACGGTGGGGCAAGTTTTGTTCGTCGCACCCTGAACGTGCCGTTTGAAGGTAAAACCGCGCCAAATCAGTGGATTGTGGTGGATATCGCCAACGATCCGTTAAGCACGCCGCATATCTATTTGTGTTGCGATCCGGTGCGTCCGTATGTTTCCGCCGCGCTGCCTCATGCGGTACGTCGCTTTGAATTTATGGTGATGCCGGGAGAAACCGAGGAGCAGCTGCGTGAGCCGCAAAACATGCGCAAGCTGTTAAGCAAAGTGCTGCCTAATCCGGACAACGTCGAATTGATTCGCCAGCGTGTCTACACCCACAACGCGCGACTGGCGCAACGTTTTCGTATTGACCGCGTACTGCTGGCGGGCGATGCCGCGCACATCATGCCGGTGTGGCAGGGACAGGGCTATAACAGCGGTATGCGCGACGCCTTTAATCTCGCCTGGAAACTGGCGTTGGTTATCCAGGGGAAAGCCCGCGATGCGCTGCTCGATACCTATCAACAAGAACGTCGCGATCACGCCAAAGCGATGATTGACCTGTCGGTGACGGCGGGCAACGTGCTGGCTCCGCCGAAACGCTGGCAGGGTACGTTACGTGACGGCGTTTCCTGGCTGCTCAATTATCTGCCGCCAGTAAAACGCTACTTCCTCGAAATGCGCTTCAAGCCGATGCCGCAATATTATGCCGGTGCGCTGGTGCGTGAGGGCGAGGCGAAGCACTCTCCGGTTGGCAAGATGTTTATTCAGCCGAAAGTCACGCTGGAAAACGGCGACGTGACGCTGCTCGATAACGCGATCGGCGCGAACTTCGCGGTAATTGGCTGGGGATGCAATCCACTGTGGGGGATGAGCGATGAGCAAATCCAGCAGTGGCGCGCGCTGGGTACTCGTTTCATCCAGGTGGTGCCGGAAGTGCAAATTCATACTGCGCAGGATAACCACGATGGCGTGCTACGCGTGGGAGATGCGCAAGGTCGCCTGCGTAGCTGGTTTGCACAACATAATGCTTCGCTGGTGGTGATGCGCCCGGATCGCTTTGTTGCCGCCACTGCCATTCCGCAAACCCTGGGCAATACGCTGAATAAACTGGCGTCGGTGATGACGCTGACCCGCCCTGATGCCGACGTTTCTGTCGAAAAGGTAGCCTGATATGCACGCTTATCTTCACTGTCTTTCCCACTCGCCGCTGGTGGGGTATGTCGACCCGGCGCAAGAGATACTCGATGAGGTCAATGGTGTGATTGCCAGCGCCCGCGAGCGTATTGCGGCTTTCTCCCCTGAGCTGGTGGTGCTGTTTGCGCCAGATCACTACAACGGTTTTTTCTATGACGTGATGCCGCCGTTCTGTTTAGGCGTTGGGGCGACGGCAATTGGTGATTTCGGCAGTGCGGCAGGAGAACTTCCCGTGCCTGTGGAGCTGGCGGAGGCTTGTGCGCATGCCGTCATGAAGAGCGGGATCGATCTTGCCGTTTCTTACTGTATGCAGGTGGATCACGGGTTCGCCCAGCCGCTGGAGTTCCTGCTCGGCGGACTGGATAAGGTGCCGGTTCTGCCTGTGTTCATCAACGGCGTCGCCACGCCGCTGCCCGGTTTCCAGCGTACTCGCATGTTGGGGGAAGCCATTGGCCGTTTCACCAGTACACTGAATAAGCGCGTGCTGTTCGTTGGTTCCGGTGGGCTTTCCCATCAGCCGCCGGTGCCAGAACTGGCAAAAGCCGATGCCCATATGCGCGATCGTCTGTTGGGTAGCGGGAAAGATTTGCCCGCCAATGAGCGCGAAATGCGCCAGCAACGGGTGATTAGCGCCGCGGAGAAGTTTGTTGAGGATCAGAGAACTCTGCATCCGCTAAACCCGATTTGGGATAACCAGTTCATGACTTTGCTGGAGCAGGGGCGCATTCAGGAGCTGGATGCCGTCAGTAACGAAGAGCTTTCCGCCATTGCCGGAAAGTCGACACATGAAATCAAAACCTGGGTCGCCGCTTTTGCCGCTATTTCTGCGTTTGGCAACTGGCGTAGCGAAGGGCGTTATTACCGCCCAATCCCGGAGTGGATTGCCGGATTTGGCTCGTTAAGCGCCAGAACAGAGAACTGAATATGCAGGAGAAGATGATGAGTTATCAGCCACAAACCGAAGCCGCCACCAGCCGTTTTCTGAATGTAGAAGAAGCGGGTAAAACGCTGCGCATCCATTTTAATGACTGCGGGCAAGGCGACGAAACCGTTGTCCTGCTGCACGGTTCCGGCCCGGGAGCCACGGGCTGGGCGAACTTCAGCCGCAATATCGATCCGCTGGTAGAGGCGGGCTATCGGGTGATCCTGCTGGATTGTCCGGGCTGGGGTAAGAGCGATTCGATCGTTAACAGTGGTTCACGATCGGATCTTAATGCGCGCATCCTTAAAAGCGTGGTGGATCAACTGGATATCGCCAAAATTCACCTACTGGGCAACTCGATGGGCGGCCACAGTTCTGTGGCGTTCACCCTTAACTGGCCGGAGCGTGTTGGCAAACTGGTGCTGATGGGCGGCGGTACGGGGGGCATGAGTTTGTTTACGCCGATGCCAACCGAAGGCATTAAGCGACTAAATCAGCTCTACCGCCAGCCTACTATCGAAAATCTGAAGCTGATGATGGATATCTTCGTTTTCGATACCAGCGATTTGACCGACGCCCTGTTTGAAGCGCGCCTGAATAATATGCTGTCGTGCCGCGATCACCTGGAAAACTTCGTTAAGAGCCTGGAAGCCAATCCGAAACAGTTCCCGGATTTTGGTCCACGTCTGGCGGAAATCAAAGCACAGACTCTGATTGTTTGGGGACGCAACGACCGCTTTGTGCCGATGGATGCGGGTCTACGTCTGCTTTCTGGCATCGCCGGTTCTGAACTGCATATCTTCCGCGACTGTGGTCACTGGGCGCAGTGGGAACATGCAGATGCTTTCAACCAACTGGTGCTGAATTTCCTCGCACGTCCTTAAGGAGCGGTCATGACGAAGCAGACTCTTGAGCAACTGGCGGCGGATTTACGCCGCGCCGCAGAGCAGGGCGAAGCGATTGCGCCTCTGCGCGATCTGATTGGTATTGAAAACGCTAAAGCCGCCTACGCGATTCAGCGCATCAATGTGCGACATGACGTCGCGCAGGGGCGGCGAGTGGTGGGGCGCAAAGTGGGACTGACGCATCCGAAAGTGCAACAACAACTGGGCGTTGATCAACCGGATTTTGGGACGTTATTTGCCGACATGTGTTATGGCGATAATGAAACCATTCCTTTTTCGCGCGTCCTGCAACCCCGCATTGAAGCGGAGATCGCACTGGTTTTAAACCGCGATTTGCCCGCGACCGATACCACGTTTAACGAACTGTATAACGCCATTGAATGGGTACTTCCGGCGCTGGAAGTGGTGGGCAGCCGTATTCGCGACTGGTCGATTCAGTTTGTCGATACGGTGGCAGATAACGCCTCCTGCGGGGTGTATGTCATCGGCGGTCCGGCGCAACGTCTGGCGGGGGTAGACCTGAAAAACTGCGCCATGAAGATGACGCGTAATAACGAAGAAGTTTCCAGCGGGCGCGGCAGCGAATGTCTGGGGCATCCGCTTAACGCCGCCGTCTGGCTGGCACGCAAAATGGCTAGCCTGGGTGAACCGCTACGCGCCGGAGATATCATTCTTACCGGGGCATTAGGTCCGATGGTGGCAGTAAATGCGGGCGATCGTTTTGAAGCCCATATCGAAGGCATAGGTTCAGTTGCCGCGACATTTTCAAGCGCAGCGACAAAAGGAAGTCAGTCATGAGTAAGCGTAAAGTTGCCATTATCGGTTCTGGCAATATTGGCACCGATCTGATGATTAAAGTTTTGCGTCATGGTCAGCATCTGGAGATGGCGGTAATGGTCGGCATTGACCCACAGTCCGACGGGCTGGCGCGTGCCAGACGCATGGGCGTCGCCACCACCCATGAAGGGGTAATCGGACTGATGAACATGCCTGAATTTGCTGATATCGACATTGTATTTGATGCCACCAGCGCGGGCGCGCATGTGAAAAACGATGCCGCTCTGCGTGAAGCGAAACCAGATATTCGCCTAATTGACCTGACGCCTGCTGCCATCGGCCCTTATTGCGTGCCGGTGGTTAACCTCGATGCGAATGTCGAACAACTGAACGTTAACATGGTCACCTGCGGTGGCCAGGCCACCATTCCGATGGTGGCGGCAGTTTCACGCGTGGCACGTGTTCATTACGCTGAAATTATCGCTTCTATTGCCAGTAAATCTGCCGGACCCGGCACGCGTGCCAATATCGATGAATTTACTGAAACCACTTCGCGAGCCATTGAAGTGGTGGGCGGTGCGGCAAAAGGGAAGGCGATTATCGTGCTTAACCCAGCAGAGCCACCGTTGATGATGCGCGACACGGTGTATGTACTGAGCGACGAAGCTTCACAAGATGATATCGAAGCTTCGATCAATGAAATGGCTGAGGCGGTGCAGGCTTACGTACCAGGTTATCGCCTGAAACAGCGCGTGCAGTTTGAAGTCATCCCGCAGGATAAACCGGTTAATTTACCGGGCGTGGGTCAGTTCTCCGGGCTGAAAACGGCGGTCTGGCTGGAAGTCGAAGGCGCAGCGCATTATCTGCCTGCCTATGCGGGCAACCTCGACATTATGACTTCCAGTGCGCTGGCGACAGCGGAAAAAATGGCCCAGTCACTGGCGCGCAAGGCAGGAGAAGCGGCATGAACGGTAAAAAACTTTATATTTCGGACGTCACGTTGCGTGACGGTATGCATGCCATTCGTCATCAGTATTCGCTGGAAAACGTCCGCCAGATTGCCAAAGCACTGGACGATGCCCGCGTGGATTCGATTGAAGTGGCCCATGGCGACGGTTTGCAGGGTTCCAGCTTTAACTATGGTTTCGGCGCACATAGCGACCTTGAATGGATTGAAGCGGCGGCGGATGTGGTGACGCACGCCAAAATCGCGACGTTGCTGCTGCCAGGAATCGGCACTATTCACGATCTGAAAAATGCTTATCAGGCTGGCGCGCGGGTGGTTCGTGTGGCAACGCACTGTACCGAAGCTGATGTTTCCGCCCAGCATATTCAATACGCCCGCGAGCTCGGAATGGACACCGTTGGCTTTTTGATGATGAGTCACATGACCACGCCGGAAAATCTCGCGCAGCAGGCAAAGCTGATGGAAGGCTACGGCGCGACCTGTATTTATGTGGTGGATTCTGGTGGTGCGATGAACATGAGCGATATCCGTGACCGTTTCCGCGCCCTGAAAGCAGTGCTGAAACCGGAAACGCAAACCGGCATGCACGCTCACCATAATTTGAGTCTTGGCGTGGCGAACTCTATCGCGGCGGTGGAAGAGGGCTGTGACCGAATCGACGCCAGCCTCGCGGGAATGGGCGCGGGCGCAGGTAACGCGCCGCTGGAAGTGTTTATTGCTGCCGCGGATAAACTGGGCTGGCAGCACGGGACCGATCTCTATGCGTTAATGGATGCCGCTGACGACCTGGTGCGTCCGTTGCAGGATCGTCCGGTACGGGTCGATCGCGAAACGCTGGCGTTGGGATACGCTGGCGTTTACTCCAGCTTCCTGCGTCACTGTGAAACGGCGGCGGCGCGTTATGGCTTAAGCGCGGTGGATATTCTCGTTGAGCTGGGCAAACGCCGGATGGTTGGTGGCCAGGAGGATATGATTGTCGACGTGGCACTGGATCTGCGTAACAACAAATAATTCTGACTGCTGACAAATGCCTGCCCATCGTAGGCCTGATAAGACGCGTTAGCGTCGCATCAGGCAAAGGTGCTCAGGTGTCGGATGCGGCATAAACGCCTTATCCGGCCTACATTTCGCCTGTAGGCAGTCGTTAAATGGTTCTGATTACGCGGTTGGCAATGTATCAGCCGCGATTCACCTGTACTCGCAACGAGGTTCATCTTATGTCGACTCGTACCCCTTCATCATCTTCATCTCGCCTGATGCTGACCATCGGGCTTTGTTTTTTGGTCGCTCTGATGGAAGGACTGGATCTTCAGGCGGCTGGCATTGCAGCGGGTGGTATCGCCCAGGCTTTCGCACTCGATAAAATGCAAATGGGCTGGATATTCAGCGCTGGAATCCTCGGGTTGCTACCCGGCGCGCTGGTTGGCGGAATGCTGGCGGACCGTTATGGTCGTAAGCGTATTTTGATTAGCTCAGTTGCGCTGTTTGGTTTGTTCTCGCTGGCAACGGCTATTGCCTGGGATTTCCCATCGCTGGTATTTGCGCGGCTGATGACCGGTGTCGGGCTGGGGGCCGCGTTGCCGAATCTTATCGCCCTGACGTCTGAAGCGGCGGGGCCACGTTTTCGCGGGACGGCAGTGAGCCTGATGTATTGCGGAGTTCCCATTGGCGCGGCGCTGGCGGCAACGCTGGGTTTTGCAGGGGCAAACTTAGCCTGGCAAACGGTGTTCTGGGTAGGCGGTGTGGTGCCGTTGATTTTAGTACCGCTGTTAATGCGTTGGCTGCCGGAGTCGGCGGTTTTCGCTGGTGAAAAACAGGCCGCGCCACCGCTGCGTGCGTTATTTGCGCCAGCCACGGCCACCGCGACGCTGCTGCTGTGGTTGTGTTATTTCTTCACTCTGCTGGTGGTCTACATGTTGATCAACTGGCTGCCGATGCTTTTGGTGGAGCAAGGATTCCAGCCATCGCAGGCGGCAGGGGTGATGTTTGCACTGCAAATGGGGGCGGCAAGCGGAACGTTAATTTTGGGCGCGTTGATGGATAAGCTGCGACCAATGGCCATGTCGTTACTGATTTATAGCGGCATGTTAGCTTCGCTGCTGGCGCTGGGAACGGTGTCGTCATTTAACGGTATGTTGCTGGCGGGATTCGTCGCGGGGTTGTTTGCAACAGGCGGGCAAAGCGTTTTGTATGCACTGGCACCGTTGTTTTACAGCTCGCAGATCCGCGCAACAGGTGTGGGAACAGCCGTGGCGGTAGGGCGTCTTGGTGCCATGAGCGGTCCGTTGCTGGCCGGGAAAATGCTGGCATTAGGCACTGGCACGGTTGGCGTAATGGCCGCTTCTGCGCCGGGTATTCTTGTTGCTGGGTTAGCGGTGTTTGTTTTGATGAGTCGGAAATCCCGAATGCAGCCGTGCACCGATGCCTGACGCGCCTTATTAAGCAGGGGGGAAAGGGACTTGCCCCCAATACACCTACGGCGTTTACAGGTATACTCGCTAAAAATTATTCAGCGGGTTTGGAAACAAAGATGGCAAAACTTACCTTACAAGAGCAGTTGCTCAAAGCAGGATTAGTCACCAGCAAAAAAGCGGCGAAGGTCGAGAGAACGGCGAAAAAATCGCGCGTTCAGGCACGTGAAGCTCGGGCGGCGGTAGAAGAAAATAAAAAGGCACAGCTTGAGCGCGATAAACAACTTAGCGAGCAACAAAAACAAGCGGCGTTAGCGAAAGAATATAAAGCTCAGGTGAAGCAGCTCATTGAAATGAACCGTATCACTATTGCTAATGGCGATATCGGTTTTAACTTCACTGACGGTAATCTGATTAAGAAAATCTTTGTCGATAAACTCACGCAAACGCAGTTGATTAATGGCCGCCTGGCGATTGCCCGCTTGCTGGTCGATAACAACGGTGAAGGTGAGTACGCCATTATTCCGGCAAGCGTTGCTGATAAAATTGCCCAGCGTGATGCCAGCTGTATTGTGTTGCATAGTGCACTCAGCGCCGAAGAGCAGGATGAAGACGATCCGTATGCCGACTTCAAAGTGCCTGATGATTTGATGTGGTAAACATAGTGCACTGATGCCTGATGCGACGCTTTGCGCGTCTTATCATGCCTACGGTTTATGGGCGAAATGTAGGACGGATAAGGTGTTTGCGCCGCATCCCCGATTTGGTAATGAAATTCTGCTCGTTGCAGGTCAGGCCCGAAAGCCAGTACAGCACCGGCAATTTTTCACTCGCGGCTTTTGGTGGGAGATAGACGCCGACATTCATTTCACAATTAAGTGATTGGGAGTAATGCCGATACACATTTTGCCAGCCGCCAAAGCTGGCATTTTTTTTCAATGAGTTACATCAGCTATTATCTCATGGTTAATTCCCCGGACGGCTGCCCGGGGTAAAACCAGCGGGAAATTAGTAACGAATTACAGTTCGAATGGATTTGCCTTCATGCATCAGATCAAAGGCGTCATTAATTTCATCAAGGGTCATGGTATGCGTCACAAACGGTTCCAGGTCGATATCACCTTTCATCGCATCTTCAACCATACCCGGTAACTGGGAACGACCTTTCACGCCACCAAACGCAGAACCTTTCCATACACGTCCGGTGACCAGCTGGAAGGGACGCGTTGAGATTTCCTGACCGGCGCCAGCCACCCCAATGATCACCGATTGCCCCCAGCCGCGGTGCGCACTTTCCAGCGCCGCACGCATCACGTTGACGTTACCGATGCACTCAAAGGTATGGTCGATACCCCATTTGTTGATATCCAGCAGGACATCTTTAATCGGTTTGTCGTGGTCATTCGGATTAATGCAGTCGGTGGCACCGAAGCGACGCGCCAGATCGAATTTCTTCGGATTGGTATCGATAGCGATAATTCGTCCTGCTTGCGCCTGACGAGCGCCCTGAACCACCGCCAGACCAATTGCGCCAAGACCAAACACAGCAACAGAATCACCTGGCTGGACTTTAGCGGTGTTATGCACCGCGCCGATGCCAGTGGTTACGCCACAGCCCAGCAGGCAGACGTGTTCATGGTTTGCTTCTGGATTAATTTTTGCCAGAGACACTTCCGCGACCACGGTGTATTCACTGAATGTAGAACAGCCCATGTAGTGATAAAGGGGCTGCCCGTTGTAAGAAAAACGGGTGGTACCATCTGGCATCAGCCCTTTGCCCTGAGTTTCGCGAACCGCGACACAGAGGTTGGTTTTGCCAGAGCGACAGAACTCACACTCGCCGCACTCTGCGGTGTAAAGCGGGATCACATGGTCACCAGGTTTCACGCTGGTTACGCCTTCACCAACTTCAACCACAATGCCAGCCCCTTCGTGACCGAGAACCACCGGGAATACACCTTCCGGGTCATCGCCGGAGAGGGTAAATGCGTCGGTATGGCAAACGCCGGTATGGGTGACTTTAATCAGCACTTCACCTTTTTTCGGTGGTGCAACGTCAATTTCAACGATTTCCAGTGGTTTACCAGGAGCAAATGCAACGGCAGCACGTGATTTCATATCTCGCTTTTCCTCAATATGGTAATAGATTCAGCTATTTAAGATAGGCTCGAACCAGTTCAATAGTGTCGTCAACGGATTGGCTGACTTCGCGGCTGTAGCAGTCATTTCGGTCAAACGTTTCCCGGATATGGCTTTCAAGAACTTCTGCCATCAGCCCGTTAGCCGCGCCCCGAACGGCGGCTATCTGTTGGAGTATGGCACGGCATTCGGCATCCCCCTCCAGCGACCGTTCCAGAGCATCAATCTGCCCCCGAATACGACGAACTCGAGTAAGGACCTTTTTCTTCTCTTCCGGAGTACTGGGCATTTCGCACCTCATCATCTGCACGCAATATACTATAGGGGGGTATGCTATGTGTCAATGCATACCCCCCTATAGTATATAACACTAGAGAATAAAATTTATCCGATGAATGTGGGGGGATATCTGGAGGAAACGAAGAGGGAAGAAGAGTGTTTGGGCGCTAATCACATGGGATTGCCGCCCGGATAGCAGGCGGCGGAAAGAATCAGAATTTCCAGGTCAGATTAGCAGCGAATTGCAGGCCGTTATAATCATCGGTTGGCGTGTCGTACCATACTTTACCGACAGTCACTCCCAGATTAAGCTGCTCTGTCAAAGGCTGGATACGTTGTAAACTGACGCTCTTCATGCTGCCGTGACGCGTCTCTGGCGACCAGTCGTAGGTGTAAGCTCCCGTCCCACGACTAAGCCAAAGTTGAGTATAACCGCCGCCGCGTGGGTCATTCAGACGTACGGAAATCATATTGCTGTAACTGCCGCCCGCATCGCTGGAGTCATAATGGGTATAGCGATAGCTGGTGATCACCGGGCCAGTGTAGAGCGATACGCCGCCTTGCCAGGCATCGACTTCAACATCATCGTAATATTTGGTGTAGCGATAACCGGTCGTGAACAGCGTTTTTGGCAGCAGGGCCAGGTTAATATCCTGACGAAAATCCTGGCGAGCAAAAACCGGAGTATTATCGGCAAAGGCAATCCCTGTGCGGGTTGTCAGCCAGTTATTCCATTTGTACCAGACAGCGCCCTGACCACGAGTGGCATTGAATCGTTCAGTCTCATAATCACGGCGCCCCTGGGAAAGATTAAAAAGCAGCGTTGCGTTTTCAACTTTCGCCACCAGTTCAGCATACGCTAAATTACGGTTGCCATGGTCGCCAGAATAATCGGTAAAATCGTAGCCTGCGGTAATAGAAGTCAACCCGGCATAAGCGGGCAATGCGCTAAAGATTGCCGCCGCTAATAACGTCCGTTTTATCATTTTAATCTCCTGTACGGATAAGCTCTTGCCGGAGTGAATAATTTCCGGTAGGTAAATTACGTTCTACAATCACGCGCGGGCCAAGTTGCGTGTTCGGTGAAATAATTCGCCCAGGTAAAATAATTACCTGCACGCCAAGACGTGAACGCTGACCAATATAACAACCTAATTTATCGCAGCCGGTAGCGATAATACCCTCTGGGGTGCGAACAGATACTGGCTGTTCATCCAGTCGATGGTTACTGGTACGCACTTGTGCGCCCAAATATGCCTGGCTTGCAACAACGGAATCGGCAATAAAACATTGCGGTCCAATCATCGCTTCCATTTCAATAACCGCATTTTTTATTTCAGTGGCAAAACCAATTTTTACGCCATTGCTGATTACCGTGCCGGGGCGAATAAACGCATAATTACCTATCAGGCAGTTTGCGCCAATCACGACCGGTCCTTGAATAACCGCACCGTGACAAATACGGGTATTGGCGCCGATAACAACTTCACCGGCGCTTTCATCAATAATCACCTGGTCTGCTATCTGAATATTTTTCTCTTTAATATTAAGCTTCAGATAGCTTTTCAGTTCCTGCGACAGATGGTTGGGAATAAGCGGTTGGCGCTTCCACCAGTGCGGAATAACGGGTGGGTTTGTCACGCTGAGGCTCGCGTCCAGTAACAAAGGCAATAAGTCCATAAATAATCCAGATGGCATAAGCTAATAATACATACACAACGGAAAGTGGTGCTAAAGGCACCAACAACCAGCAACGATGAAACCAGGCGCTAAAAGCACCAATAACACAAACTACGCCGACCCAGATAAGCGGAAACATTGCCAACACTACGCCATGTGGCCCGGTGGTGATTAATTCATTAAACCAGGTGGTCAGATAAATCCCAACGCCATAGAGCACGACCAACAGCATGGGGAAAATACTGAATATACCGAAGCGGCTAAATAAAAGCTTTTTATGCAGACGCATACAGACTGCGTAGCCCACAATCCAGCGCCGCCAGCGACGCCACTCCTCACGCGGGCTGTTGCATTCCTGTGGGTATACGATGCAGCGATTCGCCTGCCGAATACGGTAGCCGTTCGCCACCAATGTCCAGGTGAGATCAAGGTCTTCGACTTTAGTCCGATCAGAGAAACCGAACTTACGCAATACATCTGTACGGAACATCCCACAGGCACCGCTGATAATAAACGGTGCGCCGCCCAGGAGCTGCTGTAGCGTGCGCTTCATAACAATCATCGGCAACTTTACGGTCGCGCGGATATGCGGTAACAGGCCTGCGCCTTTCAACGCAGTAGAGGGAATGCCGCCTACTGCATCAGCACCGCGCTCAATTTCTGCCAGCATATAGCCCATTCCGTCTTGATCGGGCGGAACATAGGTGTCGGCATCACTTAAAAAAACCTGGTCGCAGGTGGCGTAATTGAGGCCATTCATCAGCGCACCACCTTTACCGGTATTTTTTTGCGTGACGGCAATAAAGCGGTCGCCCCATTTGCGTTTGACTTCTGCCATGACCGCTTCGGTATTGTCCGTGGAGCCGTCGTTAACGCAAATTACCCGGCAAAAATAAGGGTTACGCAGCAGATTATCCAGTGACTGCGCCAGACACGGGCCTTCGTTATAAGCAGGTATAATAGCGTCAATACAGCCTTTCTTTTGGCTGGGCTTGCGTCTTAGCGTACTTAAAAACCATAGCAACATTGCTACGGCCATAAATATAAAGATCCAGGTTTTCATTTAATCTGCTCAAAGAATCATTTTATGAATAACAAAGCCTTCACCCAGATCGCTATTGACCTGTTGTCCGCGAAATTGTGCAACAGCACGCAGACGCTCCGGGCGCATATAATCTCGCTGGCTCTGACTTTGATGTTTTTTTAACGCAGTCAGTTTAAGAGAAAAATATTTTTCTTCCACGGATTCAAAAACCTGAGGCATAAATGAAAGCCAGGTGCTTGGCGTTTCATAGCCGAGAATTTGTGGAATAGAACGGCAGGCAACCATTGAAGCCTGATAGACGGCAAGATGATCCTGATGACGGTCGGCATCATGCATGGTGTATACACGAGTGATTTCTATATCAGAGGGAATTTCATTTTTAATAATGTTTTCCAGGGCAGAAATCATATCATTGAGCTGTAAATGAGCGCGGGTGTCAGCAAAATTAAGATGAATAGTTTGTTGGCACCCTAATATCTTTAGGGCGTTGCGTGATTCTTCGTGGCGATCGATTATTCCATCTACGCCAGAATTGCCGGTAGTCATCACCACAGCAGCAATATAAATTCCTTTTTGCGCAAGGCGAGCTAGCGATGCGCCACAGCCTAATTCTATATCGTCAGGATGTGCGCCAATAGCAAGGATACCCTTTCTTTTATTTTCCGAAGAAAGGATGGCTGAGTCTAAAACCTTATCCACTTAATGACACTCCATTTTAATTATTATACTACAAGCGCAGCGATACGCACAGAGACGTAATCTCTGGCGCAGTAAGATGCTAATTTTATAAGTGTTAAATATTGCTAATAACTGAAAGGCAAGGGACTTTCAGACACGGGAATACGACTGGGTGATTTTTTATGTAGTTCATATGTTAAGTGTTTGTGTGTTTGGTTTGTATAGTTATATTGTTTTATATATTGTATTTAAATGTGATTTAGTTTGTCAATTAATTGCATTTAAAAAATATGTTCTGAACACAAACATTGTATATATATGCTATGTGAATATATTATGAGGTTGATTGAGAATGATACAGTGATATATGTAATTCGAATATAATAATTTCATTGTATGTATTGCTATTAATGAAATAATAAGCCTCATAATCTGCTTGTTTATGCGTTGATAAAGTGAAGTGCAGTAATTTACTGAGTTGTTAGAGTGGGGTAATTGCATATTTAATCTTTCCTTTGCTGTTTTTTTGCTAAGAATGAAATCATCTTTGCCATAACGACTAATTCTTTTATCAAATGGCTTTGTCCGCGAATACTGCACCTATAACAAGACAGGGGAGCAGACAATCATGGCAATTTCATCGCGTAACACACTTCTTGTCGCACTGGCATTCATCGCTTTTCAGGCGCAGGCGGTGAACGTCACCGTTGCGTATCAAACCTCCGCCGAACCAGCGAAGGTGGCTCAGGCTGATAACACCTTTGCCAAAGAGAGCGGGGCGACGGTGGACTGGCGTAAGTTTGACAGCGGGGCCAGTATCGTTCGGGCATTGGCTTCGGGTGATGTGCAAATTGGAAATCTTGGCTCCAGCCCATTAGCGGTGGCAGCCAGCCAACAGGTGCCAATTGAAGTCTTTTTGCTGGCGTCAAAACTGGGCAACTCCGAGGCGTTGGTGGTGAAGAAAGCCATCAGTAAACCGGATGACTTGATTGGTAAACGTATTGCCGTGCCGTTTATCTCCACCACGCACTACAGCCTGCTGGCTGCGCTGAAACACTGGGGTATTAAACCTGGACAAGTGGAGATTGTGAACCTGCAACCGCCCGCGATTATCGCCGCCTGGCAACGGGGAGATATTGATGGTGCTTACGTCTGGGCACCGGCGGTTAACGCCCTGGAAAAAGACGGCAAGGTGCTGACCGATTCTGAACAGGTAGGGCAGTGGGGCGCACCGACGCTGGATGTCTGGGTAGTACGTAAAGATTTTGCCGAGAAACATCCTGAGGTAGTGAAAGCATTCGCTAAAAGCGCCATCGCTGCCCAGCAACCGTACATTGCTAACCCTGATGCGTGGCTGAAACAGCCGGAAAACATCAGCAAACTGGCGCGCTTAAGCGGTGTACCGGAAGGTGACGTACCGGGGCTGGTGAAGGGAAACACCTATCTGACGCCGCAGCAGCAAACAGCAGAACTGACCGGACCGGTGAACAAAGCGATCATCGATACCGCCCAGTTTTTGAAAGATCAGGGCAAAGTCCCCGCCGTGGCGAATGATTACAGCCAGTACGTTACCTCTCGCTTCGTGCAATAAAAGGAGAAGTGGATGCTGCAAATCTCTCATCTTTACGCCGATTATGGCGGCAAACCGGTGCTGGAAGATATCAACCTGACGCTGGAAAGCAGCGAGCTGCTGGTAGTGCTGGGACCGTCAGGCTGCGGTAAAACCTCCTTGCTGAATTTGATTGCCGGTTTTGTGCCTTACCAGCACGGGAGCATTCAACTGGCGGGCAAACGCATTCAGGGACCGGGGGCAGAACGTGGCGTGGTTTTTCAGAATGAAGGATTGCTACCGTGGCGCAATGTGCAGGACAACGTGACGTTCGGTCTGCAACTGGCGGGGATGGAGAAAATGCAGCGTCTGGAAATCGCTCGCCAGATGCTGAAAAAAGTGGGTCTGGAAGGCGCAGAAAAACGCTTCATCTGGCAGCTTTCTGGTGGCCAACGTCAGCGGGTGGGGATTGCCCGCGCGCTGGCGGCAAATCCTCAACTGTTATTACTCGATGAGCCGTTTGGCGCGCTGGACGCCTTTACCCGCGATCAGATGCAAACCTTGTTGCTGAAACTCTGGCAGGAGACTGGCAAGCAGGTATTGTTGATTACTCACGATATAGAGGAAGCGGTGTTTATGGCGACCGAACTGGTTCTGCTTTCGCCTGGGCCGGGGCGTGTGCTGGAGCGTCTGCCGCTCGACTTCGCTCACCGCTTTGTTGCGGGAGAATCGAGTCGCAGCATCAAGTCCGATCCACAGTTTATTGCCATGCGCGAATATGTTTTAAGCCGCGTATTTGAGCAACGGGAGGCGTTCTCATGAGCGTGCTCATTAACGAAAAACTGCATTCGCGTCGGTTGAAATGGCGCTGGCCGCTCTCGCGGCAAGTGACCTTAAGCGTTGGCACGTTAGCGGTTTTACTCACCGTATGGTGGACGGTGGCGGCGCTGCAACTGATTAGCCCGCTGTTTTTGCCACCGCCGCAACAGGTACTGGAAAAACTGCTCACCATTGCCGGACCGCAAGGATTTATGGACGCCACGCTGTGGCAGCATCTGGCCGCCAGCCTGACACGTATTATGCTGGCGTTACTTGCGGCGGTGTTGATCGGTATTCCTGTCGGGATCGCGATGGGACTTAGCCCAACGGTGCGCGGCATTCTGGATCCGATAATCGAGCTTTATCGTCCCGTGCCGCCGCTGGCCTATTTGCCGCTGATGGTGATCTGGTTTGGTATTGGCGAAACCTCGAAAATCTTACTGATCTATTTAGCGATTTTTGCACCGGTGGCGATGTCGGCGTTGGCGGGGGTGAAAAGCGCGCAGCAGGTTCGCGTTCGTGCAGCGCAGTCGCTGGGGGCCAGCCGTGCGCAGGTGCTGTGGTTTGTCATTTTGCCTGGTGCGCTGCCGGAAATCCTCACCGGATTACGCATTGGTCTGGGGGTAGGCTGGTCTACGCTGGTGGCGGCGGAGCTGATTGCCGCGACGCGAGGCTTAGGTTTTATGGTTCAGTCTGCGGGGGAGTTTCTCGCGACTGATGTGGTGCTGGCGGGGATCGTGGTGATTGCGATTATCGCCTTTCTTTTAGAACTGGGTCTGCGCGCGTTACAGCGCCGCCTGACGCCCTGGCATGGAGAAGTACAATGAGTGAACGTCTGAGCATTACCCCGCTGGGGCCGTATATTGGCGCACAAATTTCGGGTGCCGACCTGACGCGCCCGTTAAGCGATAATCAGTTTGAACAGCTTTACCATGCGGTGCTTCGCCATCAGGTGGTGTTTGTGCGTGAACAGGCGATTACGCCACAGCAGCAACGTGCGCTGGCCCAGCGTTTTGGCGAACTGCATATTCATCCTGTTTATCCTCATGCCGAAGGGGTTGACGAGATCATTGTACTGGACACCCATAACGATAATCCGCCGGATAACGACAACTGGCACACCGATGTGACATTTATTGAGACGCCGCCCGCAGGGGCGATTCTGGCAGCGAAAGAGTTGCCATCGACCGGTGGCGATACGCTCTGGACCAGTGGTATCGCGGCATATGAGGCGCTTTCTGTTCCTTTCCGTCAGCTTTTGAGCGGACTGCGTGCGGAGCATGATTTCCGTAAATCGTTCCCGGAATACAAGTACCGCAAAACCGAAGAGGAACATCAACGTTGGCGCGAGGCGGTTGCGAAAAATCCGCCATTGTTGCATCCAGTGGTGCGTACTCATCCGGTGAGCGGCAAACAGGCTCTGTTTGTTAATGAAGGCTTTACCACGCGAATTGTTGATGTTAGCGAGAAAGAGAGCGAAGCCTTGTTAGGCTTTTTATTCGCCCATATCACCAAGCCGGAGTTTCAGGTGCGCTGGCGCTGGCAGCCAAATGATATTGCGATTTGGGATAACCGCGTGACTCAGCACTATGCGAATGCGAATTACCTGCCACAGCGGCGGATAATGCATCGGGCGACGATCCTCGGGGATAAACCGTTTTATCGGGCGGGATAAAGGGGAAGTGCCGGGTAGGGATTACCCGGCATAATGATCATTAACGCAGAATCTTCTTCTCGGCCAGATCCAGCGCAAAGTAGCTGAAAATCAGATCCGCACCCGCACGCTTAATTGAACCTAAGCTTTCGAGCACCACTTTCTCTTCATCTATAGCACCTGCCAGCGCGGCGAATTTAATCATCGCATACTCGCCACTCACCTGATACGCGCCAATCGGCAATTCAGTACGTTCACGCAGCTCTCGCACGATGTCGAGGTATGCTCCGGCTGGTTTAACCATCAGGCAGTCTGCGCCCTGGGCTTCATCCAGCAGTGACTCACGAATCGCCTCGCGACGGTTCATTGGGTTCATCTGATAGCTTTTACGGTCGCCTTTTAATGCACTTCCGGCAGCTTCACGGAACGGACCATAAAAGGAGGAGGCGAATTTGGTTGAATACGACATGATCGCCGTATCTTTAAAGCCTGCAGCATCCAGCGCCTGGCGAATTGCCTGCACCTGACCGTCCATTGCAGCGGAAGGGGCGATGAAGTCTGCACCGGCGGCAGCGGCAACCACCGCTTGTTTGCCTAAATTTTCGAGGGTTGCGTCGTTGTCGACGCCATGCTCGCACAGCACGCCGCAGTGACCGTGAGACGTGTATTCACAGAAGCAGGTGTCTGACATAACGATCATTTCAGGCACAGTCTGCTTGCAGATGCGCGACATACGCGCCACCAGGCCATCTTCCCGCCAGGCATCGCTGCCGGTTTCATCGGTATGGTGAGAGATGCCGAAAGTCATTACCGAACGAATACCGGCATTGGCGATGCGTTCAATTTCGCGTGCCAGATGTTTCTCTGGAATGCGCATCACGCCGGGCATGGCTTCAACGGCTTTGTAGTCGTCAATTTCTTCTTCAACAAAGATCGGCAACACCAGGTCGTTAAGGCTAAGTGTTGTCTCTTCAAACATTGCGCGCAGCGCAGGAGATTTGCGCAGGCGACGAGGGCGTTGGATTAAGTCTGTCATGGTCTGCCTGATGTTTGTGGAATTGAGGCGCACAGTATACCTGATGCTGGGCGGGAGTGTTTTACGAAAGTTGTCGTGATGTTGACAAGAAGAGAATGAAAGAGAAGCCAGGACATCTTTTTAATAGAAACAGCAATAAATTTATATTCACTGAAAATATTTTTAATTTTTATTTATAGTTCTCGGTTATTGTTTTTGCTGATTTGGTTTGGCTGTCAAAAATTGAATGAATTAAAGTTCATTGTTTATTGATACATTATTTATCTGATTTGTTGGTTTGATATTTTCATAGGCTATGTTTCAAAATTAATGCTTTCATTAACGTGTTGAAATGCTGTGTTTTGTCAATTTATTCTTTGCGTGCGTGGATGTTTTTTCTATATGTCCACATTCGGACTTAGGGGAAAGAATAATTGAACCATTCATCTGTAACGCCGCATAATCGTAAACGCGAAACATAATATGTTTTCTATGCATTGATAATTGATGGATCAACTTATTACGTCCCTGAGGAGGGATGACAAATGCACTCCTGGAAAAAGAAACTTGTAGTATCACAATTAGCATTGGCTTGCACTCTGGCTATCACCTCTCAGGCTAATGCAACTACTTATGATACCTGGACTTATTACGACAATCCAACTACTGCTCTGGATTGGCGCAATATGGACCAACCGAATACTGTTGATGGTAACTATGTAGATTATAATGGCTTTGTTTACTACAACAACACCAATGGTGATTTCGACCAGTCATTTAACGGTGACACTGTAAACGGCACGATTTCTACCTACTACCTGAATCATGATTATGCCTCTGGTACAACCAACCAGGTAGATATCACTAATTCTGTGATTCATGGTTCAATCACCTCCATGCAGCCCCGTGGCTACTTCACTTATGACAAAGATACAGGTGAATATAGCGATGGTTATAGGTTCGTTCAGTCTGGTGATGCTGTTATTGATCAGAACTGGTATGACGGTGATGTATTTACGCTGAACATCGCTAACTCAACCATTGATGATGACTATGAAGCTCTTTACTTCACTGACACATATCTTGATGGTGATAAATCTAAGTCAACCAATGAAACGTTCTATACCGCTTTGGGTGTTGCAGTAAATCTTGATGTTGAAAGCAATATCAATATTACCAACAACTCCCGTGTAGCGGGTATTGCTCTGTCTGAAGGCAATACTAGCAACACGACTTATACTAGCGAATATCATCAGTGGGACAACAACATTAATGTGTCTAACTCCACTGTAACTTCAGGATCACAGACTCCGCTTGAAGAAAGTAATGGCTTCTTCGGTAAATCTGCTGAACCAAGTGATTACGCTGGTAATGGTGGCGCAAATGACGTAGCTCTGTCGTTCTCTGACAATGCTGGCTCAAATTATTCCATGAAAAACAATGTATACTTTGACCATTCAACCCTGTTGGGTGATGTCGAGTTTACAAGCCACTGGAATAATGACGGTGTCTTCTTCTATTCCACTGGTCATGACAGCAACGGCGACGGTGTCCTTGATACCAACGGCGGTTGGGTAGATGATGCTCAGAACGTTGATGAACTGAACATTACCCTGGACAACGGTAGTAAGTGGGTTGGTTCAGCAAACATGAGTGCTGAAGTAATTGCTCCGGCAGATATGTATGATGTCGCGCCGAATAGCCTGACTCCTGGTGCCACCATTGAAGCTAACGATTGGGGCCGTATCATTGACAACAAAGTATTCCAGAGCGGCGTATTTAACGTAGCACTGAACAATGGTTCAGAATGGAATACTGTTAATAGCTCAGTAATTGATACATTAGCCGTAAATAACGGCTCTCAGGTAAATGTTACTGATTCCTCTCTGGTGTCAGATACCATTGGCTTAACCAACGGTTCTTCCATGAACATTGGGGAAGATGGTTTGGTAGCTACAGACCACCTGACTGTTGATAGCTACAGTACCGTTAATTTAACCGAATCTACTGGCTGGAATAACTATTCTAACCTGTATGCCAATACCATCACCGTAACTAACGGTGGTGTACTGGATGTGAACGTTGATCAGTTTGATACTGAAGCATTCCGTACTGACAAACTGGAACTGACTAGCGGCAACATCGCTGACCACAACGGCAACGTAGTTTCTGGTGTGTTCGATATCAACAGTAGCGATTATGTTCTGAACGCTGACCTGGTGAACGACCGTACCTGGGACACTGCTCAGGCTAACTACGGCTATGGTATTGTTGCTATGAACTCTGATGGTCACCTGACTATCAATGGTAACGGTGACGTAGATAACGGTACTGAACTGGATAACAGCTCTGTAGACAACGTTGTTGCGGCAACCGGTAACTACAAAGTTCGTATCGACAACGCAACTGGCGCTGGCGCAATCGCTGATTACAAAGATAAAGAAATTATCTATGTAAACGACGTCAACACCAACGCTACCTTCTCTGCTGCTAACAAAGCTGACCTGGGTGCATACACCTACGAAGCTCGTCAGGAAGGTAACACTGTTGTTCTGCATCAGACCGAGCTGACTGACTACGCTAACATGGCGTTGAGCATCCCGTCTGCAAACACCAATATCTGGAACCTGGAACAAGACACCGTTGGTACTCGTTTGACCAACTCTCGTCATGGCCTGGCTGATAACGGCGGCGCATGGGTAAGCTACTTCGGTGGTAATTTCAACGGCAACAACGGTACCATTGACTACGATCAGGATGTTAACGGCATCATGGTCGGTGTTGATACCAAAATTGATGGTAACAACGCTAAGTGGATCGTCGGTGCAGCTGCAGGCTTCGGTAAAGGCGACATGAATGACCGTTCTGGTCAGGTGGATCAAGACAGTCAGTCTGCTTACATCTACTCTTCTGCTCGCTTCGCAAACAACATCTTTGTTGATGGTAGCTTGAGCTACTCTCACTTCAACAACGATCTGTCTGCAACCATGAGCAACGGTACTTACGTTGACGGTAGCACCAACTCTGACGCGTGGGGCTTCGGTTTGAAAGCCGGTTACGACTTCAAACTGGGTGATGCTGGTTACGTAACTCCTTACGGCAGCATTTCTGGTCTGTTCCAGTCTGGTGATGACTACCAGTTGAGCAACGACATGAAAGTTGACGGTCAGTCTTACGACAGCATGCGTTATGAACTGGGTGTAGATGCTGGTTATACCTTCACTTACAGCGAAGACCAGGCTCTGACTCCGTACTTCAAACTGGCTTACGTCTACGACGACTCTAACAACGATAACGATGTGAACGGCGATTCCATCGATAACGGTACTGAAGGGTCTGCAGTACGTGTTGGTCTGGGTACTCAGTTCAGCTTCACCAAGAACTTCAGCGCTTATACCGATGCTAGCTATCTCGGTGGTGGTGACGTAGATCAAGATTGGTCCGCGAACGTGGGTGTTAAATATACCTGGTAATATTCTTCACTCTGAAGAAATACTGGTAATTTAATCTAAATAATGCCCGTCAAGGATTTGACGGGCATTACTGCAAAGGACGCGCAAATGTTATCTGTAGTTAAACCTCTTCAGGAATTTGGTAAGCTCGATAAATGTTTGTCCAGATACGGCACGCGCTTCGAGTTTAATAATGAAAAGCAAGTTATATTTTCAAGTGATGTCAACAGCGAAGATACTTTCGTTATTTTAGAAGGCATTATCTCTCTGCGTAGAGAGGAAAACGTACTTATCGGCATTACCCAGGCACCTTTTATTATGGGACTGGCTGATGGTTTAATGAAAAACGATATACCATACAAATTAATATCAGAAGGAAATTGTACGGGATATCATCTGCCAGCTAAACAAACCATTACACTTATTGAACAAAATCAACTCTGGCGAGACGCTTTTTACTGGTTAGCCTGGCAAAATAGAATTCTGGAATTACGCGATGTGCAGCTTATTGGGCATAATTCCTACGAGCAAATCCGTGCGACGCTATTATCAATGATTGACTGGAATGATGAATTACGCTCACGCATTGGTGTAATGAATTATATCCATCAACGTACACGCATATCACGCTCCGTGGTGGCAGAAGTTCTTGCGGCTTTACGCAAGGGCGGCTATATCGAAATGAATAAAGGCAAACTGGTCGCTATCAACCGTTTGCCTTCAGAGTATTAATCAGGAAGCGGGAATGACCAGCGGTTTATTCCCGCTCAGTTCAGTCACCAAATCATTGATGCCATCGCTCATATTTTTAAACCGTGTTAATGGTGAACGGGTAACGACCACAAACGCACCGATATTTTTTTGCGGGATCATTGCCATATAGGTAATGAAACCACCGCCACCACCGGTCTTCTGAATAATACCCGGACGTCCATCCTTCGGTGCCATATACACCCAGCCTAAACCGAGAGCATCCGCTCTGCCTGGCACATCCATGCCAATCACTTTCGTAAACTGTGCACGCTGATAAATCAGCGTCTGCATGCGATCCGCCTGGTTACTACGCTGATAAAAATCAGAAGACAAATATTGCTGCATCCAGCGCATCATATCGCCTGGTGTGGAATAAACGCCGCCGCTGCCAATGGCCGCCAGCGTATTGTTACACGGACTGGCGCCGCGCTCGGCAACCATCAAACGGCGGCACTGGTCCGGTGATGGTGTGTAGGTAGTGTCTTTCATCCCCAGCGGACGGGTAATCTGCTCTTCAAACAACTGGGTATAAGGCTTGCCGGACGCATTCGCCAGCGCATCCGCCAGCAGGTCAAACGCAAGGTTGGAGTACGCAGCCTGGCTGCCTGGCGCGGCTTTTAGCTTCGCCGTTGAAAGGTATTTCCAGCGTTGCTCGCGCGTCGGCCAGACAAACACCGGACGATTTGCCGCGCCGCCGGGCTGTTCACGGGGCAGGGCGCTGGTATGGGTAGCCAGATTCACCAGCGTAATGGGCTTTCCATTGTAAGTCGGTACTCGTGTGCCTGGTGGAGCATATTTACTCAGTGGATCGTTTAACTTCACTGTCCCCTGGTCCAGCAATTTCACCAGCATCTCACTGGTCATCAACTTGGTGAGCGAAGCAATACGTACTACCGAATCCAACTGCGGGCGAACGTTATTACCAGGGCGAGTTTCGCCATAACTGCGAAAGACACGCTGATTGCCGTCGATAACGACCAGCGCCATCCCGGTGGCACCGCTGCCGTAAAAAATATGGTCGGCATAGCGATCAACAATATCAGAGGCGAATTCAGGTTCGGCGATAGGTTGCGCCGCGTGGACAGAGGTCAATGACGCCGCACACAGCACGGCAGAAAAAAGCAGACTACGTTTCAACGGTGGTGTCCATAAATTAAATGAAGGTAACTGAGCGTATTTATACTACTCGTTGATGGATTGCAAAGCGCAAATTAGTGCAATAATAGTGTTAAAAACGTAACGGCGCGTAAACACGATCTTTTTCCTGCTCACCAATGTCTGCATTTGTGATCCTGTACGTGTTAATACGCTTATGTAAACAATCTTTTGTTTGTGAAATCCGTCGAAACAATTCTTCCAGCCAGGAGGACGAACTAAGCGCCCCGCGGTTGGTCACAGTGGACGGTTTCATTTGGCTGACTCTTTGAAGCGGCCATACGGTTAATACACAGCAGTTGCCAAAACGATAAGAACCTAGCAGGAGTGCATATGTTTAAGTCTTTTTTCCCAAAACCGGGAGCCTTTTTTCTCTCGGCCTTTGTTTGGGCATTGATTGCCGTAATCTTCTGGCAAGCCGGAGGAGGTGACTGGGTTGCCCGCATCATCGGGGCTTCTGGGCAGATCCCGATTAGCGCCGCCCGTTTCTGGTCGTTAGATTTCCTGGTTTTTTACGCTTATTACATTGTTTGCGTAGGACTTTTTGCGCTGTTCTGGTTTATCTACAGCCCGCATCGTTGGCAATACTGGTCAATACTCGGCACTGCGCTAATTATCTTCGTTACCTGGTTTCTGGTGGAAGTCGGTGTGGCTGTCAACGCCTGGTATGCACCGTTTTATGACCTGATTCAAACCGCGCTCAGTTCGCCGCATAAAGTGACCATCGAACAGTTTTATCGCGAAGTGGGTGTCTTTCTGGGGATTGCGCTGATTGCGGTGGTTATCAGTGTGCTGAACAACTTCTTTGTCAGCCACTACGTGTTCCGCTGGCGTACGGCAATGAACGAATACTACATGGCGAACTGGCAGCAACTGCGCCATATCGAAGGGGCCGCGCAGCGTGTGCAGGAAGACACCATGCGTTTTGCCTCAACGCTTGAGAATATGGGCGTCAGCTTTATTAACGCCATCATGACGCTGATCGCCTTCTTGCCGGTGCTGGTGACGCTCTCCGCGCACGTGCCAGAGTTGCCGGTTGTTGGGCATATTCCGTATGGTTTGGTGATTGCCGCGATTGTCTGGTCGTTGATGGGGACCGGATTACTGGCGGTAGTGGGGATCAAACTGCCGGGGCTTGAGTTTAAAAACCAGCGAGTAGAAGCCGCCTACCGTAAAGAGTTAGTCTACGGTGAAGACGACGCCACGCGTGCAACACCGCCAACGGTGCGTGAGTTGTTCAGCGCGGTACGGAAGAACTATTTCCGCCTCTATTTTCACTATATGTATTTCAATATCGCCCGCATTCTCTACCTGCAGGTCGATAACGTTTTCGGTTTGTTCTTGCTGTTTCCGTCGATTGTTGCCGGTACGATTACGCTCGGCCTGATGACCCAAATCACCAACGTTTTTGGGCAGGTTCGCGGCGCTTTCCAGTATCTGATTAACTCATGGACCACGCTGGTCGAGTTGATGTCGATCTACAAACGTCTGCGCAGCTTTGAACATGAACTGGATAATGACAAAATTCAGGAGGTAACCCATACATTGAGCTAAAAAGGAGAGGTAATGTCGCGAGTCAATCATCTGTCTTCGCTTTCATTGTTGGCGGTTCTGGTTTTAGCGGGGTGTAGCAGTCAGGCGCCACAGCCGTTGAAAAAGGGCGAAAAAGCGATAGATGTTGCGAGCGTGGTGCGGCAGAAGTTACCCGCCAGCGTAAAAGACCGCGATGCCTGGGCGAAAGATCTTGCCACCACTTTTGAAAGTCAGGGGCTGGCACCGACAATGGAAAATGTCTGCTCGGTGCTGGCGGTGGCGCAGCAGGAGTCAAATTATCAGGCGGATCCGGTCGTTCCAGGATTAAGTAAAATCGCCTGGCAAGAGATTGACCGCCGCGCCGAACGGATGCACATCCCTGCATTTCTGGTCCATACCGCGCTAAAAATCAAATCGCCAAACGGCAAAAGCTACAGCGAACGGTTAGATTCCGTGCGCACGGAAAAGCAGCTGAGTGCAATTTTTGACGATCTGATCAGCATGGTGCCGATGGGGCAGACGCTGTTTGGTTCGCTTAACCCGGTGCGCACCGGTGGGCCGATGCAGGTCAGCATTGCCTTTGCCGAACAGCATACCAGGGGGTATCCGTGGAAAATGGACGGTACGGTACGTCAGGAAGTCTTCAGTCGTCGCGGCGGATTATGGTTCGGTACTTACCATTTACTCAATTATCCTGCCAGCTATAGCGCGCCGATTTTCCGTTTCGCCGATTTTAATGCCGGTTGGTACGCCAGTCGTAATGCCGCGTTTCAGAATGCGGTCAGCAAAGCCAGTGGCGTGAAGCTGGCGCTGGATGGTGATTTAATTCGTTACGACAGTAAAGAACCCGGGAAAACAGAACTGGCGACGCGTAAGCTGGCGGGCAAACTGGGAATGAGCGACAGCGAAATTCGTCGTCAGCTAGAGAAAGGGGATAGTTTCTCTTTTGAAGAGACGGCGCTGTATAAGAAGGTTTATCAACTCGCCGAAGCGAAAACGGGTAAATCGCTACCGCGTGAGATGTTGCCCGGTATTCAACTAGAAAGCCCGAAAATCACCCGTAACCTTACCACTGCATGGTTTGCGAAGCGCGTCGATGAAAGGCGAGCGCGCTGTATGAAGCAGTGACCAAAAGGTAATCGTAGGCCAGATGTGTACGCCGCATCTGGCAAAATAAATCTTACTGGCGGCGATGTCGCCAGTGCAGCCACACCGCAACCACCGCAAAGATGAAGCAGCCAACCAAAAACGGGATCAGCCCGAAAATGGTGCCTACCCCCAGACCAATTTCTACCCGTGGGCGGCCAGTCTCCTGGACCTGCATTAAACGCTCATAGACACCTGGTGCATGCACCAACAAATTTAGCAATTGCGCCCCAGCCCAAAAGCAAAACAGCACAAACAATGCGTAGGCAATGTTGCCAGGCGTTGAAGAGGCATCGCGATATTTTCCGCTAAACAGCGATTTTGACAGGGTGAAATCAGCCATAAAAACCTCCGGAAGTCATCTGCTTCTCTTCTGGTGTGATACCAGCGGCTTATGGCAAGTCTGACAGGTCATTGAGATTGTCAATATCAGAATCATGGTAAATTGATGTTGGGAATATTCCCGAAGCGTGAATATTGGCCGTGAGTCACAAAATGGTAACTTTAAGTTAAATTTTTTAACGATTCTGAAAGTGCAGTCTACGACACAGACGAATGTTGCAGAATATGCGAGGATGTTGTTTTTCGTTAACGGAGCTGCCATGAATCTGCCTGTGAAAATCCGCCGCGACTGGCATTACTATGCGTTTTCCATTGGCCTTATTTTCATTTTTAATGGTGTAGTGGGGTTGCTGGGGTTTGAAGCAAAAGGCTGGCAAACCTATGCGGTGGGGCTGGTGACGTGGGTGATTAGCTTCTGGCTGGCGGGACTGATTATTCGCCGTCGCGAAGAAGATACTGAAAACGCCCAATAACAGAGGGGGAGTGCTGACAAAATGCGCCGGATGCGGCGTGAACGCCTTATCCTGCCTACGAAAATCTGGTAGGCCTGATAAGCAAAGCGCATCAGGCAATCTTACGTTTGCCATTAATATTAAACGCCCAATAATAATATTACCGGGCGTTTGAATATTACATCGTGGTTTTCAATGCGTTATCCGCTGCGTGACGCTCCAGCGCCAGCTCAATCAAACGTGTGATCAGGTCGGTGTAGCCCAGGCCACTGGCTTGCCACAGCTTCGGATACATACTGATGTTAGTGAACCCTGGCAGCGTGTTGATCTCGTTGATCACCACCTCGTTTTCCGGCGTTAAAAAGACGTCTACACGCGCCATGCCAGCACATCCCAACGCCTGGTAAGCCTGAACAGCAATCGCCCGAATCTTATCGTTGATTTCCGGTGCAATGTCCGCCGGAACCACCACTTTCGCGCCATCTTCGTCAATGTACTTGGTGTCGTAGGCGTAGAAATCGCTGGTCAGTACGATCTCGCCACAGGTACTGGCTTGCGGATTGTCATTACCCAGAACCGCGCATTCGATCTCACGACCTTTGATCCCTTGCTCAACGATCACTTTGTGATCGAACTCGAACGCCAGATCGACAGCAAGCGCATACTGCTCTTCGCTGGTCACTTTGCTGACGCCAACAGAGGACCCCTGATTAGCTGGTTTTACAAACAGCGGCAACCCAAGTTTAGACTTCACTTCGGCGTAGCTGATTTTGTGGCGATTGGCGCGCGTCAGGGTAATAAATGGCGCGATGTTCAATCCAGCGTCACGCAGCAGACGTTTAGTGACGTCTTTATCCATACAGGCGGCAGACGCCAGAACATCGGAACCGACAAACGGTAGATTGGCGACTCGCAGCATTCCCTGCAAGGAACCATCTTCACCCAACGTACCGTGGACAATTGGGAAAATGACATCCACCGTTGGCAACGGCTGACCGTTCTGCGCATCAATAAGTTGCTGTTCATGTTTACCAGGCACCTGCGCGAGACTGGTGGCCGAAGGGCGCAGCGCAATATGGGCAGGATCGTCTGCGTTCAGCAAATAATTGCTGGCATCGCTGACGTGCCATTGCCCTTGTTTATCAATGCCCAGCAGCACAACGTCAAAGCGACTTTTATCAATGGCATCGACAATGTTTTTTGCCGATTGCAGAGACACTTCATGTTCTGCTGACTTTCCACCAAAAACGATTCCTACCCGCAGTTTTTCCATCTTAAAAACCTATCCCGTAGAACACAAAGAGCATACATTACCACGACAAAACGGGGGATTCGCGGCCTTCTGACAGTTTGTTGCAATCTTCTGCTGACAAAGCGTGCAGCCTGCTGGTTAAGATTCATCGCTGGTTAAATTATGTGCGCAAAATCACAAAAATGATGAACGGGAAACTAATTTATTCACTGCTGTGAATTACTGCCCGGATGGTTATTATGCGTAATAATAAGTTAACCAAGAGGGTATATTCTATAACTTTTTATTATAAAAAACATTAATAATTACATGCCTATATTTTATGTGTGGAATTATATTAAAAATAGAGAAACGTTTCGCTGATAAATGTGAAAAAAATATTTGCTAAAACTATTTCCTCTGTCATAAAAATACTACATCAAGACTCTATGCAGTTGTGAAACATAATGTTAACTTCTCCATACTTTGGATAAGGAAATACAGATATGAAAAATCTCATTGCTGAGTTGTTATTTAAGCTTGCCCAAAAGGAAGAGGAGTCGAAAGAATTGTGCGCGCAGGTCGAAGCACTAGAGATTATCGTTACTGCGATGCTTCGCAACATGGCGCAAAATGACCAACAGCGGTTGATTGATCAGGTTGAAGGAGCGCTATACTCGGTAAAGCCCGATGCCAGCATTCCAGATGATGATACGGAGCTGCTGCGCGATTACGTAAAGAAGTTATTGAGGCATCCTCGTCAGTAAAAAGTTAAACCTTCAACAGTTGTCATAATGCTGTCATGCCAGAGACTTATAGTCGCTTTGTTTTTATTTTTTAATGTATTTGTACATGGAGAAAATAAAGTGAAACAAAGCACTATTGCACTGGCTCTCTTGCCGTTACTGTTTACCCCTGTTACTAAAGCCCGGACACCAGAGATGCCAATTCTGGAAAACCGGGCGGCACAGGGTGATATTACTGCGCCAGGTGGCGCTCGCCGATTAACGAGTGATCAGACGGCAGCCTTACGCGACTCTCTTAGCGATAAACACGCAAAAAATATTATTTTATTGATTGGTGATGGGATGGGGGATTCGGAAATCACTGCCGCACGCAATTATGCTGAAGGCGCGGGCGGTTTTTTTAAAGGGATCGATGCCTTACCGCTTACCGGACAATACACCCATTATGCGCTGGATAAAAAAACCGGAAAACCAGACTACGTGACCGACTCCGCCGCGTCAGCAACGGCCTGGTCAACTGGTGTCAAAACGTATAACGGCGCGCTGGGTGTCGATATTCATGAAAAAGATCATCCAACGATTCTGGAAATGGCAAAAGCCGCAGGACTGGCGACCGGCAACGTTTCAACAGCTGAAATACAAGATGCTACTCCCGCCGCGCTAGTGGCGCATGTGACCTCGCGCAAATGCTATGGTCCGAGCGTTACCAGCGAAAAATGCCCGAGCAACGCGCTGGAAAAAGGTGGAAAAGGATCGATTACCGAACAACTGCTTAACGCCCGTGCGGATGTTACGCTTGGCGGCGGCGCAAAAACGTTTGCAGAAACAGCAACCGCCGGTGAATGGCAGGGAAAAACGCTGCGTGAACAGGCGCTGGCGCGCGGTTATCAGTTAGTCAGCGATGCCGCATCGCTGACTGCGGTGACGGAAGCTAACCAACAAAAACCACTGCTCGGATTATTTGCCGACGGCAATATGCCTGTGCGCTGGAAAGGACCAAAGGCGTCTTATCACGGTAACATCGATAAACCTGCAGTCACCTGTACCCCGAATCCGCAACGCAATGACAGTGTGCCTACGCTGGCGCAGATGACCGATAAAGCTATTGAGCTACTGAGCAAAAATGAGAAAGGATTCTTCCTGCAAGTTGAAGGTGCGTCGATCGATAAACAGGATCACGCCGCGAATCCTTGTGGCCAAATTGGCGAGACGGTCGATCTCGATGAAGCCGTACAGCGGGCGCTGGAATTTGCCAAAAAGGATGGCAACACACTGGTGGTGGTCACCGCTGACCACGCCCACACCAGCCAGATTGTCGCGCCGGATACCAAAGCGCCGGGGCTGACTCAGGCGTTAAACACCAAAGATGGCGCAGTGATGGTGATGAGTTACGGGAACTCCGAAGAGGATTCACAAGAGCATACCGGTAGCCAGTTACGTATTGCTGCATATGGTCCACACGCTGCGAATGTGGTTGGTTTGACCGATCAGACCGATCTCTTCTACACCATGAAAGCTGCACTTGGGTTGAAATAACACCGAGCCCGGCGGCTAATTTTGGCCGTCGGGTGGTTTTTTTGCTGTTAGCAACCAGACTTAAAGGCAGATCAAGGGCGCAAACGCTCCTGGTTAAAATGTGAAGAGGGATGGTGCTATGAAAATAACATTACTGGTTACCCTGCTATTCGGTCTGGTTTTTTTAACCACTGTCGGCGCTGCCGAGAGAACGTTAACCCCACAACAACAGCGTATGACTTCCTGTAATCAACAGGCGACAGCCCAGGCGTTGAAAGGGGATGCCCGTAAGACATACATGAGTGATTGCCTGAAGAACAGCAAATCTGCGCCTGGTGAAAAGAGTTTGACGCCGCAGCAGCAGAAGATGCGCGAATGTAATAGCCAGGCGACGCAGCAATCTCTGAAAGGTGATGATCGTAATAAGTTTATGAGTGCCTGCCTCAAGAAAGCCGCGTAATACCTATAGTGCTAACGGGTGAGTTAAGAAAATGGCTCACCCGAAATATCATACTCCCGCCTTTAGCCCCATCTCTATAATTTGGGAAAATTGTTTCTGAATGTTCCCAAAAATAATGAATGATGAAAATTTTTTCAAAAAAGCGGCGGCGCACGGGGAGATACCACCATTAGCTCCTCAAAACGAACATCAGCGATCCGGGCTGCGCTTCGCCCGTCGCGTGAGACTACCGCGTGCGGTAGGACTGGCCGGGATGTTCTTACCAATCGCTTCGACACTGGTCTCGCACCCGCTGTCAGGCTGGTGGTGGCTGGTGTTGGTTGGCTGGGCGTTTGTCTGGCCGCATTTAGCCTGGCAGTTGGCGAGCAGGGCCGTTGATCCGCTTGGCCGGGAAATATACAACTTAAAAACTGATGCAGTGTTAGCTGGTATGTGGGTAGGCGTGATGGGCGTAAACGTGCTGCCTTCGATCGCAATGCTGATGATTATGTGCCTGAATTTGATGGGGGCAGGCGGCCCCCGTCTGTTTGTCGCCGGTTTGGTGCTGATGGCTGTTTCCTGCCTTGTCACTCTCGAACTCACGGGGATCACGGTGTCGCTTAAGAGTGCGCCGCTGGAATGGTGGCTCTCCCTTCCTATTATCGTCATTTATCCTCTGCTGTTTGGCTGGGTCAGCTACCAGACAGCGACCAAACTGGCTGAACATAAACGAAGATTGCAGGTCATGAGTACCCGCGACGGCATGACGGGCGTTTACAACCGACGTCACTGGGAAATCATGCTACGTAATGAGTTTGATAACTGTCGCCGACACAATCGCGATGCGACGCTATTGATTATCGATATTGACCATTTTAAAAGTATCAACGATACATGGGGTCACGATGTGGGTGATGAAGCGATTGTTGCCCTTACCCGACAGTTACAAATTACCCTGCGTGGCAGTGATGTGATTGGTCGCTTTGGCGGTGATGAATTTGCGGTGATTATGTCTGGTACGCCAGCCGAAAACGCCATTACTGCCATGTTACGTGTGCATGAAGGATTAAAGGCATTACGCCTGCCAAATACGCCACAGGTAATATTACGGATAAGCGTCGGTATCGCGCCGCTGAATCCGCAAATGAGTCACTACCGTGAGTGGCTGAAATCGGCTGATATGGCACTCTACAAAGCAAAGAAAGCCGGACGTAACCGCACCGAAGTGGCGGCCTGACGTCCGGTGAGAGTCATCAGGACTTGCTGAGTTTTTCTGATTTTTCCATACACTTCGTCATCGCTTCGATCACCGCGGCACGGAAGCCTTTCTCTTCCAGAACGCGTACCGCTTCAATGGTTGTGCCTCCTGGTGAGCAGACCATATCTTTCAAGGCGCCCGGATGTTCGCCGGTTTCCAGCACCATTTTCGCGGAACCCATTACCGCCTGGGCGGCAAACTTGTAGGCCTGCGCGCGTGGCATCCCGCCCAGCACAGCGGCGTCGGCCATCGCTTCGATAAACATGAAGACATAGGCTGGCGAAGAACCGCTCACACCAACCACTGGGTGGATCATCGGTTCAGCAATGACTTCCGCCTCGCCAAAGCAACGGAAAATATTCAGTACATCGGCAGTATCTTCGGGAGTGACCAACGCGTTTGGCGTTACGGATGTCATCCCGGCGTTGACCAACGCGGGGGTATTCGGCATGGCGCGGATAATTTTCCGGTCGTGACCCAGCGCCCGGGCAAGTTGGTCGAGCGTAACGCCTGCGGCGATAGAAACCACCAGAGAGTCTTTATTCAGGCTGGAAGTGATTTCGCTAAGGACTTTAATCATTATGCCCGGTTTGACGGCTGCAAAGACGATATCGGCGATTTGCGCCACTTCCTGTGCTGATTCTGCAGCGTTGATACCAAACTGTTCATGTAAGGCGGCAACTTTATCCGGGGAGGGGGTATACACCCAGATTTGCCCTGGAAGGACCTGACCGCTGGCAATCAGACCGCCGAGAATGGCTTTTCCCATATTGCCGCAGCCAATAAAACCGATTTTCTTTTCCATTGCCACACTCCTGCCGTGAATTCGTTATTTTGAAAAGCGCCTGGTCAGAAGCATAAACAGAACTATGCCGGAAGGCAAAAGCGCGACACAATAGAAGATTACTCAACAGAGGATAGCCTTATGACAATATGGGTGGACGCCGATGCGTGTCCCAATGTAATTAAAGAGATTCTGTATCGCGCGGCAGAACGTATGCAGATGCCGCTGGTGTTGGTGGCAAATCAGAGTTTACGCGTGCCGCCATCGCAGTTTATTCGCACGCTACGCGTCGCGGCAGGTTTTGACGTTGCCGATAATGAAATTGTTCGTCAGTGTGAGGCGGGCGATTTGGTGATAACCGCAGATATTCCTTTGGCTTCTGAAGCCATCGAGAAAGGGGCGGCAGCACTTAATCCGCGTGGCGAACGGTACACACCTGCGACTATTCGTGAACGTCTGACGATGCGCGATTTTATGGATACCCTACGAGCCAGCGGGATCCAGACCGGAGGGCCAGATAGTTTTTCGCAACGTGACCGCCAGGCATTTGCGGCTGAACTTGAAAAGTGGTGGCTGGAAGTTCAACGTAACCGTTCGTAAATGTAATTTATTATTTACACTTCATTCTCGCTTATTTCTTGATATAGTAAGGGATGTATTGAAGCTCGCTCCTTAAGTGGAATTATTTCTTTACAATCGAAATTGTACTAGTTTGATGGTATGATCGTTATTCTTACGAAACCGGCTTTCGCCGCATTGCGACCTTTTGGGGAAAACCCACGATGACACAACCTCTTTTTCTGATCGGGCCTCGGGGCTGTGGTAAAACAACGGTCGGAATGGCCCTTGCCGATTCGCTCAACTGTCGGTTTGTTGATACCGACCAATGGTTGCAATCACAACTCAATATGACGGTAGCAGAGATCGTCGAAAGGGAAGAGTGGGCAGGATTTCGCGCCAGGGAGAGCGCAGCTCTGGAAGCAGTTACTGCGCCATCCACCGTTATCGCGACGGGCGGCGGTATTATTCTGACGGAATTTAATCGCCACTACATGCGTAATAACGGGATTGTGGTTTACTTGTGCGCGCCGGTGTCAGTGCTGGTAAATCGTCTGCAAGCAGCGCCAGAGGAGGATTTACGGCCAACACTCACAGGAAAACCGTTAAGTGAAGAAGTTCAGGAAGTGCTGGAAGAACGCGATGCATTATATCGTGAAGTTGCGCATATTATCGTCGACGCTAATAACGAACCCAGCCAGGTAATCTCTGAAATTCGAACCGCTTTGGCACAAACGGCAAACTGTGATGGTCCTGGCACCTATACTTAATGTTCATCCCGTGAAATAAGGAAGAACAATGCCAACGAAACCGCCTTATCCTCGAGAAGCCAGAATCGTTTCGGTAGAAAAAGGCCAGCAAGGACAGACTGTGACCTGGTATCAGCTGCGAGCCGATCATCCCAAACCAGACTCTTTGATCAGCGAACATCCTACGGCCCAGGAGGCGATGGATGCTAAAAAGCGCTATGAGGACCCTGATAAAGAGTGACCGCATCAAACTGCTCGGAAGGGACTCTGAGTGCTATTACAACGGACCTGCATCACATTTTTCGCAATTCATGTTTTTCAAATAATTAGAATATTAAACAATAACAATCCATTACTGGAACTATTGGGAATCTTTACATTATGCCGTGCGCGTCTGCTGCTACGCTTTTTTGCATTTGTAGCATCGGCAAGCGTCCGCTGTGGTGCTTAGTATTTGCCCGGTAATTAACGACGAAAAAAGAAAGGTGGAAGACAATGAGCGCGTCGTTGGCGATTTTGACCATCGGCATTGTACCAATGCATGAAGTTTTGCCGCTTCTGACGGAGTACATTGACGAAAATAATATTTCCCATCATAGCCTGCTGGGGAAGTTAAGCCGCGAAGAGGTGATGGCGGAGTACGCGCCAGAAGCAGGCGAAGAAACTATTCTGACATTATTAAATGATAACCAGCTGGCCCACGTTTCGCGCCGTAAAGTGGAGCGTGATTTACAAAGCGTGATTGAGGTACTCGATAATCAGGATTATGACGTTATTTTGCTAATGAGTACGGCCAACATTAGTAATATGACAGCGCGAAATACGATCTTCCTCGAGCCTTTGCGCATTCTCCCACCGTTGGTTTCCTCCATTGTTGAAGGTCACCAGGTCGGTGTTATTGTACCAGTAGAAGAGCTTTTGGCCGTTCAGGCGCAAAAATGGCAAATTTTGCAGAGAACACCACTATTTTCGCTGGGAAATCCCATTCATGATTCGGAACAGAAAATCATTGATGCCGGGAAAGAATTGTTGGCGAATGGGGCGGATGTCATCATGCTGGATTGTTTAGGATTTAATCAGCGTCATCGCGATTTACTGCAAAAAAAGCTCGATGTACCTGTTTTGCTCTCTAACGTATTGATTGCAAGGTTGGCGGCGGAATTGCTGGTGTAATTTTACGTGACAGTTAGCACCTTTGGCCCCTATAGTGAAGAAGATGTTAAACCACCTGACAGGGCCAGTTTATGCTTCAAAGTAACGAATACTTTTCCGGAAAAGTGAAATCGATCGGTTTTACCAGCAGCGATACTGGCCGCGCCAGCGTCGGTGTGATGGTTGAAGGCGAATATACGTTCAGTACTGCGGAGCCCGAAGAGATGACGGTTGTCAGCGGGGCGCTGAATGTTTTGCTGCCTGGCGCCACCGACTGGCGCGTGTATGAAGCTGGTGAAGTATTTAATGTTCCCGGCCACAGCGAGTTCCATCTGCAAGTTGCCGAACCGACCTCCTATCTGTGTCGCTATCTGTAATATCGCGCCTTCCCGTCTGAATGGGAGGGCATTTTTCTGAAATATTCCTTATTTCACGAATAATAAAATCTCCGTTGCTGCTAATTTTTCTATTTTCGATATATTCATAATCTATCAAGGTTGATATTAATATCAGTGAAGATTATGAATAAAATAAAAATATTGATCATCTGTATGGTTGTATTTATTGCCACCGAAAATACTTACGCTGCAGAGTGGATCACTAGCGATGATCTTATTAAATCAGATTTCCATATCATGACTGCAGAAGAACGTAATGGAGTGAAAGAGGAAACCGATGATAGTATGGAAGCCTCGTATATGCTTAAAAATAACATTCGTTGGTATTACCATAATGGAGATTTATCAATATCCAGCAATTTTAGTAATAAGCATACATTGGTGGTTAAGGGGAATTTAACCATTAATGGTGATTATGATGATTATTCGACAGGTAATGGTCAACTCATTGTGTTGGGCAATGTGATTGTCGACAACTTTATTAATCATGATTTCGCGTACGTCAAAGGTGAGATGAAAGCGAAAGGTTTAGTCTATGCTAATTATAATGATCATAACTTTGAAGTAATGAAAGGAATTACTGCTCGCGGAATTATTGTTTCAGACAAGGCGACGCAATTTGAGGTTAATAACGCTGAGTTTTATATCAACGAAGATTCCAGCAGTGAAAACTATGACTGGGATGCGAATATTCGAAAAGCGTATTCGCTGTTTGAGCCCGATCTCTATGAGATTACTGAAATTCAAACTGACGATGTGTTAAATGTCTATCCCGATTATGACAGCGTGGCAGCCAGAGTTGCTCAGGGATTACCGTTGTTTCGCGATAAACCTGTATCGGAGTTAAGTGAAAAATTGCAGTGGATTGAACAGGGCAAGGTCGCAAAATTTCCGGCTGGCAACATTAAGCATGAAGATCCGCTGGTGGTGCGTTTTCTGACTCGCATGGAGAGTCTACCAACCGCTGTTATGCTGCAATTGCTACAGCATCCTGATGACCAGACACGGGAATATATGGCGCAGCGTTGGCCCGCCAGGCAAATGCATTTACTCACCGCACCTTTTATTAAAGACCAGGCAGTGGCGAAAGGACTGATTAAGAACAGCGATATTTCACCAGAAGTGAATGAAAAATTAATGTCGACCCCTGTTGAGAGCGTCCAACTCGAGCAGGCCAGGCAGGATAATCTGTCTCCAGAAAACATTGCCCTATTAAGCCAGAGTCCGTTTCCGATTGTTCGTAAGACGTTAGTCAGCCAGTACGATTACGCGTGGCTGGCACCTGCATCCGTAGTGGATGAACTGATAAACAGCGATGATGAGGAACTACGCGAACGAATTGCCGGTGCAGATTTGACTACACGACAAGCCGTGGCGCTGAGTAACGATAAATCACTTAAGGTCCGTGAAGCCTTAGCTCATGCCCTTGCGGAGCTAAAAATTACGCGGCTTTCTGCAAACATGAGTATTGCCGATATTGAACGTATTGCAGATCAAATGTATCTTGATAATAAAGATCATAAAAATATAGTTATGGCATTATTTATTGCTTTACCAGAAGCGCGCCAACTGTCGCTGGCAAAAGAAGATGTACAATATTTACGTGAAGGTGCGCGTTATCTGACGTCAACTGAAGTGATTAATTATCTCCTGACACATTATGATAACCCCGCCGTCTGGAATGAATTAGCACATGATAAACTGCTGCCGTTGGAATATAAGAAAAAATTGTGGCAGCGCACATTGCAGTTAATGATGAGCAAACGGCAAGAAGATCAGGAGCAGGCGTATGATATACAACTGGAACTGATTGATAATGGCGTGGTAGATGAAGTAATGCTCAATGACGCCATCGATTTGCTGCCTGATTTACCGGCTGAATATCGTTACCGGATGCGCAATCAGTTATTTGATAAAAATGATTTACCATCAGAGATTATTACCCGTCTTGATAAGCAATATCGCTTTAATTCTGACTGGGCGCTGTCTGTTACAGACATGACAAATAGTAACCGTAGGCAATGTGATAGAGGATTACGTCGCTGGAATGATGATGATAGCGTTATTTTAATCGAGCTGGATAAGCTGACAGATAAGCCTGATGACGAGTTTTGGCTGGCATTGCTGCAAAGTCGACATGAACAATTACGTAAAACGGCGTTGATTAATGTGCATACGCCGACTTCCGCATTTACAGCATTGGTGACATCGCAGGATCGTCAGAGAGCGATTGCCAACCCGCAACTGCCTGCTGAGGTGAAAACGGCGTGGTTAAAAGAGGATCCATCATTATTGTTATTTGCCGATCATCCGGATCCGCAACAATTGCGAGAATTAGTTAAAACCGGATCGACACGGCAAATTCGTAGTGAAGCGCGCAATAAGCTTGAGGAATTAAAATGAGGTCACGGCGTAAAACGCATAATATTGCAGCGTTAAAAATCATCGCCCGACGTAGCGAATGAGTATATTAATGCCTGGCATGGCTTTGTACGCCGGATAAGACGCACCAGGCGTCGCATCCGGCATTGAAGGCAAACCAGCGATTAACGTTGCGCTTCGCCACCCAATCCTTCGATCAGGTTTTGAATTAACGCTGCCAGTTCGCCGGTCATCAGGATGAAATCGGCGTCAAAACGCTGGGCAAAATCTTCGCGGTCGATATCTTCGTTTTGATCGCGCAGTTCGTCGCAGAACTTCAGGCGCTTGAGCGAACCATCGTCGCACATTACAAACTGAACGCGTTGCTGCCAGTCGAGCGCCAGTTTAGTCACCACTTTTCCGGCTTCAATGTGATTGGTGATCTCTTCGCTGGTCAGATCCTGTTTCTTCGCGCGGATCACACCGCCATCTTCCAGCAGTGATTTCAGCTCGGCTTCATCGAGTAACTGGAAGCCCTGTGCCGCGCTACCGGAGCGTACCCATTCGGTTAGCGTCAGTTCAATCGGGTTTTCCATGCTCAATGGCACAACCGGTAACGAACCCAGGCTTTTACGCAGCAGAGCCAGCGTATCTTCCGCTTTTTTGGCGCTGGCGCAGTCCACCATGATCAAACCGTTCACCGTGTCGATCCACATCACGGTCTGGCTGAAACGGCTGAAGGCGCGAGGCAGCAGAGAGTGCAGCACTTCATCTTTCAGCGAATCTTTTTCGGTTTTCTTCAGCTTACGCGCTTGCTCGGCTTCCAGTTTGGCGATTTTCGCTTCCAGCGCTTGTTTAATGACCGGAGACGGGAGAATTTTTTCTTCTTTGCGCGCGCAGATAACAATTTGACCATTGGCAACGTGCGTTAACGCATCGCTGTGCGATCCCATCGGAGGAACCCAGCCCATCTTCGCCATATCCTGGCTGCCGCATGGGGTAAATGCCATCGAGGCTAGCTGTTTTTCCATCTCTTCTGCGCGCAGCGAAATTTCGCGGCTAAGACGGTAAACCATTAAATTTTTGAACCACAGCATGATAATTTCCACGGCCTTGTCGTTAAATTTAGCGGGCATGATAACGAATTGTCGGCGGCCTTGCATTGCCAATCCGGTTGTCCGTCTCTACGCTATTGATATTGAAAAAAATAAGGAGAGTACCGTGCGTATAGGTATCGATTTAGGCGGCACCAAAACAGAAGTCATTGCACTGGGCGATGCAGGGGAGCAGTTGTACCGCCATCGTCTGCCCACGCCGCGTGATGATTACCGCCAGACCATAGAAACGATCGCCACGCTGGTGGAGATGGCGGAGCAGGCGACGGGGCAGCGTGGAACGGTGGGGATGGGCATTCCTGGCTCGATTTCACCGTATACCGGTGTGGTGAAAAACGCTAATTCGACCTGGCTTAACGGTCAGCCATTCGATAAAGACTTAAGCGCGCGGTTGCAGCGGGAAGTGCGCCTGGCAAATGATGCCAACTGTCTGGCGGTTTCGGAAGCGGTAGATGGCGCGGCAGCGGGAGCGCAGACGGTATTTGCCGTGATTATTGGCACGGGATGCGGCGCGGGCGTGGCGTTCAATGGGCGGGCGCATATCGGCGGCAACGGCACGGCAGGCGAGTGGGGACACAATCCGCTACCGTGGATGGACGAAGATGAACTGCGTTATCGCGAAGAAGTCCCTTGTTATTGCGGTAAACAAGGTTGTATTGAAACCTTTATTTCGGGGACCGGATTTGCCACGGATTATCATCGGTTGAGCGGACATGCGCTGAAAGGTAGTGAAATTATTCGTCTCGTTGAAGAACGCGATCCGGTAGCAGAGTTGGCATTGCGTCGCTATGAGCTACGACTGGCGAAGTCGCTGGCGCATGTGGTGAATATTCTCGACCCGGATGTGATTGTCCTGGGAGGAGGGATGAGCAATGTTGACCGTTTATATCAAACAGTTCCGCCGCTGATTAAACAATTTGTCTTCGGCGGAGAATGTGAAACGCCGGTGCGTAAGGCGAAGCACGGTGATTCCAGCGGCGTACGCGGTGCCGCGTGGTTATGGCCACAAGACTAACGTAGGTCGGATAAGGCGCTCGCGCCGCATCCGACATCGTACTCCGATGCCTGATGCGACGCTTGCCGCCTCTTATCAGGCCTACAAAATGAGCAGACCTGTACGCCGCATCCGGCACTGTGCACCGTGGCTGCAACCTACCCCAGCGGTTTTGCCAGCACCGGACTCTCCGCCACTTGCTGGCGCTTATAGCGACCATACAACAGCAACGACGACATCGCAGCAAACGAGAGCAGGGCGGCAGGCAACGCCACGTAATTATACGCCAGCCCCAGCGTCAGCATCATCCCGCCGCAATAAGCGCCCACGGCGCTACCGAGGTTAAACGCTATTTGCCCACCTGCGGCACCTAATAATTCTCCGCCTTTGGCATTTTGCAGGAGCAGAATTTGCAGCGGTGCTGAGAGGGCGAATAATCCCGCACAACATATAAAAGCAAAAATAAGCGACGTTGTTTTCATGCCGCCGAAGAAAAAAAGCATCAGCATTGCCAGTACAATAATGAAGTCCGTCACTGCCGCAATGCGTAGCGGCGAGTAACGTCCGGAAATCCGGCCACTTAGCACATTGCCCAGCACCATCCCCAACCCGACCAGCATCATAATGAAGGTCATCGCCGTTTCCGAAAAACCGGAAATAAACATCATGTAAGGTTTTACGTAGCTAAACCAGGCAAACACACCCGCATTGCCAAACATGGTGGCGGCGAAAATTAGCCACGGCGCGGGGCTACGTAAAAAGTGAAACTGTTCGCGCAGGTTTCCTTTCGCCTCGTCACGAATATCCGGCACCCAAAAATAGACCGATGCCATCACAGTAATATTAAAGACAGAGATTAATAAAAAGGTGTAGCGCCAGCTAAATTCCTGACTTAAATACGTCCCCAGAGGAATGCCCAACAAATTGGCGACCGTCATCCCGGAAACCATACCCGCCACGGCAGCGGTGACTTTGCCGGGCTTGATAATTTTCGATAACACAATCGCCCCGACGCCAAAAAATGCGCCATGCGGAAAACCGGAAACCAGGCGGCCAACGGCGAGCATCAGGTAAGACGAAGAGAGCGTGAACATGGCGTTACCGATGACGCACAAAGTCACCAGAAACAACAAGATATGTTTGAGCGAGTAGCGGCTGGAAAAAAGCGCGATTATCGGCGCCCCGACCACCACTCCCAGTGCATAATACGAAATCATATGCCCGGCGGCAGGAATCGAAATGCCAACGTTATGTGCCAGCTCCGTGAGCACGCCCATAATGCCAAATTCGGCCATCCCCAGGCCAAATGTGCCGAGAGCCAAAGATAAAATGACTTTTTTCATACCACCATCACAACCACCAGGACGGCTACGAATCACCGTAGCCAATAAAGTGATAGCTTGCAGGATAACGACCAGCGAGGCCAAGAGATAATTCGCCCCTCTGTATTCATTATCCTGCTGAATAGTTATTTCACCGCAAACGCGCTTTCCAGTTTGCTGTAGCCCAGTCCGTTGATCTTCTTCACTTTAATCTGCACCGGAATACGCTCTTTCATCGCTTCAACATGGCTAATCACCCCGATAGTTTTACCACTGGCGTTCAGAGCATCCAGGGCATCAAGGGCGGTATCCAGCGTTTCGCTATCCAGCGTACCGAAACCTTCATCGAGGAACAGCGAGTCAATACGCGTTTTATGGCTGACCAGATCCGAAAGCGCCAGCGCCAGTGCCAGGCTCACGAGGAAACTTTCGCCGCCGGAAAGCGTACGAGTATCGCGTACCGCATCTGCCTGCCAGGTATCGACAACCTCGACTTCCAGCGCCTCGCTGGCTTTACGCTGTAACAGGTAGCGCCCGTGCAGCCGGGTAAGTTGCTGATTAGCCAGATGGACCAGATTGTCCAGCGTCAGCCCCTGAGCGAACTTACGGAATTTATCGCCCTCTTTGGAGCCAATCAGCGAATTAAGATATCCCCAGTCCTCGACCTGCTGGGTCGTCTGTGCAATTTGCTGCATTAAGGTTTGTTGTTGCTGACGGTTGTCTGCATCCTGCTTCAGCTGCTGGCGAATTTCCCCCTGGCGAGTGGTATTTTCACGTAATTTTTGGTTAGTTTGTGCTAACGCCTGCTGAATCTGTTCCGCAGCCAACGTGAGATCCAGTCCGCCAGGCTGTTGCTGTTGATGTTGTGTCAGTGTTTCTGCCGCCTGAGTTGCCAGCGCTTGTGCCTGACGACGCTGGTTTTCCAGATTCTGTTTCAGCTGTTCCAGCTGAGTTAGCGTCTGTTCATCCATTAACGCCGCAAGAAATGCCTGCTGATCGTCAAAAATGCTGTCCTGTAGCGCGGAGTCAAACTGCGCCTGAACTTTTTGCAGACTTTGCGCTGCCAGAACCTCCTGTTGCTGTAAGGTTTGCCACTGGCTTTGTAACGCGAGGCATTGTTCGTGAACTTGCCGCCAGTTTTCCAGCGCCACCGTTTCTTCGCTATGCGGTAGTTCATCACTTTGCGGCAGCGTTTCCAGAATTGGCGTCAACTGCTGAATACGGTTTTGCAACTCGGTTAATTCGTTCTGGCGCAGCTGCCAGCTCTGTGCTTCTTGCTGGCGCGCCGACAACCAGCTTTCTTCTTCATCTTCCAGTGGCAATGCCAGCGAGTAACTTGCTAACGCTGCAGAGAGTTGCTGATGGCGTTGTTCAATCTGTTGTTGATACTGGGAAATTTGCTGATTATGCGCGGCAATTTGCGCCTGCAATTCATGACGATGACTGAGTAATTGCAGTTGTTTTTCGTGCTCTTCCTGGGTGGCAAGCCACGGTTGAATATCGTCCTGCGGCTGCAAGGTGATATTGAGACTGGCCGTTAGTGCACGCCATTCTTGAGTAAGTGCTTGCTCATCTTGCCGGAGGCTTTGCGCTTCGTTCTCATCACGCTGAAGCTGCTTTGTTAATGCGTCCAGTTGTCCTCGCAGCGCTGCGCCTTCTTCGCCGAGCTTTTTCACTTCGTTTTCCAGCGTTAATAGCCGGGCCTGATTAACGCCTGGTTCCAGCGACTGATACGCCTCGACCGCCGGGTGGCTGGTGGAACCACAAAGCGGACACGGCTGACCCGCCTGTAACTGCGCGCGTTGGGCTTCCAGCGTTTTAATGCGTGCTTCCTGCTCGCAAATGGTTTTGACGTCGGCAAGCTGTTGCGTTTTTTCCTTATAACGCTGGCGCATTTCGTTAAGTGCAGCGTTACGTTGCGTCTGTTCCTGAGTGACGTTCTGGATAGCGGCCTGTAGCTGCGCCAGGCGTTTTTGCTGGGGAATAATCTGCCCATGCAGCGCAATCAGGCGCTGACGCAGCGGACGTTGTTCAACATGTTGCGCCTGGGCGGTGGCAACTTCATCGGCAGTTAATGCCAAAGAGAGCGTCGGAAGCGCATTAAGTTTTTTCTGCGCATGGGTTAACTGCTGTTGCCATTGCCGCAGATGCCCGCGATCGCTTGCCTGTTGGGCAAACTGCGCGCGCCATCCAGCCAGTTCGTTGTTCCACAGACGGAAACGGTCGTGTTCCTGTAACCATGCATTCAGTGTTTGTTGATGCTGTTGTAATTCTGCCGACTGTTTTGCCGCCTGGTGACGAATGCCGCTGCGAAGCGCTATTGTGCTTTGTAAGCGAGTATTCACTTCTTCAATCTGCTGACGAGTATGTGCCAGCGCTGTTGAATACTCTGTGATTCGTTCCCAGTGCGGACGTAGATGCCGCGCGGGTTGCGCCAGGCCGAGCGCCGCCAGTTGCGGTTGTGCTTTTTCTTCCTCAGCTAACGCCTGTTGCAGTGCCTGCTGACGGCGACTGGCCTCCTGCTGCAACTCATCCTTCCGCGTTAACCAGTTAAGTGATTGTTGTTCTTGCTGCTGCGCGGCGAGTAACTGTTTCTCTTCGTCAGTGAGTACCTGCAAACTTTCTGTAAGCGATTGCACCTGTTCTGGCGCTAATAACGCTACGCCGCTGGCCTGCGCTTGCAGTTTCTCCAGTTCAGTGCGGGCCGATTTATGCTGTTCAAAGACCATCGCGGAGATTTGACCGTAGATTTCGGTGCCGGTTAACTCCTCTAGCAATTCCGCGCGTTCTTTCGGTTTCGCATTGAGGAAGGCAGCAAATTGCCCTTGTGAAAGCAGCATCGAACGGGTGAACCGCCCGTAATCAAGCCCGGTTAACGTTGCCGTCAGTTCCAGCTTATCTTTTACTTTATCTGCGAGGATTTTACCGTCTGCGCAGCGCGCCAGCTCTACGCGCGGCACCTGCAAATTACCGTCCGGCTGGTTACGCGCCCGATTCTGGCTCCAGAACGCGCGATACGCTTCACCTTTCACTTCAAATTCCACTTCCGCCAGACATTCGGCGGTATCGCGGGTCATTAGATCATTTTGTGATTGCGAAACGTTAGAGAGGCGCGGGGTTTCGTGATACAGCGCCAGACAAATGGCGTCCAGCAGCGTGGTTTTTCCTGCGCCGGTCGGGCCGGTAATCGCAAACAGCCCGTTGCTGGCGAACGGCTCGCGGGTGAAATCAATCTTCCATTCGCCTTTTAATGAGTTCAGGTTTTTCAGGCGCAGGCTGAGAATTTTCATGCTTCGTGTTCTCCGGCGAGGGTCTGCAACGTCGTGGCGAAAAGATGTTGCAGACGTTGATGCTGCGATTCATCCAGTTCTTCCAGTGCCAGACGGCGATTGAAAACTTCTTCGACGCTAAGTTCGCTGAGGGTTTCACGCTGTTGGTTGGCTAACACACGCTCGCGCTGTTCACGACTCCGGCGTACCAGCAATACTTCGACTGGCAGTGATTCGGTTAATGCCTGGATTTTGCGCTGAATATCATGCAGATACTCATCAGTAGTGATTTCAATATCCAGCCAGACAGGTGGCTCCTGTGGCACATCGCGCCATTGTTCAAGCTGTTCGGTAATTGACGCCAGATCGCCTTTCAGTACCGCCATCGGTTGCGTTACCGGTACGTTCAGGTTTTCCACTCTCTCTAATTTGCCGTTTGAAAATGTCACCAGATGGACATATTTACTTTTGCCACATTCATCAAAACTCAGTGGGATAGGAGAGCCGCAATAGCGTACATGTTCCATGCCGCCAATAATCTGTGCGCGGTGAATATGTCCGAGCGCGATGTAGTCGGCTGGCGGAAAGTTTTGTGCCGGGAAAGCGTCCAGCGTGCCAATATAAATGTCACGCACAGCGTCACTTTTACTGGCGCCAACGGTCGTTAAATGCCCCGTGGCGATGATGGGCAGAGGCTGATCGCCGCGCAGTTTGCAGGCATCTGCATAGTTTTGTTGGTAATAGTCGGTGATCGCTGTCAGCAAATGCTGTTGTTTTTCAATGCCGTTAAGCCCCGCCTGGCTGGTAATAATGTCACGCGGGCGTAAAAAAGGAACGGGGCATAGCACCGCGCCCGGCGTCCCGTCGCGACGAGGCAAAATTTGTGGGGCATGTCCGGCGCTGGCGACCACGGTAGTATTGAGGAACGCCATGATATCGCGCGATTCATTTAGCGTGGCTACCGAGTCATGGTTTCCCGCCAGTACCACCAGATGACAGCCAGTTTGCTGTAAATTGACAACAAAACGGTTATATAAAGTACGGGCGTAACTGGGCGGCGAGCCGGTATCGAAAACATCACCGGCAACAATAATCGCATCCACCTGATGGGTTTGTGCTGTCTCCAGCAGCCAGTCAAGAAAAGCCTGATGTTCGGCTTCGCGGCTTTTACTGTAGAAGTTCTGGCCGAGATGCCAGTCTGAGGTGTGAAGGATGCGCATAACGATTCCCTGGCGAAAAAGCATGGGCGCGATTATACCCAAACAGATATGTTATTTGCTTTTTTCTGCGCCACGGAAATCAATAACCTGAAGGGATGTGCGACGTGCTTTTCATAAATCTGTCATAAATCTGACGCATAATGACGTCGCATTAACGATCGCAATCTATTTATTACAACAGGGCAAATCATGGCGAGACGTATTCTGGTCGTAGAAGATGAAGCTCCAATTCGCGAAATGGTCTGCTTCGTGCTCGAGCAAAATGGCTTTCAGCCGGTCGAAGCGGAAGATTATGACAGTGCTGTGAATCAACTTAATGAACCCTGGCCGGATTTAATTCTCCTCGACTGGATGTTACCCGGAGGCTCCGGTATCCAGTTCATCAAACATCTCAAGCGTGAGTCGATGACCCGGGATATTCCGGTAGTGATGTTGACCGCCAGAGGGGAAGAAGAAGATCGCGTGCGCGGCCTTGAAACCGGCGCCGATGACTATATCACCAAGCCGTTTTCCCCGAAGGAACTGGTGGCGCGGATTAAAGCGGTGATGCGCCGTATATCGCCTATGGCGGTGGAAGAGGTGATTGAGATGCAGGGGCTAAGTCTGGACCCGACATCTCACCGGGTGATGGCGGGCGAAGAACCACTGGAGATGGGGCCGACTGAATTTAAACTGCTGCACTTTTTTATGACGCATCCCGAGCGCGTGTACAGCCGCGAGCAGCTGTTAAATCACGTCTGGGGAACCAATGTGTATGTGGAGGACCGCACGGTCGATGTTCACATTCGCCGCTTGCGTAAAGCACTGGAACCCGGCGGGCATGACCGCATGGTGCAGACGGTGCGCGGTACAGGATATCGTTTTTCAACCCGCTTTTAACGCCTTGCTCTTCGGACGCAGAGCAGGGCTTATAATTTCATAACTGGAGTATCTTACGTGCTGGAACGGCTGTCGTGGAAAAGGCTGGTGCTGGAGCTGCTACTTTGCTGCATCCCGGCTTTCATCCTGGGTGCTTTTTTTGGTTACCTGCCCTGGTTTTTGCTGGCATCGGTAACAGGACTGCTTATCTGGCATTTCTGGAATTTATTGCGCCTTTCATGGTGGCTATGGGTGGATCGCAGTATGACCCCGCCACCGGGGCGTGGTAGCTGGGAACCGCTGCTGTATGGCTTACACCAGATGCAGCTGCGTAATAAAAAACGCCGCCGCGAACTGGGCAATCTGATTAAACGCTTTCGTAGCGGGGCGGAGTCACTGCCCGATGCAGTGGTACTGACCACGGAAGAGGGGGGTATTTTCTGGTGTAATGGTCTGGCGCAACAAGTTCTTGGTCTGCGCTGGCCAGAAGATAACGGGCAGAACATCCTTAACCTGCTGCGTTACCCGGAGTTTACGCAATATCTGAAAACGCGTGATTTTTCTCGCCCGCTCAATCTGGTGCTCAACACCGGGCGGCATCTGGAAATTCGCGTCATGCCTTATACCCATAAACAGCTGTTGATGGTGGCGCGTGACGTCACGCAAATGCATCAACTGGAAGGGGCGCGGCGCAACTTTTTTGCCAACGTAAGCCATGAGTTACGCACGCCATTGACGGTGTTACAGGGTTACCTGGAGATGATGCATGAGCAGCCGCTGGAAGGCGCGGTACGCGAAAAAGCGTTGCACACCATGCGTGAGCAGACCCAGCGGATGGAAGGGCTGGTGAAGCAATTGCTGACACTGTCGAAAATCGAAGCCGCACCGACGCAGTTGCTTAATGAGAAGGTTGATGTGCCGATGATGCTGCGCGTCGTTGAGCGTGAGGCTCAGACTCTTAGCCATAAAAAACAGACATTTACCTTTGAAATAGATAACGACCTCAAAGTGTCTGGCAATGAAGACCAGCTACGCAGTGCGATTTCGAATCTGGTCTATAACGCAGTGAATCATACGCCGGAAGGCACACATATCACGGTGCGCTGGCAGCGAGTGCCGCACGGTGCTGAATTTAGCGTTGAAGATAATGGACCGGGCATCGCACCAGAGCATATTCCGCGCCTGACCGAGCGTTTTTATCGTGTAGACAAAGCGCGCTCCCGACAAACCGGCGGTAGCGGGTTGGGGTTAGCGATCGTGAAGCATGCGGTAAATCATCACGAAAGCAGGCTCAATATTGAAAGTACGGTGGGCAAAGGCACGCGTTTCAGTTTTGTTCTGCCGGAACGTTTAATTGCCAAAAACAACGATTAATCCGCCTTTGTCATTTTTTATTGCCATAAGCCAGCTGACGCTGGCTTTTTTTCTTTGCAGTCAAAAAATGGGCGCTGAATTTTACAATGCCTGGTGATTTTTTGTTCGCATGATTAGCCATAACTTTTTCGCTGAAATAGCGTTTTATACTGGTTAATGATTTCTTATCGTTATATCCCTCTGGTTTTTAGATCCCTTCTTGCTTTAAAACGTTATAAGCGTTTAAATTGCGCTTCAGGTGCTGTCATACTGACTGCATTCACGCGGTAAATCGAAAAACTATTCTTCGCCGCGCCTGGTTGGGAGTATTTCCCGCTAAAATTGTTTAAATATACCGCTGTATCATCCCCAGGGATTGGCACAAAAATTTAACGTTACAACACCACATCCACAGGCAGTATGATTTATGACCCATCAATTAAGATCGCGCGATATCATCGCTCTGGGCTTTATGACATTTGCGTTGTTCGTTGGCGCAGGTAACATTATTTTCCCTCCTATGGTCGGTTTGCAGGCAGGCGAACACGTCTGGACTGCGGCATTCGGCTTCCTCATTACTGCCGTTGGTCTGCCGGTATTAACGGTAGTGGCGCTGGCGAAAGTTGGCGGCGGCGTTGACAGTCTGAGCACACCAATCGGTAAAGTCGCAGGTGTGCTGCTGGCAACGGTCTGCTACCTGGCTGTCGGGCCGCTGTTTGCAACACCGCGTACGGCAACCGTCTCCTTTGAAGTGGGCATTGCGCCGCTGACGGGTGACTCAGCATTGCCGCTGTTTATCTACAGCCTGGTCTATTTCGCTATCGTTATTCTGGTTTCGCTCTATCCGGGCAAGCTGCTGGATACCGTGGGCAACTTCCTCGCGCCGCTGAAAATTATTGCGCTGGTCATCCTGTCTGTTGCGGCGATTGTCTGGCCTGCGGGCTCGATTAGCACGGCGACTGAGGCCTATCAAAACGCTGCGTTTTCGAACGGTTTTGTCAATGGCTACCTGACGATGGATACGCTGGGCGCTATGGTGTTTGGTATCGTTATTGTTAACGCGGCGCGTTCTCGCGGCGTAACCGAAGCGCGTCTGTTGACCCGTTATACCGTCTGGGCTGGCCTGATGGCGGGTGTTGGTTTGACTCTGCTGTACCTGGCGCTTTTCCGTCTGGGGTCAGACAGCGCGTCGCTGGTTGATCAATCCGCGAACGGTGCGGCAATTCTGCATGCTTACGTTCAGCACACCTTTGGCGGTGGCGGTAGCTTCCTGCTGGCGGCGTTAATCTTCATCGCCTGCCTGGTTACGGCTGTTGGCCTGACCTGTGCTTGTGCAGAATTCTTCGCTCAGTACGTACCACTCTCTTATCGTACGCTGGTGTTTATCCTCGGCGGCTTCTCGATGGTGGTGTCTAACCTCGGCTTGAGCCAGCTGATTCAGATCTCTGTACCGGTGCTGACCGCTATTTATCCGCCGTGTATCGCACTGGTTGTATTAAGTTTTACGCGCTCATGGTGGCATAATTCGTCCCGCGTGATTGCTCCGCCGATGTTTATCAGCCTGCTTTTTGGTATTCTCGACGGGATCAAAGCATCTGCATTCAGCGATATCTTACCGTCTTGGGCGCAGCGTTTACCGCTGGCCGAACAAGGTCTGGCGTGGTTAATGCCAACAGTGGTGATGGTGGTTCTGGCCATTATCTGGGATCGCGCGGCAGGTCGTCAGGTGACCTCCAGCGCTCACTAAATCACTGAACATTTGTTTTAACCACGGGGCTGCGATGCCCCGTGGTTTTTTATTGTGTTGATGGGTTAGGAATTGATGGAAAGTAAGAACAAGCTAAAGCGTGGGCTAAGTACCCGACACATACGCTTTATGGCACTGGGTTCAGCAATTGGCACCGGGTTGTTTTACGGTTCGGCAGATGCCATCAAAATGGCCGGACCGAGCGTGTTGTTGGCCTATATTATCGGTGGTGTCGCGGCATATATCATTATGCGGGCGCTGGGGGAAATGTCGGTACATAACCCGGCAGCCAGCTCTTTCTCGCGTTATGCGCAGGAAAACCTTGGCCCGCTGGCAGGTTATATCACCGGATGGACCTACTGCTTTGAAATCCTTATTGTCGCCATCGCCGATGTGACCGCTTTCGGTATCTATATGGGCGTCTGGTTCCCGACGGTGCCGCACTGGATTTGGGTGTTGAGCGTGGTGTTGATCATCTGCGCCATTAACCTGATGAGCGTGAAAGTGTTTGGCGAACTGGAGTTCTGGTTCTCGTTCTTTAAAGTTGCCACCATTATCATCATGATCGTTGCTGGTTTCGGCATCATCATCTGGGGGATTGGCAACGGCGGGCAACCGACCGGTATCCATAACCTGTGGAGCAACGGTGGCTTCTTCAGTAACGGCTGGCTTGGCATGGTGATGTCACTGCAAATGGTGATGTTTGCCTACGGTGGTATTGAAATTATTGGTATTACCGCCGGTGAAGCGAAAGAGCCGGAGAAGTCCATTCCGCGCGCGATTAACTCAGTGCCGATGCGTATTCTGGTGTTCTATGTTGGTACGCTGTTCGTCATTATGTCTATCTATCCGTGGAATCAGGTAGGTACTGCTGGTAGCCCGTTCGTGCTGACGTTCCAGCATTTGGGGATTACCTTTGCCGCCAGCATTCTTAACTTCGTTGTGCTGACTGCCTCGCTGTCGGCAATTAACAGCGACGTGTTTGGCGTAGGCCGTATGCTGCACGGCATGGCAGAGCAGGGGAGCGCGCCGAAAATCTTCAGCAAAACGTCGCGTCGCGGCATTCCGTGGGTCACGGTGCTGGTAATGACTACTGCGCTGCTGTTTGCGGTGTATCTGAACTACATCATGCCGGAAAACGTCTTCCTGGTGATTGCTTCGCTGGCGACCTTCGCCACCGTGTGGGTGTGGATTATGATCCTGCTGTCGCAGATTGCCTTCCGTCGCCGTCTACCGCCAGAAGAAGTTAAAGCGCTGAAATTTAAAGTTCCTGGCGGGGTGGCAACAACCACCGCGGGGCTGATTTTCCTGGTCTTTATCATCGGACTGATTGGTTATCACCCTGAAACGCGCATCTCTCTGTATGTCGGTTTTGCGTGGATTGTGGTGCTGTTGATTGGCTGGATGTTTAAACGCCGCCACGATCGACAGTTAGCAGAAAACCACTAATTCCTGCCTTTTGTCGCCGGATCGGGAGCAAAACCTGATCCGGCTCTTCCGAAAGTTATCCGCCCCCGTCCTCCTCCCTTAAATATCCTTCAGATGATGATTGATCCCGCATCAGGCTATGGCAAGGTGATCACATTTTAATCGCAGGGGAATTATGATGTTGAATGCATGGCACCTGCCGGTGTCCCCGTTTGTTAAGCAAAGCAAAGATCAACTGCTTATTACACTGTGGCTGACGGGCGAAGAGCCGCCACAGCGCATTATGCTGCGCACGGAAAACGATAACGAAGAAACGTCAGTACCAATGCGTAAACAGCGCAGTCAGCCGCAGCCTGGCGTGACGGCGTGGCGGGGAGCGCTCTCTCTCGCTACCGGGCAACCACGGCGGCGCTACAGTTTCAAATTGCTGTGGCACGATCGCCAGCGTTGGTTTACGCCGCAAGGTTTCAGCTCAGTACCGCCAGCACGGCTGGAACAGTTTGCCGTCGATGTGCCGGATATCGGACCACAATGGGCGGCAGATCAGATTTTTTATCAGATCTTCCCGGATCGTTTTGCCCGGAGTCTGCCTCGTAATGCCGATCAGGATCATGTCTATTATCATCACGCCGCCGGGCAGGAAATCATATTGCGTGACTGGGATGAACCAATCACGGCACAGGCGGGCGGATCAACATTCTATGGCGGCGATCTGGACGGGATTAGCGAAAAACTGCCGTACCTGAAAAAGCTTGGCGTGACGGCGCTGTATCTTAATCCGGTGTTTAAAGCGCCCAGCGTGCATAAATACGATACTGAAGATTATCGCCACGTCGATCCACAGTTTGGCGGCGACGGAGCGTTGCTGCGTTTGAGGCACAACACGCAGCAGCAAGGGATGCGGCTGATGCTGGATGGCGTGTTTAACCACAGTGGTGATTCTCATGCCTGGTTTGACAGGCACAATCGCGGGACGGGCGGCGCTTGTCACAACCCCGAATCGCCCTGGCGCGACTGGTACTCGTTTCGCGATGACGGCACGGCGCTCGACTGGCTGGGCTATGCCAGCCTGCCAAAACTGGATTATCAGTCGGAAAGTCTGGTGAATGAAATTTATCGCGGTGAAGACAGCATTGTCCGTCACTGGCTGAAAGCGCCGTGGAATATGGACGGCTGGCGGCTGGATGTGGTGCATATGCTGGGGGAAGCGGGCGGGGCGCGCAATAATTTGCAGCATGTCGCCGGCATCACTGAGGCGGCGAAAGAAACCCAGCCGGAAGCGTACATTGTCGGTGAGTATTTTGGCGATGCGCGGCAATGGTTACAGGCCGATGTGGAAGATGCCTCAATGAACTATCGCGGCTTTACTTTTCCGCTGTGGGGCTTTCTCGCTAATACCGACGTCTCTTACGATCCGCAGCAGATTGACGCTCAAATTTGTATGACCTGGATGGACAATTACCGTGCCGGGCTTTCTCATCAACAGCAACTGCGTATGTTTAATCAGCTCGACAGTCACGATACCGCGCGATTTAAAACGTTACTTGGGCGGGATGTTGCACGTCTGCCACTGGCGGTCGTCTGGCTGTTCACCTGGCCTGGCGTGCCGTGTATTTATTACGGCGATGAAGTGGGAGTGGACGGCAAGAACGATCCGTTTTGTCGTAAACCGTTTCCCTGGGACCCGGAAAAACAAGATACGGAGCTATTCGCGCTGTACCAGCGAATGATTGCGCTGCGTAAGAAGAGTCTGGCATTGCGTCGTGGCGGCTGTCAGGTGTTGTATGCCGAAGATAACGTGGTGGTGTTTGTGCGTGTGCTCAATCAGCAGCGTGTGCTGGTGGCAATCAACCGTGGTGAAGCGTGTGAAGTAGTGCTACCCGCGTCGCCGTTGCTTAATGTTGCGCAATGGCAATGCAAAGAAGGGAACGGACAACGGGTGGACGGGATCCTGACGTTGCCCGCGATATCAGCCACGGTGTGGATGAATTAATGCCTTATAACGCTTTGCGTGAAGCCTGCGCCATCATCCGCGGATAAAACTGCCAGAAGCGGGTTTCAAGGGCGTCGTAATGGGCGTCTAAATCGTACCAGGAGTCACGCAGAGCATCCAGGCGTGGGCGACGGCTTGCCATGCCGTTTAACACGTTCTGGATGAAATCCATATCGCGATAGCGCACCAGCCATTGCTCTGACCATAAGTAGTTGTTCAGATTAATAAAGCGCGGCGGTGAGTTCGGCAGAATGGTAAGCACTTGCTCGCGGGCATAACAGACAAATTCCTGTAGCGGAAAATCGGGCGACAGCTGCGACCAGTGGCGGGAAAGAAAGTGATCCCACATCACATCCAGCGTAATAGGCGCGACACGGCGCGTTTCATTACGAAACCACTCCCGCGCTTCGCGGACTTCCGGCAGATTGTCAGTTAACACATCGATACGCCGATGCATATGAATACCTGCGACCACGTCGGGCGGAAAACTTTCGTCAGGATTTCCGCGAACAAAATCAGCCAGTAAGTTGCCAGAGAGCGAGCTTTCCGCCAGGTGAGCTAAATGCAGGTGAGCTAAAAAATTCATCGATTATATTCTATCCAAAGGGGGTAAAGGTTGCAGGGAGAGCGCCCCGGCACTAGACTACCCGCCTCTTATTTTAGTCTGAGTCAGTGTCATGCGCGTTACAGATTTCTCCTTTGAATTGCCCGAATCCCTGATTGCCCACTATCCAATGCCTGAACGCAGTAGCTGTCGTTTACTGTCGCTGGACGGGCCGACGGGCGCGCTGACGCACGGTACTTTCACCGATTTACTCGACAAGCTCAACCCTGGCGATCTTCTGGTTTTTAACAATACCCGCGTGATCCCGGCGCGTCTGTTTGGGCGTAAAGCCAGCGGCGGCAAGATTGAAGTGCTGGTTGAGCGGATGCTCGACGACAAACGCATTCTCGCGCATATTCGCGCCTCGAAAGCGCCAAAACCGGGCGCTGAACTGATTCTGGGCGATGACGAAAGCATCAAAGCAACAATGACCGCTCGTCACGGCGCGCTGTTTGAAGTCGAATTTAATGATCAACGTTCGGTGCTGGATATTCTCAACAGCATCGGCCATATGCCACTGCCGCCGTACATCGACCGTCCGGATGAAGATGCAGACCGCGAACTTTATCAAACGGTTTATAGCGAAAAACCAGGCGCGGTAGCAGCACCGACCGCCGGACTGCACTTTGACGAACCGCTGCTGGAAAAATTACGCGCCAAAGGCGTGGAGATGGCATTCGTGACCCTGCACGTGGGGGCGGGGACGTTCCAGCCGGTACGTGTCGACACCATTGAAGACCACATCATGCACTCAGAATACGCTGAAGTGCCGCAGGATGTGGTAGACGCGGTGCTGGCGGCGAAAGCGCGCGGTAACCGGGTGATTGCGGTTGGCACCACCTCTGTTCGCTCGCTTGAGAGCGCGGCCCAGGCGGCGAAAAACGATCTGATTGAACCGTTTTTCGATGATACACAAATCTTTATCTATCCCGGCTTCCAGTACAAAGTGGTCGATGCGCTGGTGACTAACTTTCACCTGCCGGAGTCAACGCTGATTATGCTGGTTTCAGCATTTGCCGGTTATCAACACACGATGAACGCCTATAAAGCGGCGGTAGAAGAGAAATATCGCTTTTTTAGTTACGGTGATGCGATGTTTATCACGTACAATCCGCAGGCAATTAATGAGCGCGTCGGGGAGTAATTCCGCGGCGCAGGTTTAAACGTTGGACTGTTTTTCTGACGTAGTGGAGAAAACATGAAATTTGAACTGGACACCACCGACGGTCGCGCACGCCGTGGCCGCCTGGTCTTCGATCGTGGCGTAGTGGAAACGCCTTGTTTTATGCCTGTTGGCACCTACGGCACCGTAAAAGGGATGACGCCGGAAGAAGTTGAAGCCACTGGCGCACAAATTATTCTCGGCAACACTTTCCACCTGTGGCTGCGCCCAGGACAGGAAATCATGAAGTTGCATGGCGACCTGCACGATTTCATGCAGTGGAAAGGCCCGATCCTTACCGACTCCGGCGGCTTCCAGGTCTTCAGCCTTGGCGACATCCGTAAAATCACCGAACAGGGCGTGCACTTCCGTAACCCCATCAACGGCGACCCGATTTTCCTCGATCCTGAAAAATCGATGGAGATTCAATACGATCTTGGCTCAGACATCGTCATGATTTTTGACGAGTGTACGCCGTATCCTGCTGACTGGGATTACGCTAAACGTTCGATGGAGATGTCGCTGCGTTGGGCGAAGCGTAGCCGCGAACGTTTTGACAGCCTCGGTAACAAAAATGCGTTGTTTGGTATCATTCAGGGTAGCGTTTACGAAGATTTACGTGATATCTCTGTTAAAGGTCTGGTAGATATCGGTTTTGATGGCTACGCTGTCGGCGGTCTGGCAGTGGGTGAGCCGAAAGCAGATATGCACCGTATTCTGGAGCATGTGTGTCCGCAAATTCCGGCAGACAAACCGCGTTACCTGATGGGCGTTGGTAAACCGGAAGACCTGGTTGAAGGCGTGCGTCGCGGTATCGATATGTTTGACTGCGTAATGCCAACACGTAATGCGCGTAACGGTCATCTGTTCGTGACCGATGGCGTGGTGAAAATCCGCAATGCGAAGTATAAGAGCGACACGGGGCCGCTCGATCCTGAGTGTGATTGCTACACTTGTCGCAATTATTCACGTGCCTACTTGCATCATCTCGACCGTTGCAACGAAATATTAGGCGCGCGACTCAACACCATTCATAACCTTCGTTATTACCAGCGTTTGATGGCGGGTTTACGCAAGGCTATTGAAGAGGGTAAATTAGAGAGCTTCGTAGCTGATTTTTACCAGCGTCAGGGGCGAGAAGTACCACCTTTGAACGTTGATTAATATTAATAATGAGGGAAATTTAATGAGCTTTTTTATTTCTGATGCGGTAGCGGCAACGGGTGCTCCGGCACAAGGTAGCCCGATGTCTTTGATTTTGATGCTGGTGGTATTCGGTCTGATTTTCTATTTCATGATCCTGCGCCCACAGCAGAAGCGCACCAAAGAACACAAAAAGCTGATGGACTCCATCGCGAAAGGTGATGAAGTGCTGACGAACGGTGGCCTGGTCGGTCGCGTAACCAAAGTAGCAGAAAACGGCTACATTGCTATCGCGCTGAATGATACCACTGAAGTAGTTATTAAACGTGACTTCGTAGCCGCCGTTCTGCCGAAAGGCACCATGAAGGCGCTGTAATTAAAATTTTTCCCTAAGGGAATTGCCGTGTTAAACCGTTATCCTTTGTGGAAGTACGTCATGCTGATCGTGGTGATTGTCATCGGTCTGCTGTATGCGCTTCCCAACCTGTTTGGTGAGGATCCGGCTGTTCAGATCACTGGCGCGCGCGGAGTCGCCGCCAGTGAGCAAACGCTGATCCAGGTCCAGAAAACGTTACAAGAAGAAAAAATAACTGCTAAGTCTGTGGCACTGGAAGAGGGCGCTATTCTTGCGCGCTTCGACTCCACTGACACCCAGTTACGCGCTCGTGAAGCATTAATGGGCGTTATGGGTGACAAATACGTCGTGGCGCTTAACCTTGCCCCGGCAACGCCGCGCTGGCTGGCAGCTATTCACGCTGAACCGATGAAGCTCGGTCTTGACCTGCGTGGCGGCGTTCACTTCCTGATGGAAGTGGATATGGACACCGCGCTTGGCAAGCTCCAGGAACAAAATATCGATAGCCTGCGCAGCGACCTGCGTGAAAAAGGCATCCCGTATACCACTGTTCGTAAAGAAAATAATTACGGTCTGAGCATCACTTTCCGCGATGGCAACGCCCGTGATGAAGCCATTGCGTATCTGAGCAAACGCCATCCCGATCTGGTCATTAGCAGCCAGGGCAGCAATCAGCTGCGCGCGGTCATGAGCGATGCGCGTCTAAGTGAAGCGCGTGAATATGCGGTGCAGCAGAACATTAACATCCTGCGTAACCGTGTAAACCAGCTTGGTGTGGCGGAGCCTGTAGTACAACGTCAGGGCGCAGATCGTATCGTTGTTGAACTGCCAGGTATTCAGGATACCGCTCGTGCGAAAGAGATTCTTGGCGCGACCGCGACGCTGGAGTTCCGTCTGGTAAACACCAACGTTGACCAGGCCGCTGCCGCATCTGGCCGTGTACCGGGAGACTCTGAAGTGAAACAGACCCGCGAAGGTCAGCCGGTTGTGCTGTACAAACGCGTGATTCTGACCGGTGATCATATCACCGACTCCACTTCCAGCCAGGACGAATACAACCAGCCGCAGGTTAACATCTCGCTCGACAGCGCAGGTGGTAACATCATGTCTAACTTCACTAAGGACAACATCGGTAAACCGATGGCGACCCTGTTTGTGGAGTACAAAGACAGCGGCAAGAAAGATGCTAACGGTCGTGCGGTTCTGGTGAAACAGGAAGAGGTGATTAACATCGCGAATATCCAGTCTCGTCTGGGTAACAGCTTCCGTATCACCGGTATCAACAACCCGAACGAAGCGCGTCAGCTGTCGCTGCTGCTGCGTGCCGGTGCGTTGATTGCACCGATTCAGATTGTTGAAGAACGTACCATTGGCCCGACCCTGGGTATGCAGAACATTGAACAGGGGCTGGAGGCGTGTCTCGCCGGTCTGTTGGTTTCTATTCTGTTCATGATCCTCTTCTATAAGAAGTTTGGTCTGATTGCGACCAGTGCTCTGATTGCGAACTTGATCTTGATTGTCGGCATTATGTCGCTGCTGCCTGGCGCGACGCTGAGTATGCCGGGTATCGCGGGTATCGTCTTAACCCTTGCGGTAGCGGTCGATGCGAACGTACTGATCAACGAACGTATTAAAGAAGAGTTAAGCAATGGGCGTACTGTTCAGCAGGCAATCGATGAAGGTTATCGTGGCGCATTCAGTTCCATCTTCGATGCGAACATCACCACGCTGATTAAAGTCATCATCCTGTATGCAGTGGGTACCGGGGCAATTAAAGGGTTCGCGATTACTACCGGTATCGGTGTGGCGACGTCGATGTTTACCGCGATTGTCGGTACGCGTGCCATCGTAAACCTGCTATATGGCGGCAAGCGCGTCAAGAAGCTGTCAATCTGAGGAGTGCGATGTGGCACAGGAATATACTGTTGAACAACTAAACCACGGCCGTAAAGTCTATGACTTTATGCGCTGGGACTACTGGGCTTTTGGCATCTCTGGTCTGCTGTTAATTGCCGCTATCGTCATTATGGGCGTTCGCGGCTTTAACTGGGGACTGGATTTCACCGGTGGTACGGTTATCGAAATTACGCTCGAAAAACCGGCTGAAATTGACGTAATGCGTGATGCATTGCAGAAAGCGGGCTTTGAAGAGCCGATGCTGCAAAACTTCGGTAGCAGCCACGACATCATGGTCCGCATGCCGCCTGCTGAAGGCGAAACTGGCGGTCAGGTGCTGGGCAGCCAGGTTCTGAAGGTGATTAACGAATCCACTAACCAGAACGCGGCGGTGAAGCGTATTGAGTTCGTCGGTCCGAGCGTGGGGGCAGACCTTGCGCAAACCGGCGCGATGGCGCTGATGGCAGCGTTGCTGTCTATCCTTGTCTACGTTGGTTTCCGTTTTGAGTGGCGACTGGCGGCAGGGGTCGTTATCGCACTGGCGCACGACGTTATCATTACGCTGGGTATTTTGTCGTTATTCCATATCGAGATAGACCTGACCATTGTGGCATCGTTGATGTCGGTTATCGGTTACTCGCTTAACGACAGTATCGTGGTGTCGGACCGTATTCGTGAAAACTTCCGCAAAATCCGTCGCGGTACGCCTTACGAAATCTTTAACGTGTCGCTGACTCAGACGCTGCACCGTACCTTGATCACATCCGGTACCACCTTGATGGTTATCCTGATGCTGTATCTCTTCGGTGGCCCGGTGCTGGAAGGTTTCTCGTTGACCATGCTTATCGGTGTAACCATCGGTACCGCGTCTTCCATCTATGTAGCATCTGCGTTGGCTCTGAAACTGGGTATGAAGCGCGAACACATGCTGCAGCAGAAAGTGGAAAAAGAAGGGGCGGATCAGCCGTCAATTCTGCCTTAAGGGTGTTTTAAATCAGTTCAGTTAAAAAAACCGTGGCGTTTTGGCGCTGCGGTTTTTTTTCGCCTGCCGCACATTCAACTGAATACAGCTTTGGTTGTAGAAAGAGTTCTGACATATACTTTGTATTAATAGTTAATACGTGGAGATCGCTTATGCGCAAAATTACCTCAGTAAGCGTTGGCGAACAATTAGATAGTTTCATTACCCGGATGGTCCAGTCTGGTCGTTATGGCTCGGCCAGTGAAGTAATGCGTTCGGCACTTCGTCTATTGGAACAACAAGAATCCAGGGATGAAGCTGTTAGAAATGCTGTTATTGAAGGTCTTGAGAGTGGTGAAAGTTCGATGACGCTTCGTGATATCGCAGCAGAAAGGAAGCAAAAACATCGTGTATAAGCTTAGCGGAAAAGCTGTTGAAGATTTCAGAGGGATCTATGACTACACGCTGGGAAAGTTTGGTGAGGAGCAGGCGGATTGCTATACCGACTCTCTCGGCATTTTTCTGGATACACTCTCTCAAATGCCCGAGATAGGGCAAGACTATGATGCGGTTCCAGAGGTAAAGAAGATCGCATTTAGGTTTCACACTATTTATTACGTTATAAGAGTAGATGACATCCTCATTGCGCGAATTCTTCATCAGCAGATGGAACCTCGCCGTCACTGGTAATGTGAGAATTTATTTACTCAGGATTGCGAAAATCTCCCCATCTTGGGAAACTGCGCGTAACCCTACATTTCATCCAGGTAACTTTTCATGGCTATCATCCCAAAAAACTATGCGCGGTTAGAAAGCGGCTATCGCGAAAAAGCATTAAAGCTCTATCCGTGGGTCTGCGGTCGCTGTTCCCGCGAGTTTGTCTATTCCAACTTGCGTGAGCTAACTGTGCACCATATCGATCATGACCATACCAATAACCCGGAAGATGGTAGTAACTGGGAATTGCTTTGTCTCTATTGCCACGATCATGAGCATTCGAAATATACCGAAGCGGATCAGTATGGTACGACAGTTATCGCCGGGGAAGATGCGCAGAAAGATGTCGGTGAAGCGAAATACAACCCGTTTGCTGATTTAAAAGCGATGATGAATAAGAAGAAGTGATAAAAAATGCCGGATATAAAATCCGCTGTTTGAGATTGATGACAAACGTAAAATTGCCTGATGCGCTACGCCTTATCTGGCCTACATAATCTCATCAATATATTGAATTTGCGTGCTTTTGTAGCTTTTGTAGGCCGGATAAGGCGTTTACGCCGCATCCGGCATGAACAAAGCGTACGTTGTCTACAATCTAAAATGCCGGATACAAGATCCGGCATTTTCACAATCAGAAGTTGTAACCTACCACCAGGTAACCACCCCAACCGGTAGAGCGAACGTTGAAGTTGCCGTTACCGAAGTTTAGCTCTGCATCATCGTTCCACTGACCACCGTCATGCCAGTAACGTGCAACGACAGAGTAGTGCCAGTGATCGTAGTTCAGAGCCAGAATATGGCTGGAAGCGATGGAGTTATTGGTACGCGTCTTAATACCATTCATTGCGTTACCGCTGTCATCACCCAGATCGGAACCCCAGTCGAAGTTGGTGAAACCGATGTAGCTTAACTGACCGCCCCACAGATCGGTAATCGGCACAAAGTATTTAATTTTGAAACGGTAACCGTCCCACTCGTTTTCGTTCGCTGCGCCGTAGTTCTGCCACTGGTATTTCGCATACACGTTCATGGACAGGCTCATCGGCAGACCCGTGTCGATGTCAGTACCCAGACCCATATACCAGGTGCTCTGGCGACCATCTTTGTTACGACCCATGTCGTAAATGTAGTTGTTCGCGAAGTACCACTCTTTGAACGGACCGAAGCTAAGATCAGTATTGGTCAGCTTGTCGATGGAGAAACGCGGTTCGATTTCCATAAACAGCGGAGAACCGTGGTTCCAGATACCTTTGGCATCGGAGTTACCGCCGAAGAATACCGGCGCATCCGCGTAACCATAGAAATCGAACCAGTCTTTTTTAGCGAATGCTTCATATTCCAGGTAAGTATCGTTACGGATCTGCGGTCCGAAACGAGTGTGATAGCTACCAACTACGTTAACGCTCTGGTGCCACCAGTCGGAAAGGTACTGCGGTTTATCGTTTTCAGCTGCGTTGACAGTAAAAGACGAAGAGAGCGCCAGTACCGCACCGGCCGCCAGTAATGTTTTTTTCATATGTATGCCACTATTTGAAAATCCCTTGCGGGAGTGAAAAAGGCGCAAATTGCGTTTCTAAATATTTCCTATTACAGAGGAGCCTATTATAAAAATCATTGCTCACAAAAATATGTTGTATTTCACAGTTCTATCATTTACGTAATCGATTGCGTTCACGAATACACATATTCGGGCGGGAATTGTACTGACTTTCACCCTTGTTGCAAACTTTTACTATCAATCCAGGTGATGTAAGCAGAGTAACAAAATGAAGGGGGGGATGTTGCGGGACGCACAAAACGCCCCGAAAAACGTTTACTGCATAACAGGTTGAATGTCGTGGATGCGAACAAAACCTAACTGGTCTGTTGAAATGCCATTTAACTGTAACGGAATGTCAACATCGCTCGGAGCGAGGACGCTGGCAGGTGCGTTAATCAATTGATTCTGCACATTGACTTCCTGAAAGTTGTCAGTTGTTCCCTGAATTTGCCCATATTCAACGGTTCCACTGAAAGCGGGTAAGGGATCATTGGACTCGCCCTGAATCCGTAACGTCAAAGTGGTGTCATCTGCATTTGGCGCAATATTCACCAGCGACATACGTAAAGTGCCAATTTGGCTTTCCAGTCGTGCCGGTGTATTTGCACCTGGCAACAGGTATACCCCACTACTGGATTTTGCGTTTAGCGTATTTTGCTGGGTGATTTTGACGGTTTCTTTGTTGAGCTGAGTCATCTCTTTATTCAACGTGTTGACGCTGTGTTTCATCTGGCGCACTTCGCTTTGCTGTACGCAGGCGTTCAGGCTGAACAGGCTTCCCAGCAGGAGTAGTCGAAAACATACGTTAATGTTCATAGGTAGTCCCTTTCTCGTCACAGTAAGTCTAATGGTAGAGGCTTAAAGCCGTGAAAGCATCGATCCTTTATCTCAAAAGCGTTGCGCCTTTGTTGTATCGTCAGTTCAGGGTAAAATAGATTTCTATTAATCACCTGGTCAGGACGCCGTATGCATTGCCCATTCTGTTTCGCCGTGGACACTAAGGTAATTGACTCTCGTCTCGTGAGCGAGGGCTCTTCCGTACGCCGCCGTCGGCAGTGTCTGGTGTGTAATGAACGTTTCACTACTTTTGAAGTGGCGGAACTGGTTATGCCGCGTGTCGTGAAAAGCAACGACGTGCGCGAACCGTTTAATGAAGAAAAATTGCGTAGCGGAATGCTGCGGGCGCTGGAAAAACGTCCGGTGAGTTCCGATGACGTCGAAATGGCGATCAACCATATTAAATCGCAACTCCGCGCCACCGGTGAGCGCGAAGTGCCGAGCAAAATGATTGGCAATCTGGTGATGGAGCAATTGAAAAAGCTCGATAAAGTCGCCTATATCCGTTTTGCCTCTGTCTATCGCAGTTTCGAAGATATCAAAGAATTTGGCGAAGAGATTGCGCGCCTGGAGGATTAAACCGTGCAGGACGAGTTATACATGGCGCGGGCGCTAAAGCTGGCGCAACGAGGACGCTTCACCACTCACCCTAATCCGAATGTCGGTTGCGTCATTGTGAAAGATGGCGAAATTGTCGGTGAAGGTTACCATCACCGCGCGGGCGAACCGCATGCCGAGGTACACGCGTTGCGCATGGCAGGTGAAAAAGCCAAAGGCGCAACGGCGTATGTGACACTCGAACCTTGTAGTCATCATGGTCGTACACCACCTTGTTGTGACGCATTAATTGCTGCTGGCGTTGCGCGCGTGGTTGCTGCGATGCAGGACCCTAATCCGCAGGTCGCTGGGCGTGGACTTTACCGTTTGCAACAGGCCGGCATTGACGTCAGCCACGGCCTGATGATGAGTGAAGCCGAGCAATTGAATAAAGGCTTCCTCAAGCGGATGCGCACCGGCTTTCCTTATATCCAGTTGAAACTTGGCGCGTCACTAGATGGCCGCACAGCGATGGCCAGCGGTGAAAGCCAGTGGATCACTTCACCTCAGGCGCGGCGCGATGTACAACGTCTGCGCGCGCAAAGTCATGCCATTTTAACCAGCAGCGCCACGGTGCTGGCAGACGATCCAGCCTTAACGGTGCGTTGGTCTGAACTGGATGAACAAACTCAGGCGCTCTATCCGCAACAAAATCTACGTCAGCCGGTACGGATAGTCATTGATAGCCAAAATCGCGTAACGCCGGAACACCGAATCGTGCAACAGCCGGGCGAAACCTGGTTTGCGCGTACACAGGAAGATTCTCGTGAATGGCCGGAAACGGTGCGTACATTGCTGATTCCAGAGCATAAAGATCATCTGGATCTGGTTGTGCTGATGATGCAACTCGGCAAGCAACAGATTAACAGTATCTGGGTGGAAGCGGGGCCAACGCTCGCTGGTGCATTGCTACAGGCTGGTTTAGTCGATGAGCTGATTGTCTATATCGCACCTAAACTATTAGGTAGCGACGCCCGCGGATTATGTACGCTGCCGGGGCTTGAGAAATTAGCCGACGCCCCCCAATTTAAATTCAAAGAGATACGTCATGTAGGCCCGGATGTTTGCCTGCATTTAGTGGGTGCATGATCTCCCGGCTCGAAAGGGAAGCAGCGCACGAAATATTATGCTAAAATCCGCCCCCCTGCGGGGCCATACTCGAACCCGAAGGAAGAAAATGAACATTATTGAAGCTAACGTTGCTACCCCGGACGCTCGCGTCGCCATCACCATTGCGCGTTTCAACAACTTTATCAATGACAGCCTGCTGGAAGGTGCGATTGACGCACTGAAACGTATCGGTCAGGTAAAAGATGAAAACATTACCGTTGTTTGGGTGCCTGGTGCCTACGAGCTGCCGCTGGCGGCTGGTGCACTGGCTAAAACCGGTAAATACGACGCGGTGATTGCGCTGGGGACGGTTATTCGTGGTGGCACTGCCCACTTTGAATACGTGGCTGGCGGTGCAAGCAACGGCCTGGCGCATGTTGCCCAGGATAGCGAAATTCCGGTTGCTTTTGGGGTGTTGACCACTGAAAGCATTGAACAAGCGATTGAACGTGCTGGCACCAAAGCTGGCAACAAAGGTGCAGAAGCTGCACTGACCGCGCTTGAAATGATTAATGTATTGAAAGCCATCAAGGCCTGAAATTAGTAAGGGGAAATCCGTGAAACCTGCTGCTCGTCGCCGCGCTCGTGAGTGTGCCGTCCAGGCGCTCTACTCCTGGCAGTTGTCCCAGAACGACATCGCTGATGTTGAATACCAGTTCCTGGCTGAACAGGATGTAAAAGACGTTGACATCCTGTACTTCCGTGAGCTGCTGGCCGGGGTGGCGACTAACACCGCATACCTCGACGGACTGATGAAGCCATACCTGTCCCGCCTGCTGGAAGAGCTGGGCCAGGTAGAAAAAGCGGTACTGCGCATTGCGCTGTACGAGCTGTCTAAACGTAGCGATGTGCCGTACAAAGTGGCCATTAACGAAGCGATCGAACTGGCGAAATCGTTCGGCGCAGAAGACAGCCATAAGTTCGTCAACGGCGTACTGGATAAAGCAGCACCTGTGATTCGCCCTAACAAAAAGTGATATCCAGGCCGGCAGAGTAACGGAAAAACAGTTCCGCACTCGCCGGCCTTTTCTTTTTTACCTGCTGAGGCATAACGTATGGCATGTGGCGAGTTCTCCCTGATTGCCCGTTATTTTGACCGTGTAAGAAGTTCTCGTCTTGATGTCGAACTGGGCATCGGCGACGATTGCGCACTTCTCAATATCCCCGAAAAACAGACTCTGGCGATCAGTACCGATACGCTGGTAGCGGGCAACCATTTCCTCCCTGATATCGATCCTGCGGATCTGGCGTATAAGGCACTGGCGGTAAACTTAAGCGATCTGGCGGCAATGGGTGCCGATCCGGCCTGGCTGACGCTGGCATTAACCTTACCGGACGTAGACGAACCGTGGCTTGAGTCCTTCAGCGACAGTTTGTTTGAGCTCCTCAATTATTACGATATGCAACTCATTGGTGGCGACACCACGCGTGGACCACTGTCGATGACGTTGGGTATCCACGGCTTTGTCCCAATGGGACGAGCCTTAACGCGTTCTGGTGCAAAGCCGGGGGACTGGATTTATGTGACCGGCACGCCGGGCGATAGCGCCGCCGGACTGGCTCTCTTGCAGAACCGTCTCCATATGGCCGACGCTAAAGATGCGGACTACTTAATCAAACGCCATCTCCGCCCATCGCCGCGTATTTTACAGGGACAGGCGCTGCGCGATCTTGCGAATTCAGCCATCGATCTCTCTGATGGATTGATTTCCGATCTCGGGCATATCGTGAAAGCCAGCGACTGCGGCGCACGTATTGATCTGACATTGCTGCCGTTTTCTGACGCACTTTCTCGCCACGTTGAACCGGAACAGGCGTTGCGCTGGGCGCTCTCTGGTGGCGAAGATTACGAATTGTGTTTCACTGTGCCGGAACTTAACCGTGGCGCGCTGGATGTCGCTTTGGGTCATCTTGGCGTACCGTTTACGTGTATCGGGCAAATGACCGCCGATATCGAAGGGCTTTGTTTTATTCGTGACGGCGAACCTGTCACGTTAGACTGGAAAGGATATGACCATTTTGCCACGCCATAAAGATGTCGCGAAAAGTCGCCTGAAAATGAGTAATCCGTGGCATTTGCTTGCTGTCGGATTCGGGAGTGGGTTAAGCCCGATCGTTCCAGGCACGATGGGGTCGCTGGCGGCGATTCCCTTCTGGTATCTGATGACCTTTTTACCCTGGCAGCTCTATTCTCTGGTGGTGATGCTGGGGATCTGTATTGGCGTTTATCTTTGCCATCAGACCGCGAAAGATATGGGCGTGCACGATCACGGCAGTATCGTCTGGGACGAATTTATCGGCATGTGGATCACTCTGATGGCGCTGCCGACCAATGACTGGCAGTGGGTCGCCGCCGGGTTTGTTATTTTCCGTATTCTGGATATGTGGAAACCGTGGCCGATCCGCTGGTTTGATCGCAATGTGCATGGTGGTATGGGGATCATGATCGACGATATTGTCGCAGGGGTGATTTCTGCTGGCATACTGTACTTTATCGGTCATCACTGGCCGCTGGGTATTCTGTCGTAGGCTGAATAAGGCGTTCACGCCGCATCCGGCGATTGTGCACCGATGCCTGATAGGACGCTTGTCGCGTCTTATCAGGCCGACCTTTCTATTTAAAACCTACCACCGGATGCGGTTTATACGGCGTTTCCAGTTCGGCAATTTGTTCCGGCTTCAAGGTGATGTCCACCGCGTTCAGCAATTCATCAAGCTGCTCTTCCCGCGACGTTCCGATAATCGGTGCGGCAATGCCCGGTTTGCTTAACAACCAGGCCAGCGCGACCTGTGCTCGTGTCGCGCCCAGTTCTTCACTGACGCCAGTTAACCGTTCTGCGATCTGCGCGTCATTTTCATCGCTTTCTTTATAGAGATTTTTTCCCACCTCATCAGACACCAAACGTGCAGTGGTTTCTCCCCACGGGCGTGTCAGACGACCCCGCGCCAACGGGCTCCACGGGATCACCGCCACGCCCTCCTGATAACACAGCGGCAGCATCTCGCGTTCTTCTTCGCGGTAAATCAGATTGTAGTGATCCTGCATACTGACAAACTGCGCCCAGCCGTGCTGTTTTTGCAGTTCCAGCGCCTGAGCAAACTGCGAGGCGTGCATGGATGACGCACCGATATAACGCGCTTTCCCGGCTTTTACGACGTCATTCAGGGCTTCAAGCGTCTCTTCAATCGGCGTGTTGTAATCCCAGCGGTGAATTTGCAGGATATCAACATACTCCATGCCGAGACGTTGCAGGCTGTCGTCAATAGAACGTAGAATTTGCGAGCGGGATAAACCTTCTGGCAAATCACCAACGCGATGGAAAACTTTTGTCGCGACGACCACGTCATCGCGACGGGCGAAATCCCTCAGTGCGCGACCGACGATCTCTTCGCTGCTGCCGTCAGAATAGCTATTGGCGGTATCAAAGAAATTTATGCCGCCTTCCAGCGCGCGTTTAATTATGGGACGGCTGCTCTCTTCCGGCAGTGTCCATGCGTGATTACCGCGATCCGGCTCGCCAAAGGTCATACAGCCGAGGCAAAGTCGGGAAACGCGAAGGTCGGTTTTTCCTAAGGGGTTGTATTGCATGCTGCCACTCCTGCCATGAATAATTTCTTAAGCATAGCAGGAGTGGAGTAGGGATTATGCCAGCCAGGCCTTGATTTTGGCTTCCAAACCGGTGGCATCGAGGCCGAGTTCGGCGCGCATTTCTTCCTGAGTTCCTTGTGGAATAAAGAAGTCCGGCAGGCCAATATTCAGCACTGGCACGGGTTTACGATGTGCCATCAGCACTTCGTTCACGCCGCTGCCTGCGCCGCCCATAATGGCGTTTTCTTCAACGGTTACCAGCGCTTCGTGGCTGGCGGCCATTTCCAGAATTAACGTTTCATCAAGCGGCTTCACAAAACGCATATCGACCAGCGTGGCGTTCAGCGACTCTGCGACTTTTGCCGCTTCCGGCATCAGCGTACCGAAGTTAAGGATCGCCAGTTTTTCACCACGACGTTTCACAATGCCTTTGCCAATCGGTAGTTTTTCCAGTGGCGTCAGCTCAACGCCGACGGCATTGCCGCGCGGGTAGCGCACCGCCGAGGGGCCATCGTTATAGTGATAGCCGGTGTAGAGCATCTGGCGACATTCGTTTTCATCGCTCGGGGTCATAATGACCATTTCCGGAATGCAGCGAAGGTAAGAGAGATCAAAAGCACCCTGGTGGGTTTGACCGTCAGCACCAACAATGCCCGCACGGTCGATGGCAAACAGGACCGGCAGCTTTTGAATTGCCACGTCATGCAGCACCTGATCATAGGCGCGTTGCAGGAAGGTGGAGTAAATTGCTACGATCGGTTTGTACCCACCAATTGCCAGACCAGCAGCAAAGGTCACCGCGTGTTGTTCGGCAATCGCTACATCAAAATAGCGATCCGGGAATTTACGTGAAAACTCGACCATGCCGGAACCTTCGCGCATCGCCGGCGTAATCGCCATCAGCTTGTTGTCTTTCGCCGCGGTTTCGCATAACCAGTCGCCAAAGATTTTTGAATAGCTCGGCAGGCCACCGCTACTTTTCGGCAAACAACCGCTGGAGGGATCAAATTTAGGCACGGCGTGGAAGGTGATAGGGTCTTTTTCTGCCGGTTCATAACCACGACCTTTTTTGGTCATGATATGCAGGAACTGCGGGCCTTTCAGGTCGCGCATGTTCTTAAGCGTGGTGATAAGCCCCAGCACATCGTGACCGTCAACCGGGCCGATGTAGTTAAAGCCCAGCTCTTCAAACAACGTGCCAGGCACCACCATGCCTTTAATATGTTCTTCGGTACGTTTGAGCAGCTCTTTAATGGGCGGCACGCCAGAGAAAACTTTTTTCCCGCCTTCACGCAATGAAGAGTAAAGCTTACCGGAAAGCAGCTGCGCCAGATGGTTGTTGAGCGCGCCAACATTTTCGGAAATCGACATTTCATTGTCGTTGAGGACCACCAGCATATCAGGACGGATATCGCCCGCGTGGTTCATCGCTTCAAACGCCATGCCAGCGGTAATCGCACCGTCGCCAATCACGCAGACGGTGCGGCGATTCTTGCCTTCTTTTTCAGCAGCAACAGCAATACCAATTCCGGCACTGATGGAGGTTGATGAATGCCCGACGCTTAATACGTCATATTCACTTTCGCCGCGCCACGGGAACGGGTGCAGGCCGCCTTTCTGACGGATGGTGCCGATTCTGTCGCGGCGTCCGGTCAAAATTTTATGCGGATAAGCCTGATGTCCTACATCCCAGATTAACTGGTCAAAGGGAGTGTTATAGACGTAGTGCAGCGCCACGGTCAGTTCGACCGTGCCCAGCCCGGAGGCGAAGTGCCCGCTGGAACGGCTCACGCTGTCGAGTAAATAGCGGCGCAGTTCGTCGCAGAGTTTCGGTAAACTCTCTTTTGGCAACAGTCGTAACTCCTGGGTGGAGTCGACCAGTGCCAGGGTCGGGTATTTGGCAATATCAAAACTCATCAGGGGCCTATTAATACTTATTGTTTATTTATTACGCTGGATGATGTAGTCCGCTAGCGCTTCCAGTGCCGAGGTATCGAGTGACTGTTCAGCCAGTTGTTTCAGTGACTGGCGGGCATCGTCGATCAGATCCCGGGCTTTCTTCCGGGCTTGCTCAAGACCCAGAAGTGCAGGGTAGGTACTTTTGCCAAGTTGCTGGTCGGCACCCTGACGTTTTCCCAACGTTGCAGTATCTCCCACCACATCCAGGATGTCATCCTGAACCTGGAAGGCAAGGCCGATGCTCTCTGCATACTTGTCGAGAATTGGCAGAGCACGACGTCCTTTATCTCCGGCGCTTAATGCACCAAGGCGAACGGCGGCGCGAATCAATGCGCCTGTTTTATGACGATGAATACGCTCGAGTGCGTCCAGAGGTACGTGTTTGCCTTCCGCATCTAAATCTAATGCCTGACCGCCGCACATTCCGGCAATACCGCTGGCATTCGCCAGTTCAGAAATCATCGAAATTCTGTCGCGGTCCGACACTTCCGGCATATCGGCATCGCTTAAAATCGAGAACGCCAGCGTTTGCAGAGCATCGCCAGCGAGAATTGCGTTGGCTTCACCAAACTTCACATGACAGGTTGGTAAACCGCGACGCAGATCGTCATCATCCATTGCCGGTAAATCATCATGAATTAATGAGTAAGCGTGGATACACTCTACGGCGGCGGCGGGTGCGTCCAGGGTGTTCATGCTTACGCCGAACATCTGACCAGTGGCATAGACCAGGAAAGGCCGCAGGCGCTTACCACCTAATAATGCGCCATACTGCATGGTTTCGACCACGGGAGTGTTCTGAAAGGGCAGTGGGGCGATATAACGGCTCAGCGCCTGGTTGGCCTGCTTAACGCAGGCTTCGAGTTGCTGCGGAAAGTCCATTACTCATTGTCCGGTGTAAAAGGGGTTGGAGAGGCGTCTTCATTGTCGGACAGCAAAATTTGTACACGCTGTTCGGCTTGTTGCAATTTGGCCTGCCCCTGACGTGCCAGCTGCACGCCGCGTTCGAACTCGTTCAGCGCCTCTTCCAGCGGTAGGTCGCCACTTTCCAGACGGGTCACAATCTGTTCCAGCTCGCCCAGCGCCTTTTCAAAGCTGACGGGCGCCTCATTTTTCTTCGGCATAATGAATGTCTGACTCTCAATATTTTTAGCCCCGTCATGGTAACGGACTCAGGGCAAATAGCAAATAACGCGCAATGGTAAGGTGATGTGCGCAGCAAAGCGATGTTAGTGGTATACTTCCGCGCCTGGATGCAGCCGCAGGTGTGGGCTGCTGTATTTTTCCCTAAACAAGTCGCTTAAGACTTGCCAACGAACCATTGCCGCCATGAAGTTTATCATTAAATTGTTCCCGGAAATCACCATCAAGAGCCAATCTGTGCGCTTGCGCTTTATAAAAATCCTTACCGGGAACATTCGTAACGTTTTAAAGCACTATGATGAGACGCTCGCTGTTGTCCGCCACTGGGATAACATCGAAGTTCGCGCGAAAGATGAAAACCAGCGTCTGGCCATCCGCGACGCCCTGACTCGCATTCCGGGTATCCACCATATTCTCGAAGTCGAAGACGTGCCGTTTACCGACATGCACGATATTTTTGAGAAAGCGTTGGTTCAGTATCGCGATCAGCTGGAAGGCAAAACCTTCTGCGTGCGCGTGAAGCGCCGCGGTAAGCATGATTTTAGCTCAATTGATGTAGAACGTTACGTCGGTGGCGGTTTGAATCAACATATTGAATCCGCACGCGTGAAGCTGACGAATCCAGATGTGACTGTCCATCTGGAAGTCGAAGACGATCGTCTCCTGCTGATCAAAGGCCGCTACGAAGGCATTGGCGGTTTCCCGATCGGCACTCAGGAAGATGTATTGTCGCTCATTTCCGGCGGTTTTGACTCCGGAGTTTCCAGCTATATGTTGATGCGTCGCGGCTGCCGCGTGCATTACTGCTTCTTTAATCTCGGCGGCGCGGCACACGAAATTGGCGTGCGTCAGGTGGCGCATTATCTGTGGAATCGCTTTGGCAGCTCCCACCGCGTGCGTTTTGTCGCCATTAATTTCGAACCGGTAGTCGGGGAAATTCTCGAGAAAATCGACGACGGTCAGATGGGCGTTATCCTCAAGCGTATGATGGTGCGTGCCGCGTCGAAAGTGGCTGAACGTTACGGCGTACAGGCACTGGTGACCGGCGAGGCGCTGGGACAGGTGTCCAGCCAGACCCTGACTAATCTGCGTTTAATTGATAATGTCTCCGATACGCTGATCCTGCGTCCGCTGATCTCTTACGACAAAGAACACATCATCAACCTGGCTCGCCAGATTGGCACTGAAGATTTTGCCCGCACCATGCCGGAATATTGCGGCGTGATCTCCAAAAGCCCGACGGTGAAAGCGGTTAAGTCGAAGATTGAAGCGGAAGAAGAGAAGTTCGACTTCAGCATTCTCGATAAAGTGGTTGAGGAAGCGAATAACGTTGATATCCGCGAAATCGCCCAGCAGACCGAGCAGGAAGTGGTTGAAGTGGAAACCGTCAATGGTTTCGGCCCGAACGACGTGATCCTCGATATCCGTTCTATCGATGAACAAGAAGATAAGCCGCTGAAAGTTGAAGGCATCGACGTGGTTTCTCTGCCGTTCTATAAACTGAGCACCAAATTTGGCGATCTCGACCAGAACAAAACCTGGCTGTTGTGGTGTGAGCGTGGGGTGATGAGCCGTCTGCAGGCGCTCTATCTGCGCGAGCAGGGCTTTAAGAATGTGAAGGTGTATCGCCCGTAATTGGTGGTTTTTACGTCGCATCTGGCCAGATGCGACGCTTACCGCATCCGACACTACTCGTAATAATTATAAATCCCTGCCGCCATCACCAGTTGTGATGCCACTTCATGGGCTTTCTCGCGCCCAGCCAGCAGGTCGATAATTTTCAGACCAAAGTCGATAGCTGTACCTGGCCCCTGGCTGGTCAGCAGTTTTACACGTGCATCCCAGACGACGCGCTTGTCCTGCCATTGTTCAGCGGGAATTTTGTCTTTCAGCGTTGGGAAGCCGGTCATATTGCCAATCGGGAAGATATCATGAGGCACCAGCACTGTGGCTGGCACGGCACAAATAGCCGCGACGATACGCCCGGAACGGTGGAACTGTTTGACAGTTTCAACAAGCAGAGTGTTATCACGAAAACACTCCGCGCCTTTAATGCCACCAGGCAGTACGATCACGTCATATTCGCCATCGGCAACTTCGACCAGCGGCGCATCCGCCAGCAGCTTCACGCCGCGCGAGCAGGTAATCGCAAGGTTACCATCGCTGGCGACGCTGGCAGTGGTGACATTAATACCACCGCGAACCAACAGGTCGATAGCGGTGACCGCTTCAGTCTCTTCACTACCAGGGGCGAGGCAAACCAGTGCCGATGCGCTCATATTCACTCTCCTTTCTTTTTACCATTTCAAACAGGCGGGTGTTTTCCGGTACGGCAATCCCATGCGCGCGGGCGCGGCGTAAGAGAAAACCATTGATATAGTCGATTTCAGTGTGGCGCAGCGCGCGGATATCCTGCAACATCGACGAGATATTTTCCGCTGTAGCATCAATTACCTGCATCACGTAATCACGCAAATCTTCTGCTGAAGTATGATGCCCTTCGCGTTCGATCACTGCCGCGACTTCTTCGCATATCTGCATAATTTCTTGCGGATGATGGCGTAGTTCACCGTTCGGGCAATTCCAGATGGCGGTCAGTGGATTAATCACACAGTTGACTGCCAGCTTGCGCCATAGCTCGGCGCGAATATTGTTATGCCAGGCGACATCAGGTAACACAGTCTGCAAAATATCCGCCAGATAGCTGTAATCGCCATCCTGTTGACGGGCCGGACCAATATGCGTAATACCGTTTGCCACATGAATAATGACATTGCCGTCGCGCCGCGCCGCATGGGTGGTGGTGCCCATCAGTAACGGTTGCTGAATGTTTTGCAACTCTTCGATGGTGCCCATGCCGTTGTGAATTAACAGTATTGGCGTGGTTACAGGCAGTGTGGACGCGAGGCTTTTGACGGCATCGGAAACCTGCCAGGCTTTCAGCGTCACCAGTAGCAGATCGCTGGTGGCCAGAAAATCGGGATCGTTAGCGGTCAGCGATTCGTTAAATATCGAACCGTCAGTCTCAACCAGATTCACGCTACAATAAGGTTGCGGCACGCGCAGCCAGCCCTGAACTTCGTGCCCCTGTTTGCAAAGTGCTGTAAGCCATAATTGCCCTAAGGCACCGCATCCCAATACGGTAATTTTCATTGTTCCTCCTCACCCGCAACCACTCCGGGTGTTCAATAAGGCTATCCCTTAATTGTGCATGCTGTTGTGACTATGCACAATTAAGGGATACGTCCTGGTGCAGGACTGTCGGTTATTTAACTTTGCAGGTATTATGCTTCGCATCAAAAATGAAGGGAGAGGAAAAGATGCCATCTTTCGATATTGTTTCTGAAGTTGATCTTCAGGAAGCGCGTAACGCGGTAGATAACGCGAGCCGCGAAGTGGAGTCCCGTTTTGACTTCCGTAACGTTGAAGCCTCATTTGAGCTGAACGACGCCAGCAAAACCATCAAAGTGTTGAGCGAGTCCGATTTCCAGGTCAATCAGTTGCTGGATATTCTGCGTGCCAAGCTGCTGAAGCGCGGCATTGAAGGCAGTTCGCTGGATGTACCGGAAAATATCGTTCATAGCGGTAAAACCTGGTTTGTGGAAGCGAAACTGAAACAGGGCATTGAAAGCGCGACCCAGAAGAAAATCGTTAAGATGATCAAAGACAGTAAACTGAAAGTGCAGGCGCAAATTCAGGGCGATGAGATCCGCGTAACGGGCAAATCTCGCGATGATTTGCAGGCTGTCATGGCGATGGTTCGCGGTGGCGATCTCGGTCAGCCGTTCCAGTTCAAAAACTTCCGCGATTAATCGCGAATACGTGCGTTTTATTCATGCCGGATGCGGCATGAATGCCTTATCAGGCCTACAACAGTTTGTAAATTCAAAAGATTGCTGCAACTTTGTAGGCCTGATAAGCGTAGCGAAGCAGGCTATTTCGCCTCGTTTTTTATGCCTGACGAATTGCCTGTTCAACCTCAAAGCGATTCGTCACTTTGCTGTCGATTTTCACGTAAGCCGAATGTTCTTCTTCTGCAATCAACACTTCTTTGACACCCGCGGTTTCCAACAAACGCACTTTTAACGCACCGTTTGCGGCAATGTCCGCCGGGATTTCAATGCGTAAGCTGCTGACATACGGCGGTTCTTTCATGGTACTGGCGACTGCCAGCCACACGGCTGCCAGCATTGCGCCAGTGAGAAATACCCCTTGACCGTCAAACATGCCGTCAATCCAGCCGCCCAGCGAACCGCCAATCGCCACGCCAAGAAACTGGCTGGTGGAGTAAACGCCCATCGCCGTACCTTTGTAACCTGCTGGCGACTCTTTACTGATAAGCGAGGGCAGAAGGGCTTCCATCAAATTAAACGCCACAAAGAACAGCTGCACGCCGACCACCAGTTGCCAGAACTGCGTTTGTGCGTTCCACAGCACGATTTCCGCAACCACGATCAGTCCTACGCAAAAAACAAAAACTTGCTTCATCTTGCGCTTAACTTCGGCGTAGATAATGAAAGGCACGACCGAGCCAAAGGCGATTAACATCGTCGCCAGATAGATCTTCCAGTGTTCAGCCGCCGGAAAACCTGCGCCAGCAAGTTGCCCAGGAAGAGCGACAAAGGTCGACATCAGCAAAATATGCAGGCACATAATGCCAAAGTTGAGTTTCAGTAGCCGCGGTTCTGCCAGCACTTTGCTGAAACTGCCTTTCACCATCCCGGATTCACGATTAAGTACATGCGTGCGGCTGTTGGGTACAACCCAAATGGTCAACGCGATGCCAGTCGTTGCCAGTATAGCGATCATCCAGAACAACGCGTGTAGCCCAAGTTTGTGAGTGATAATTGGGCCAAGCACCATCGCAATGGCGAAGGTAATGCCAAAACTCACGCCGATAAATGCCATCGCTTTGGTGCGGTTTTGTTCGCGCGTAAGATCGGAAAGCAGCGCCATAACGGCAGCTGCAATCGCGCCAGAGCCTTGTAACGCCCGGCCCAGAATAATTCCCCAGATGGAGTCAGAGAGCGCAGCGATAGCACTACCGGCAGCAAACACCGCCAGCCCGCCAACAATTAATGGTTTGCGGCCAATGCGGTCGGAAAGAAGGCCAAACGGAATCTGAAAAACGGCCTGGGTCAGACCATAAATACCAATGGCAATACCGATTAACGCTTCGCTGGCACCTTGCAGGGCCATGCCGTACGTGGTCAGAACCGGCAGAACCATAAACATGCCCAGCATGCGCAATGAAAATACGGTTCCTAAACCCCAGGTCGCACGCCGCTCACCTGGTGTCATTTTATAATCGTTCATTACCACCTCTATTTTAAATTCGCGACTAGTGTAAAGCGGTAAACGATTGGGGTAAACAAGCGGATTTTTTAGTAAATATTTCGTGGGGGATATGTTTCTAATGCTAAGAAAAAAGGTGCCGTAGCACCTTTTTAACAGAAATGTCGCGTTACCAAACGGCAGCCAGCAGCGTATGCGAGTCCGGCACCATAAAATCAACGGACATCATTACCGAGAGGGCAGTGATGGCGATGATAGAGAAGCCGAACAGCTTGCGCGCCCAGATTCTGTCATCAGCAACTTTATAGCCGCGCAGGGCCATACCTAACCACCAGACGCTAACTGCCGCAGCGACTACCAGATATTTATATCCAGCGTAACCGCCAAGAGAGAGCATCAGTGTGGCAACGGCAAAGGCGATGATATACAGCGTGATGTGATTCTTCGCCACCGAAATGCCTTTCACCACCGGCAGAACCGGAATGTTTGCCGCCTGATAATCCTTAAAGCGGAAAATGGCGATGGCATAAGAGTGAGGCATCTGCCACAGGCTGAAGATAGCCAGCAGAATAGCTGCACCGCTATCGAACTCACCGGTCACTGCACAGTAGCCGATCACCGGCGGCGCTGCGCCAGAGAGAGAACCAATCAACGTGCCGTAAACCGAGTGGCGTTTCATGTACAGGCTATAAACGCCGACATACACCACAAAGCCCATCACCCCCAGCCAGCAGGCCAGCGGATTCGCGCCAAACCACAGCAGCATAAAGCCAGCAAGACCCAGCAACGTGGCGTACACCAGCGAGACAGCAGGAGAGATCAGGCCTTTAACCAGCACCCGATTCTTCGTCCTTTCCATCTTTCTGTCGATATCCCTGTCGATGTAGTTGTTAAACACACAACCCGACGCCACAACCAGTGACACCCCAACCAACGTGTAGATAAACAGGGGATAATCAATGCAGCCCTTCGAGGCCAGCAAAAATCCCCCAATCACCGAGATCAGGTTGCCAAAGATGATGCCTGGTTTCGTTACTTGCAGGTATTGCTTAAACATCATAACCGCCGCTCTTAGTGCATCATCATGTTGTAGTTGAGGTTCCACATGATCCAAATGGAGCCTACAACCAGGATGGCGATGATTAGCACGGTGAAGACAAACGCCGTCATGTTCCAGCCTTCATCTGATTTGGTATTCATGTGCAGGAAGCACACCAGATGCACCAGAACCTGTACCACTGCCATTGCCAGGATTGTTCCCAGAATTACGGCCGGTGAGGCAGAACCTGACATCACCATCCAGAACGGAATTACCGTCAGAATGATAGACAGGATAAACCCTGTCATATAGGTTTTTACGCTGCCATGGGATGCGCCGCCGCTCACGTTAGAATGACTCATTACATCGCCCCCATCAGATAAACAACAGTGAACACACAGATCCACACCACATCCAGGAAGTGCCAGAACAGGCTCAGGCACATGATGCGGGTACGGTTAGTGCTGGTCAGTCCACGACGAGCGATTTGCACCATCAGCACAGCCATCCAGATAAGACCAGAAGTGACGTGCAGACCGTGGGTACCCACCAGTGCAAAGAATGCTGACAGGAAGCCGCTGCGATCCGGACCCATGTCGTTAACAATCAGGTGATGGAATTCATAGAGTTCCATCCCGATAAATCCGGCACCAAACAACCAGGTCAACGCCAGCCAGGAGATAACCTGGCTTTTGTTGTTTTTGTACATGGCGATAGCCGCCATGCCGTAGGTGATGGAACTGAACAACAGCAGGAAAGTTTCAACCAGAACGAACGGCAGTTCGAAAATGTCCTTACCTGTCGGGCCGCCTGCGGTGCCGTTCACCAGAACGGCATAGGTAGCAAACAAGATAGAGAACAGAATGCAGTCGCTCATCAGGTAGATCCAAAATCCGAAGATTTTGGTTCCGCCTGCATCGTGGTGCCCGTGTTCGTGCGCGTGGGCAGTCGCGTGCGTCAAAGTATCAGTTGCCATTTTTCAGCCCTGCCTTAGTAATCTCATCGAAATGCTGGTTTTCCAGTTTTTCGATTTCTGCCACCGGCACGTAGTAATCCACGTCCTCGTCGAAGCTTTTCACGATCCAGGTGATGATCATGCCTGCGAAGCCAACAATCGCCAGCCACCAGATATGCCAGATCATGGCGAAACCGAAGATGGTGGAGAAAGCCGCAATGACGATACCGGCGCCGCTGTTTTTCGGCATATGAATTTCTTCATAGTGGTCAGGCTTTTTGTACGCTTCGCCTTTCTCTTTCATTTCCCAGAATGCATCACGTTCGTGAACGTGCGGCACAACGGCAAAGTTATAGAACGGAGGCGGGGAAGAGGTTGCCCACTCCAGCGTACGGCCACCCCACGGGTCGCCAGTCAGGTCACGGTTCTGGTCGCGGTCGCGAATAGAAACGTACATCTGAATTACGAGGCAGAGAATACCCAGCGCAATCAGTACTGCACCGCTGGCGGCAATCATCAGCATGGTGTGGAACTGCGGGTCAATCTGCTGGCTTAAACGACGGGTCATGCCCATGAAGCCCAGCGCATACAGCGGCATAAAGGCAACGAAGAAGCCGATGATCCAGAACCAGAACGCGCGTTTACCCCAGGTTTCGTTCAGTTTGAAACCGAACGCTTTAGGCCACCAGTAGGTCATCCCTGCGAAGCAGCCGAAGACTACGCCGCCGATGATAACGTTATGGAAGTGCGCAATCAGGAACAGGCTGTTATGCAGAACAAAGTCCGCGCCCGGTACTGCCAGCAGCACGCCAGTCATACCGCCCACCGAGAAGGTGACGATAAAACCGATGGTCCACAGCATCGCAGAATGGAACACGATGCGCCCCTGGTACATGGTGAACAGCCAGTTGAAGATCTTCACCCCGGTCGGGATGGCGATAATCATCGTGGTAATACCAAAGAAGGCGTTTACGTTCGCACCCGCACCCATCGTAAAGAAGTGGTGCAGCCAGACGATGAACGACAGTACAGTGATACAGACAGTTGCCCATACCAGCGAGGTATAACCAAACAGACGTTTACGCGAGAACGTTGCCGCAATTTCGGAGAACACACCGAAAACAGGCAGGATCAGGATGTAAACTTCCGGGTGTCCCCATGCCCAAATCAGGTTGATGTACATCATCATGTTGCCACCCATATCGTTGGTAAAGAAATGGGTGCCCAGATAGCGATCCAGGGTCAGCAACGCGACGGTAACCGTCAGAATTGGGAAGGAGGCAATAATCAGAATGTTTGCGCACAGTGATGCCCAGGTAAATACTGGCATCTTGAACATGGTCATGCCCGGCGCACGCATCTTCAGAATGGTAACGAAGAAGTTAATACCGGTTAGCGTCGTACCAATACCGGATAGCTGGAGGCTCCATATCCAGTAATCGACACCGACTCCCGGACTGTACTCTATTCCCGATAGCGGTGGATAGGCCAGCCAGCCGGTCTGCGCAAATTCGCCCACGCCGAGAGAAACGTTAACCAGAATCACGCCAACAACGGTAAACCAGAAGCTTAAGTTGTTGAGGAACGGGAACGCAACGTCACGCGCGCCGATCTGCAGCGGAACCACCAGGTTCATCAGACCGATAACGAAAGGCATCGCCACGAAGAAGATCATAATCACGCCGTGCGCGGTGAAGATCTGATCATAGTGGTGAGGCGGCAGGAAGCCCGCTTCGCCCGCCGAGGCAAGGGCTTGCTGGCTACGCATCATAATGGCGTCAGCAAAGCCACGTAGCAGCATCACAATCGCCACGATGATATACATAATACCGAGGCGTTTATGGTCGACGGAGGTCAGCCACTCTTTCCACAGGTAGGTCCACTTACCGAAGTAAGTGATCAGGCCAACGAGCGCCAGACCTCCCAAAATAATGGCAGCGATCGTAACCATGACGATAGGTTCATGGAACGGGACTGCATCAAGTGATAATTTTCCGAACATCTTTATTCTTCCTCAACCCCTTTAATGGGCGGATTCCGCGTGGCTCATGTCCATGCCTTCCATACCTTCGTGTGCGCTGTGCTCACCTTCTGGCTGGGTCATGTCCATACTCTTACCGTGAGCCATAAACTTGTTAATCACATCGGCAAACAAATCTGGTTTCACGTTGGAGAAATATTCCACCTGGTTGTATTCGCTAGGCGCAGCCAGTTTTTCGAACGTAGTCATATCAGACATGGTGTTCGGCGACTGTTTCGCTTTTGCGACCCACTGGTCGAATGCGGCGCGATCTGGTGTGGCGATAGCTTTAAACTTCATGCCTGAGAAGCCCGGGCCGCTGTAGCTGGCGGAGATACCGTCATAAGTACCGGGTTCGTTAGCGATCAGATGCAAGCGAGTCTGCATACCGGCCATGGCATAAATCTGGCTACCCAGACGCGGAATAAAGAAGGAGTTCATCACGGAGTTGGAGGTCACTTTGAAGTACACCGGAGTGTTCGCCGGGAAAGCGATTTCATTCACGGTAGCAATGCCCTGTTCCGGGTAGATGAAGAACCATTTCCAGTCCATGGAAACCACTTCGATGGTAATGGGCTTCTCGTCGTGTGCCAGCGGCTTGCTAGGCTCAAGAGCGTGAGTGGTTTTCCAGGTCAGTACCGCAAGGAAGATGATGATTAAAATAGGCACCGTCCAGACCACAGCTTCCACTTTATTGGAGTGTGACCAGTTCGGGCTGTACTTAGCATCTTTATTGCTCGCACGGTACTTCCAGGCGAAACCAACAGCCATCAAGATTGCGGGAATAACGACAATCAACATCAGGCCAAATGCCGTCAGTATCAGTGAACGTTGCTCCAGACCAATCTGTCCTTTGGGATCTAATAGCGCAGAATTACAACCACTGAGCAATACAGTGCCTGCAAATAATGACAACCATCCCAAACTTTTATTGTATTTCCTGAGTCTCATTTAACGACCTCAATTCCACGGGATCTGGTGGCGTTTAAAGTGTGTGGGCATTTTACGGGAAGGTTACATTACTGTAAACATGATTAAATTCCTGTTGCTTGGATTTGGCTGTCGGGTCACATATGTTGCAAAACATATCAAGTTGATTTTAAGAAGCTGTTGCAAAAGGGCGTTATAACGAAAGGGAGGCACAGAAGGGTGGTAGCAGGGCAATTGGTATAACCAATCTTAAAACAAAACAATTATTTAACAATCAATTATCATTGATGTGACATTTCAGGTGAGGGGAAATAAAGTGTCATTAGCTGAATCGTGTAAAAAAATAGAATCTATAAATAGCGTCAATAATTTTCGAAATCTAAGCCGCACAAAAGAACAAATATTATTAAGCGATGCTGATGTTTATTTAGCCGTAATAATTACGACGGGTGATTACTACAGCTAAATAATATTCACAGATTACGTCAGATGCGTTTTTCGTAGCGCCAGATAATCCAGTAAACCACCAAGCACGACTCCGCACAGGGCGACAAAAACGCCGACTTCCAGCAGAGCAGACAGGAAGGAGAAGTGGGTCAAATCCAGGGCGTCCATCGTTAACAGCAATAGCCACACGGCTAACAAACTGAAGCCTGCCGCAAGGATCCACATGGCGAAGGCATAACCTGACGGATACTCGGTACGTGGGATAAAGTTGTCATTGACCCGCGTGTACTCCAGCGTCTGTCGGCAGACCAGCAGCAAAATAAGTCCAGGTACGGCGGCGGCAACAGAGAACAGATAAAACGTCGGCCAGCCGTGAGCTTCAACAAACCAACCTGCTACAGGTCCTACATAAACCCGTCCGACAGCAGAAAGTGCCGAGAGCAGGGCAAACTGGGTGGCGGAAAATGACTTATTACACAAAGTCATTAACAGCGCTACAAACGCCGATGTACCCATCCCACCGCACAGGTTTTCGAAAAAGACTGCCGCGCCCATGCTGTAGAGATGCTTATCAGTCACGGAAAGCAGCCAGTAACCTGCGTTGGACGCACCTTGTAAAAGGCCGAAAATCATTAGCGCACGGAACAATGACAGGCGCTGCATTAAAATTCCGCCGAACAATGCGCCGACGATGGTTGCCAGTAGACCGAGCGTTTTGTTAACTACACCCACTTCACCGGCATCAAATCCGACGCCGCGAATCAAAAAGGTGGTTGTCAGACTCATGGCGAAAGCATCGCCCAGTTTGTAAAGAACGATTAACAGCAGAATCAGCCATGCATTATTACGGCCAAAGAAATCTCGCAACGGTGCTACAACAGCTTGTTCCAGCGTTTTGGGTACAGGAATGGTGTCGGTTGGTTCTGGTGCAAGAAGCGTCGCGATAATACAGGGGATCAGCAGCGCCGCCATCAACCAGTACATGCCTTGCCAGCCCAGCCATTTATCTGCCAGCCATAAGGCTAAACCACCAGAAACCAGCATCCCTAAACGGTAACCCAGCACGCTGATTGCTGCACCTGCGCCGCGTTCTTCCGCAGGAAGTACATCCGTTTTCCACGCATCAAAGACGATATCCTGGGAGGCGGAGCAAAAAGCGATCACCACCGCCAGTGCCGCCATCCAGCGTAATTGGGTGCCAGGTTCGAGAAAACCCATCGCCGCAATGGCCAGTAACAATAGAGTTTGTGTAGCGAGCAGCCAACCGCGTCGACGTCCGAGGAACGGTGGGGTGTAGCGGTCCATCAGCGGGGACCAGAGAAATTTAAATACATAAGCCTGGCCTACCAGAGAGAAGAAACCGATGGTTTTAAGATCGATATTCTCAACGGTCATCCACGCCTGTAACGTGCCGGATGTCAGGGCAAGTGGTAGCCCGGAAGCAAAACCCAGGATCAGCAAAATGGCTGAACGTGGCTGTTGGAAAATACGTAAATATTGACTGGACATGGGCGTCTACAGGCCCGGCTTTCACCGGGCCAGAAGGCAGAAATTAACGCGCGTTCTGCTTGATGAATTCGTGAATGCTGGTGTCCTGAGACATGTCAGCAATGGTGTCGGTCAGCACACTGTTAACCGCATCGGCGATATTTTTGTTGGAAGCCTGAAAAGCGCCTTCAACGTTGTAGCTGGCACGATAGTTTTTGGTCATCTTGTTGCCATTCTGCGCGGTAGCGATGATGGCGATATCTGCTTTGGTGGCGATGTTGTAACGCACGTTGCCCTGGGATACGTCCGCATACAACTGACTAACGATGATTTGCAAGTTCACCGGACCATTTGGGCCGACCATGTAACCACGCGCGGTCATTTGTTTTTCCAGTACTTCTTGCAGCAGGAAACGCAAATCGCGAGAGGCGGTCAGGGTGACAATCTGATTATCGCGGGTCACTTTCGCCAGCGCCTGATCGGTACGTTGATCGGCACCATTAATGCTAACGGTGACGCCCATCAGACTTGGGTCCTGCTGTGGCAGCGTCATTGTCGGAGAAACTTCAATGGTTGTTGGCGGTTTTGCGCATCCTGCAAGCATAAACAGAGCAACTAAAGGGAAGAGGATTTTTTTGAACATGTTCTGGCTCTCAGAGACTTTTAAGCGTGTTTGGTAAAGATTCCCGCCATCATAACATCGCCAACGACGAGGGGAAGTGGGTAAGACATGTAAATTCATTATGTTGACGAAATAATCGCCTTGAGTAAAAGAAACACTGATGTGAAGCCAGTGAATCAATCTTTAAATCAGTAAACTTCATACGCTTGACAGAAAAAATAGGATGAAAGCTAATTATTTGTTGTTAAGCTGTAATGGAAACGGTAAAAGCGGCTAGTATTTAAAGGGATGGGTGACATCTCAGCGTTGTCGGAGGAGATATTTCATGATGATACGTGAGCGGATAGAAGAAAAATTAAGGACTGCGTTCCAACCCGTATTCCTCGAAGTTGTGGATGAAAGCTATCGTCACAATGTCCCAGCCGGCTCTGAAAGCCATTTTAAAGTTGTGCTGGTCAGCGATCGTTTTATGGGTGAACGTTTTCTGAATCGTCATCGAATGATTTACAGTACTTTAGCGGAGGAACTCTCTACTACCGTTCATGCGCTGGCTCTGCATACTTACACTATTAAGGAATGGGAAGGGTTGCAGGATACCATTTTTGCCTCTCCTCCCTGTCGTGGAGCAGGAAGCATTGCGTAAAAACGCATTTGCAACCGTCGGCGCTTTTCCAGTATGTTGCTAAAGATTTTATGAAAAACGGCCTACGGGCCGTTTTGTTTTGTCTGGATTTTGCGCTTTTTGCCCAGCATTCAGACGAAAATTCCCCGGGAATTGTGAAAAAATACGCGGTAGCGTGCAATAACCGTTCTCGACTCATAAAAGTGATGTCGCTATAATGCCGCGTCCATTTGAATGCTTTCGGGATGATTCTGGTAACAGGGAATGTGATTGATTATAAGAACATCCCGGTACCGCGAAGCCAACAACCTGTGCTCGCGGGGTAAGAGTTGACCGAGCACTGTGATTTTTTGAGGTAACAAGATGCAAGTTTCAGTTGAAACCACTCAAGGCCTTGGCCGCCGTGTAACGATTACTATCGCTGCTGACAGCATCGAAACCGCTGTTAAAAGCGAGCTGGTCAACGTTGCGAAAAAAGTACGTATTGACGGCTTCCGTAAAGGCAAAGTGCCAATGAATATCGTTGCTCAGCGTTATGGCGCGTCTGTACGCCAGGACGTTCTGGGTGACCTGATGAGCCGTAACTTCATTGACGCCATCATTAAAGAAAAAATCAATCCGGCTGGCGCACCGACCTATGTTCCGGGCGAATACAAGCTGGGTGAAGACTTCACCTACTCTGTAGAGTTTGAAGTTTATCCGGAAGTTGAACTGCAGGGTCTGGAAGCGATCGAAGTTGAAAAACCGATCGTTGAAGTGACCGACGCTGACGTTGACGGCATGCTGGATACACTGCGTAAACAGCAGGCGACCTGGAAAGAAAAAGACGGCGCTGTTGAAGCAGAAGACCGCGTAACCATCGACTTCACCGGTTCTGTAGACGGCGAAGAGTTCGAAGGCGGTAAAGCGTCTGATTTCGTACTGGCGATGGGCCAGGGTCGTATGATCCCGGGCTTTGAAGACGGTATCAAAGGTCACAAAGCGGGCGAAGAGTTCACCATCGACGTGACCTTCCCGGAAGAATACCACGCAGAAAACCTGAAGGGTAAAGCAGCGAAATTCGCTATCAACCTGAAGAAAGTTGAAGAGCGTGAACTGCCGGAACTGACTGCTGAATTCATCAAACGTTTCGGCGTTGAAGATGGTTCCGTAGAAGGTCTGCGCGCTGAAGTGCGTAAAAACATGGAACGCGAGCTGAAGAGCGCCATTCGTAACCGCGTTAAGTCTCAGGCGATCGAAGGTCTGGTAAAAGCTAACGACATCGACGTTCCGGCTGCGCTGATCGACAGCGAAATCGACGTTCTGCGTCGCCAGGCTGCACAGCGTTTCGGCGGCAATGAGAAACAAGCGCTGGAACTGCCGCGTGAACTGTTCGAAGAACAGGCTAAACGCCGCGTAGTTGTTGGCCTGCTGCTGGGCGAAGTTATCCGCACCAACGAGCTGAAAGCTGACGAAGAGCGTGTGAAAGGTCTGATCGAAGAGATGGCTTCTGCATACGAAGATCCGAAAGAAGTTATCGAGTTCTACAGCAAAAACAAAGAGCTGATGGACAACATGCGTAACGTGGCTCTGGAAGAACAGGCTGTTGAAGCTGTACTGGCGAAAGCGAAAGTGACTGAAAAAGAAACCACTTTCAACGAGCTGATGAACCAGCAGGCGTAATTTACGCAGCATAACGCGCTAAATTCGCATAAAGGCCCGTCACCGCCAGGTGGTGGGCTTTTTTTTGTCATGAATTTTGCATGGAACCGTGCGAAAACGCTCTTTCGGTGTTAGCGTAACAACAAAAGATTGTTATGCTTGAAATAGGATGATGCCGTACCCATAACACAGGGACTAGCTGATAATCCGTCCATAAGGTTACAATCGGTACAGCAGGTTTTTTCAATTTTATCCAGGAGACGGAAATGTCATACAGCGGCGAACGAGATAATTTTGCACCCCATATGGCGCTGGTGCCGATGGTCATTGAACAGACCTCACGCGGTGAGCGCTCTTTTGATATCTATTCTCGTCTACTTAAGGAACGCGTTATTTTTCTGACTGGCCAGGTTGAAGACCACATGGCTAACCTGATTGTGGCGCAGATGCTGTTCCTGGAAGCGGAAAACCCAGAAAAAGATATCTATCTGTACATTAACTCCCCAGGCGGAGTGATCACTGCCGGGATGTCTATCTATGACACCATGCAGTTTATCAAGCCTGATGTCAGCACCATCTGTATGGGCCAGGCGGCCTCGATGGGCGCATTCCTGCTGACCGCAGGGGCAAAAGGTAAACGTTTCTGCCTGCCGAACTCGCGCGTGATGATTCACCAACCGCTGGGCGGCTATCAGGGCCAGGCGACCGATATCGAAATTCATGCCCGTGAAATTTTGAAAGTTAAAGGGCGCATGAATGAACTTATGGCGCTCCATACGGGTCAATCATTAGAACAGATTGAACGAGATACCGAGCGCGATCGCTTCCTTTCTGCTCCTGAAGCGGTGGAATACGGTCTGGTCGATTCGATTCTGACCCATCGTAATTGATGCCAGAGGCGCAACTGTGCCGCTATACTTATCCAGGGCGGCACAACGCTATAAGCGACTTGCGCCTGAGAATGGCATTTGCGTCGTCGTGTGCGGCACAAAGAACAAAGAAGAGGTTTTGACCCATGACAGATAAACGCAAAGATGGCTCAGGCAAACTGTTGTACTGCTCTTTTTGCGGCAAAAGCCAGCATGAAGTGCGCAAGCTGATTGCCGGACCATCCGTGTATATCTGCGACGAATGTGTTGATTTATGTAACGACATCATTCGCGAAGAGATTAAAGAAGTTGCACCGCATCGTGAACGCAGTGCGCTACCGACGCCGCATGAAATTCGCAACCACCTGGACGATTACGTTATCGGTCAGGAACAGGCGAAAAAAGTGCTGGCGGTCGCGGTATACAACCACTACAAACGTCTGCGCAATGGCGATACCAGCAATGGCGTCGAGTTGGGCAAAAGTAACATTCTACTGATCGGTCCGACCGGTTCCGGTAAAACGCTGCTGGCTGAAACGCTGGCACGCCTGCTGGATGTTCCGTTCACTATGGCCGATGCGACCACGCTGACCGAAGCCGGTTATGTGGGCGAAGACGTTGAGAACATCATTCAGAAACTGTTGCAGAAGTGCGACTACGACGTACAGAAAGCACAGCGCGGTATTGTCTACATCGATGAAATTGACAAGATTTCACGTAAGTCTGACAACCCGTCTATTACCCGTGACGTTTCCGGTGAAGGCGTACAGCAGGCACTGTTGAAACTGATCGAAGGTACAGTTGCTGCTGTTCCGCCGCAAGGTGGACGTAAACACCCGCAGCAGGAATTCTTGCAGGTAGATACCTCTAAGATCCTGTTTATCTGTGGTGGTGCGTTTGCCGGTCTGGATAAAGTGATTTCCCATCGCGTAGAAACCGGCTCCGGCATTGGTTTTGGCGCGACGGTAAAAGCGAAGTCCGACAAAGCAAGCGAAGGCGAGCTGCTGGCGCAGGTTGAACCGGAAGATCTGATCAAGTTTGGTCTGATCCCTGAGTTCATCGGTCGTCTGCCAGTTGTAGCAACGCTGAATGAACTGAGTGAAGAAGCCCTGATTCAGATCCTCAAAGAGCCAAAGAACGCCCTGACCAAGCAGTATCAGGCGCTGTTTAATCTGGAAGGTGTTGATCTGGAGTTCCGTGACGAGGCGCTGGATGCTATCGCGAAGAAAGCGATGGTGCGTAAAACCGGCGCCCGCGGTCTGCGCTCCATCGTAGAAGCCGCACTGCTCGATACCATGTACGATCTGCCGTCTATGGAAGATGTTGAAAAAGTGGTTATCGACGAATCGGTAATTGATGGCCAGAGCAAACCGCTGCTGATTTATGGTAAGCCGGAAGCACAACAGGCATCTGGTGAATAATTAACCATTTTCATACAGTCAGTTAACCAAAAAGGGGGGATTTTATCTCCCCTTTCATTTTTCCTCTATTCTCGACGTTGAATGTGGGGGAAACATCCCCATATACTGACGTACATGTTAATAGATGGCGTGAAGCACAGTTGTGTCATCTGATTACCTGGCGGAAATTAAACTAAGAGAGAGCTCTATGAATCCTGAGCGTTCTGAACGCATTGAAATCCCCGTATTGCCGCTGCGCGATGTGGTGGTTTATCCGCACATGGTCATCCCCTTATTTGTCGGGCGGGAAAAATCTATCCGTTGTCTGGAAGCGGCGATGGACCATGATAAAAAAATTATGCTGGTCGCGCAGAAAGAAGCTTCAACGGATGAGCCGGGTGTAAACGATCTTTTCACCGTCGGGACCGTGGCCTCTATATTGCAGATGCTGAAGCTGCCTGACGGCACTGTCAAAGTGCTGGTCGAGGGGTTACAGCGCGCGCGTATTTCTGCGCTCTCTGACAATGGCGAACACTTTTCTGCGAAGGCGGAGTATCTGGAATCGCCGACCATTGAGGAGCGGGAACAGGAAGTGCTGGTGCGTACTGCAATCAGCCAGTTCGAAGGCTACATCAAGCTGAATAAGAAAATCCCACCAGAAGTGCTGACGTCGCTTAACAGCATCGACGATCCTGCGCGTCTGGCAGACACCATTGCCGCGCATATGCCGCTGAAACTGGCTGACAAACAGTCCGTTCTTGAGATGTCCGACGTTAACGAGCGTCTGGAATATCTGATGGCGATGATGGAATCGGAAATCGATCTGCTGCAGGTTGAGAAACGTATTCGTAACCGCGTGAAAAAGCAGATGGAGAAATCCCAGCGTGAGTACTATCTGAACGAGCAAATGAAAGCCATTCAGAAAGAACTCGGCGAAATGGACGACGCGCCGGACGAAAACGAAGCCCTGAAGCGTAAAATCGATGCGGCGAAAATGCCAAAAGAGGCAAAAGAAAAAGCAGAAGCAGAATTGCAGAAGCTGAAAATGATGTCTCCAATGTCGGCTGAAGCAACCGTGGTGCGTGGTTATATCGACTGGATGGTGCAGGTGCCGTGGAATGCGCGTAGCAAGGTCAAAAAAGACCTGCGTCAGGCGCAAGAGATCCTCGATACCGACCATTATGGTCTGGAGCGCGTGAAAGATCGCATCCTTGAGTATCTTGCGGTTCAAAGCCGTGTAAACAAAATCAAGGGGCCGATCCTCTGCCTGGTAGGGCCGCCGGGGGTAGGTAAAACGTCCCTGGGTCAGTCCATCGCCAAAGCTACCGGACGTAAATATGTTCGTATGGCGCTGGGCGGCGTGCGTGACGAAGCGGAAATCCGCGGCCACCGTCGTACTTACATCGGTTCAATGCCGGGTAAATTGATCCAGAAAATGGCGAAAGTGGGCGTTAAAAACCCGCTGTTCCTGCTCGATGAAATCGACAAAATGTCTTCTGACATGCGTGGCGATCCGGCTTCCGCTCTGCTTGAAGTGTTGGATCCCGAGCAGAACGTGGCGTTCAGCGACCATTACCTGGAAGTGGATTACGACCTGAGCGACGTGATGTTTGTCGCGACATCGAACTCCATGAATATTCCGGCGCCGCTGCTGGATCGTATGGAAGTGATTCGTCTCTCCGGTTACACCGAAGATGAAAAACTGAACATCGCCAAACGTCACCTGCTGCCGAAGCAGATTGAACGTAATGCGCTGAAAAAAGGTGAGCTGACCGTCGACGATAGCGCCATTATCGGCATTATTCGTTACTACACCCGTGAGGCTGGCGTGCGTGGTCTGGAGCGTGAAATCTCCAAACTGTGCCGTAAAGCGGTTAAGCAGTTACTTCTCGATAAGTCATTAAAACATATCGAAATTAACGGCGATAACCTGCATGACTACCTTGGCGTACAGCGTTTCGACTATGGTCGTGCGGATAACGAAAACCGCGTCGGTCAGGTAACGGGTCTGGCGTGGACAGAAGTCGGCGGCGACTTGCTGACCATCGAAACTGCATGTGTACCTGGCAAAGGTAAACTCACTTATACCGGTTCGCTGGGCGAAGTGATGCAAGAGTCCATTCAGGCGGCGTTAACGGTGGTTCGTGCGCGTGCGGAAAAACTGGGGATCAATCCAGATTTTTACGAAAAACGCGACATCCACGTGCACGTACCGGAAGGTGCGACGCCGAAAGATGGTCCGAGCGCCGGTATTGCCATGTGCACTGCGCTGGTTTCTTGCCTGACCGGTAACCCGGTTCGCGCCGATGTGGCGATGACGGGCGAGATAACCTTGCGTGGTCAAGTGTTACCAATCGGCGGTTTGAAAGAAAAACTGCTGGCGGCGCATCGTGGTGGAATTAAAACTGTGTTAATTCCTTACGAAAATAAACGCGATCTGGAAGAGATTCCAGACAACGTGATTGCCGATCTGGACATCCATCCGGTGAAACGCATTGAGGAAGTTCTGACTCTCGCGTTGCAAAATGAACCGTCTGGCATGCAGGTTGTAACCGCAAAATAGTGACCTCGCGCAAAATGCACTAATAAAAAAAGGGCTGGCAGGTAAATTCGGACTTGCCAGCCTTTTTTTGTCTCGTTAAGTTAGAGGGCGGATTAGGCTTGCCCTTATTAAGGGGTGTTGTAAGGGGATGGCTGGCCTGATATAACTGCTGCGCGTTCGCACCTTGAAGGATTCAAGTGCGAGATAAATTATAAAGAGGAAGAGAAGAGTGAATAAATCTCAATTGATTGACAAGATTGCTGCAGGGGCTGATATCTCTAAAGCTGCGGCTGGCCGTGCGTTAGATGCTATTATTGCTTCCGTAACTGAATCCCTGAAAGAAGGGGATGATGTAGCACTGGTAGGTTTTGGTACTTTTGCCGTTAAAGAGCGTGCTGCCCGTACTGGTCGCAACCCGCAGACCGGTAAAGAGATCACCATCGCTGCAGCTAAAGTCCCGAGCTTCCGTGCAGGTAAAGCACTGAAAGACGCGGTAAACTAAGTGTTGTCCCCATTGGGGATGTGACGAAGTTCAAGGGCGCATCTACTGATGTGCCTTTTTTATTTGTATTCCGTGACTTTCTGCGCATTGTGGGCTGACAATTGCCCCCGTTTCTTGTCACAATAGGCCTTTGCGCGCAGCGATAAGTTGCGTGAGGTATACAGTCATCTACAGCGGAGTGTTGTTACACCATGATGGACAGCTTACGCACGGCTGCAAACAGTCTCGTGCTCAAGATTATTTTCGGTATCATTATCGTGTCGTTCATATTGACCGGCGTGAGTGGTTACCTGATTGGCGGAGGCAATAACTACGCCGCAAAAGTGAATGACCAGGAAATTAGCCGTGGGCAGTTTGAGAACGCCTTCAACAGCGAGCGTAATCGCATGCAGCAACAGCTGGGCGATCAATACTCCGAGCTGGCGGCGAACGAAGGCTATATGAAAACCCTGCGTCAACAGGTGCTGAATCGTCTGATCGACGAGGCTCTGCTGGACCAGTACGCTCGTGAGCTGAAACTGGGTATCAGCGATGAGCAGGTTAAGCAGGCGATTTTCGCGACCCCGGCTTTCCAGGTTGACGGCAAGTTCGATAACAGCCGCTACAACGATATCCTTAACCGAATGGGAATGAGTGCCGATCAGTACGCGCAGGCGCTGCGTAACCAGCTCACCACCCAACAGCTGATTGCTGGCGTTGCCGGCACCGACTTTATGTTGAAAGGTGAAACTGACGAACTGGCTGCGCTGGTCGCTCAACAACGTGTAGTGCGTGAAGCGACTATCGACGTTAATGCGCTGGCGGCTAAACAAGCTGTGACCGAACCAGAAATCGCCAGCTACTACGAGCAAAACAAAAACAATTTCATGACTCCGGAGCAGTTCCGCGTGAGCTACATCAAGCTGGATGCCGCCACGATGCAGCAACCGGTTAGCGATGCGGATATCCAGAGTTACTATGATCAGCATCAGGATCAGTTCACCCAGCCGCAGCGCACGCGCTACAGCATCATCCAGACCAAAACTGAAGATGAAGCGAAAGCCGTACTTGATGCGCTGAACAAAGGCGGTGATTTTGCTGCGTTAGCAAAAGAAAAATCTGCCGATATTATCTCTGCTCGTAACGGCGGTGATATGGGTTGGTTAGAAGACTCCACCACCCCAGACGAACTGAAAAATGCCGGTCTGAAAGAAAAAGGCCAGCTTTCTGGCGTGATCAAATCCTCGGTAGGTTTCCTGATCGTCCGTCTGGATGACATTCAGCCAGCAAAAGTGAAGTCGTTAGACGAAGTGCGTGACGATATCGCAGCGAAAGTGAAACACGAAAAAGCGCTGGATGCATACTACGCGCTGCAACAGAAAATAAGCGATGCAGCAAGCAACGACACTGAATCTCTGGCAGGTGCAGAGCAGGCTGCGGGCGTTAAAGCTACTCAGACTGGCTGGTTCAGCAAAGATAAGCTGCCGGAAGAGTTAAACTTCAAACCGGTTGCGGACGCTATCTTTAACGGCGGTCTGATTGGTGAAAACGGCGCGCCGGGCATCAACTCTGACATCATCACCGTAGACGGCGATCGTGCATTCGTTCTGCGTATCAGCGAGCATAAACCGGAAGCGGTTAAACCGCTGGCAGATGTTCAGGAACAGGTTAAAGCGATGGTTCAGCACAACAAAGCTGAACAGCAAGCGAAAGTGGATGCTGAAAAACTGCTGGTCGATTTGAAAGCGGGCAAAGGTGCAGAAGCTATGCAGGCTGCCGGTCTAAAATTTGGCGAGCAGAAAACCTTAAGCCGTTCTGGACGTGACCCGATTAGCCTGGCGGCATTTGCACTGCCTCTGCCAGCGAAAGACAAACCGAGCTACGGTATGGCGACCGATATGCAGGGCAATGTCGTTCTGCTGGCGCTGGACGAAGTGAAACAAGGTTCAATGCCGGAAGAGCAGAAAAAAGCGATGGTGCAGGGTATTACCCAAAACAACGCACAAATCGTCTTTGAAGCTCTGATGAGTAACCTGCGTAAAGAGGCGAAAATCAAAATTGGCGATGCGCTGGAACAGCAATAATCCTGAAGCCGCCTCGCAAAAAAATGCTTTGCAGCTGTAACAAGAAAAGGTCGCTTTCGCGGCCTTTTCCATTTCTGAACATTGCCATTTGTTTACTGTTTTCACAGCCGTTAAGGTGATTCCACTGTTAACAAACAAGGAGAAAACAGTATGAAACACGGAATCAAAGTACTGCTCATTACCCTGTCCCTGACCTGTGCCGGAATGTCTCATAGCGCGCTGGCGGCGTCTCCTGCAGCGAAACCTGCGGCGGTAGAAACCAAAGCGGAAGTACCTGCAGCACAAAGCAAAGCGGCACTACCGGCGAAAGCCAGCGACGAAGAAGGCACCAGAGTCAGCATCAATAATGCCAGCGCGGAAGAGTTAGCCCGCGCGATGAATGGCGTTGGCCTGAAGAAAGCGCAGGCGATTGTCAGTTATCGGGAAGAGTACGGCCCGTTTAAAACAGTGGAGGATTTAAAACAGGTGCCGGGGATGGGCAATTCGCTGGTGGAACGTAATCTGGCGGTAATAACCCTGTAATTAATTTGCATAGTGGCAATTTTTTGCCAGACTGAAGAGGTCATACCAGTTATGGCCTCTGTACTTATAACAACAACGTAAGGTTATTGCGCTATGCAAACACAAATTAAAGTTCGTGGATATCATCTCGATGTTTACCAGCACGTTAACAACGCCCGCTACCTTGAGTTTCTCGAAGAAGCCCGCTGGGATGGGCTGGAAAACAGCGATAGTTTTCAGTGGATGACCGCCCATAACATCGCTTTCGTGGTGGTGAATATCAATATTAACTATCGCCGTCCGGCAGTATTAAGCGACCTGTTAACTATCACCAGTCAGTTGCAGCAATTAAATGGAAAGAGCGGCATTTTAAGTCAGGTCATCACTCTTGAGCCGGAAGGGCAGGTAGTTGCAGATGCGCTCATTACGTTTGTTTGTATTGATCTCAAAACGCAGAAGGCTTTAGCGCTGGAAGGGGAGCTGCGCGAAAAGCTGGAGCAGATGGTTAAGTAAAAGTTTTGTTATGCCGGATGCTCATGCCGCATCCGGCAACACCCCGAATAATTATTTCAACCCGGTCTTCTGCTTCATCGCCGCCATCACCGCTGGTTTATCGGCCAGATAATGATTCAAACCGTTGGCGCGTAAATTACACGCCGCACATTGACCGCAACCGTCACCTTTAATGCCGTTATAGCAGGTCAGCGTTTCGTTACGGACTAAATCCAGCTTGCCGTAATAATCGGCCAGTGCCCAGGTTTCCGCTTTATCGATCCACATCAGCGGCGTTTCAAAACGAATATCTTTCGCCATGCCCAAACTGACGGCATGGTTTAGTGCTTTCACAAATTCATCGCGGCAATCCGGGTAACCGGAGAAGTCCGTTTCGCAGACGCCGGTAATCACTGCTTCGGCTTTCACCTGATATGCGTAAATCGCCGCGAGCGTCAGGAACAAAATATTACGCCCAGGGACAAACGTATTCGGGATGCCATCAGCTTCAGGTTCATAATCTGGCACTGGAATGCTGTCTCGCGTCAGACTGCTGACTGCCAGCTCGTTAAGCAGGGTGACATCCAGCACCTTATGCGCGCGCGCGCCCAGTTTCAGCGCCAGAGCGCGCGCGACGTCGATCTCTGCGCGATGGCGCTGACCGTAATCGAACGTCACGCAATGGACTTCATCATATTGTTGCAATGCCTGCACCAGGCAGGTTGTAGAGTCCTGGCCCCCACTGAATACAACGACAGCACGTTTCATAAATCATCCTGCTAAATCGATAAAACGTTATGGTAACCCCTGCGGTTAACCCGGACCAGCTCTTCATTGCGACGGCGCGGGTAGCCAGGCCTCGGTAAATTCAAACCAGCCGCGCGGCGTCAGTCGCACACCGTTCACGCCTGGCGGAGCGCTAATGCGATAGTGATAGTTGAACAGCGGCGTCAGCGTTGCGTCTGCCATTAACTGGCTAAATACCGTTTTCAGGGCATTAAATCGGTTTTCCTCATCAGGCATTACTTGCACGGTATCCAGCGTCGATTGCAGATGTGCGTATGTACTGGCAGTAAAAACATGTGGCCACAGCGGATCGCAGCGCAGCCACTGTTCAAGGGTATATTCCGGCGCTTCGCCAATTAACCTGTCGCCCATCATGAGGTCTGCTTGCTCCAGTGGCGTGGCACCGTCCCAGTTTTTCGCGTTATGAAAAATAATCTTTAGCTCGCAACTTTCTGCTGCCAGCATCGTTCGTAGCTGTTCAGCCATGGCATGAAGTTCCACTGGTAGGTGATAAACCAGCGTCAGCGTTTCAGGTAGTTTGACTTCCTCCGGTACTTCCCATTGTGGGATGGTCCAGCCTGGCAGCAATGCATGACTGGCGGTGATCAGGTTTTCTCCGACTTCTAACATTTGTAGTAAGCCGGATTGATGAATAATGGTGATCACTTTTCGCGCCTGCCAGAGAGTCAGTCGGGGGCTTTTGCGCAATGTTAAATAGCAAAAACCTAAACTGATGCCGCTACTGACCTGACTGACCCGTGGCAATTCCTCTGGTTTGCCGATGGTGATTTGGACAGGATGCCGACAACTGGTACCCAAATCTTTTTCAAAAAGCGGCGGAGTTATCCAGTACTCAACCGCTTTAAGCAGAGGATGACGTAAATGGTAATAATCATGGCTTTCCAGGCGCACCAGTTCCGCTGTGAATTGTGTTAAGCGAAAAGGACCAGTGCCGATTAGTGGGAATTGCGGATGTGCCAGATGACTGCAATAGCTCGCCAGTCTGTGCGCAAGCCAGTAATCGGGGCGATGTAAAAAGAAGGTCAGACACTGTGGATGGGTGACTTCAATACGCTCCACACTAATAAATAATTGAGCCAGTGCTGGTAGTTGTAACAGCATCAACAACCGCTGGTGTAAGTGTGTTGCTTTTACTGCATCGCCGTTATGCCAGTGTAGCGTTGAGCGAAGATAAAAATCCCAGCGTAACCCGTCAGCAGACGTTTCCCAGTGATGCGCTAAATCGCCAATTGGGCGCTGGGCGTTATTGTCGAAACGGGTCAGACCGGAAAAAATTTGCCCGGCGAGATGCTGTTCGGCACGACCGGCTAAAAAACCCGGTTGCAGTGGTTCGAGCGGGCGATAATAAGGAATACGCAATGTCGGGGTATCGTTTTGCCATTGCCCGCCCATAAACGGTTGTAACATGGTACGCAATTCGCCAGGCGCTAGCTGCGCGAGTTCCAGCACATCCTGTTGTTTTCCACTTTCCAGCGCCTGTTCCATCATCGTATTGCGCAGGGATTCCGGCGTCACCAGAAAGCGCAGTTGCCCGCGTTTTCCGCGTCCGGATTGCGCCTGCCACTCCAGCCATCCCGCCTCCTGCGCCTGACGTAACAATGTGCGTACATGGCGTTCGCTACAAAAGCAGCGTTCGGCCAGTTCGCTGACGGTAACGGATTGTGGTGCTCCGGCGGAAGGTTGCCATAAACGTTGATACTGGTTAAGACGATTAAGCAGTCGCATATAAACCCGGAACAATATTTTTTATCTATTCACTATTACTTCCGTATATATCAAGTGATACTCAATCACCATTAACCGTGTCACAGAGTGGAGAAAGAAATGGCTCGTCTGGCAGCATTTGATATGGATGGCACTTTATTGATGCCTGACCATCATTTAGGTGAGAAAACGCTCTCTACTCTGGCGCGCCTGCGTGAACGCGATATTACCCTTACATTTGCTACGGGGCGTCATGCCCTGGAGATGCAGCGTATTCTCGGGGCGCTATCGCTGGATGCGTATTTAATTACCGGCAACGGTACGCGTGTGCACTCTCTGGAAGGCGAACTTTTACATCGTGATGATTTACCTGCGGATGTGGCGGAGTTGGTGCTGCACCAGCAATGGGATACCCGGGCCAGCATGCATATTTTTAATGACGATGGTTGGTTTACCGGGAAAGAGAACCCGACGTTGTTGCAGGCATTTGTCTATAGCGGTTTTCGTTATCAGATAATCGATGTCAAAAAAATGCCACTCGACAGCGTCACCAAGATCTGTTTCTGTGGCGATCATGACGATCTTGCGCGCTTGCAGATCCAGTTACACGAAGCCTTAGGTGAGCGTGTACATTTGTGTTTTTCCGCGACTGATTGCCTGGAAGTGCTGCCGGTGGGGTGCAATAAAGGTGCTGCGTTGACGGTGCTGACCCAACATTTAGGTTTTTCGCTGCGTGACTGTATGGCCTTTGGTGATGCGATGAATGATCGCGAAATGTTAGGCAGCGTCGGTAAGGGCTTCATTATGGGTAATGCGATGCCGCAATTGCGCGCGGAACTCCCTCATTTACCGGTGATTGGGCACTGCCGTAATCAGGCTGTCTCTCACTATTTGACGCACTGGCTGGACAATCCACATCTACCTTATTCCCCCGAATAACGAGATCCCTTCCAGCACCGGGCAACTGCCCGGTTTTTTTTGCCTCGAATTTGTCATTTTGTGCATTCTCTGTGAAATCGCACGGAATAAATTGTCGCTATTTGGCCTTTAAAATAGAATAAAAAGAGAAAATAATTCTCTGTGGATTGGCTATGTTAGATAAAATTGACCGTAAGCTGCTGGCCTTACTACAGCAGGATTGCACCCTCTCTTTGCAGGCACTGGCAGAAGCCGTTAACCTGACAACCACGCCTTGCTGGAAGCGTCTGAAACGGCTGGAAGATGACGGTATTCTTATCGGCAAAGTCGCGTTACTGGATCCGGAAAAAATTGGCCTGGGTCTGACTGCTTTTGTGCTGATTAAAACGCAACATCACAGCAGTGAATGGTATTGCCGCTTTGTTACGGTCGTCACGGAAATGCCGGAAGTTCTCGGTTTCTGGCGCATGGCCGGTGAATACGATTATCTGATGCGGGTCCAGGTTGCTGATATGAAGCGCTACGATGAGTTTTATAAGCGTCTGGTTAACAGTGTGCCGGGGCTTTCGGACGTCACTTCCAGCTTCGCGATGGAACAGATTAAGTACACCACCTCGTTACCTATCGAATAATTATCCAGGATCAGGTCAGGACATAACGCGTGCGATTATTTGCTCAACTAAGCTGGTATTTCCGCCGGGAATGGCGCCGCTATCTCGGGGCTGTCGCCTTGCTGGTCATTATCGCGATGCTGCAACTGGTTCCGCCGAAAGTGGTCGGTATTGTTGTCGATGGCGTGACGGAACAACACTTTACTACCGGGCAGATCCTGATGTGGATCGCCACTATGGTGCTGATTGCAGTCGTGGTTTATCTCCTGCGCTACGTCTGGCGCGTGCTGCTGTTTGGTGCGTCTTATCAACTGGCTGTTGAACTGCGCGAAGATTATTACCGCCAGTTAAGCCGCCAGCATCCAGAATTTTACCTGCGTCATCGCACGGGCGATCTCATGGCTCGTGCGACAAATGACGTAGATCGGGTCGTGTTTGCCGCTGGGGAAGGGGTGCTGACGCTGGTGGATTCACTGGTGATGGGCTGCGCGGTGCTGATCATGATGTCAACGCAGATTAGCTGGCAGTTAACGTTAATAGCGCTGTTGCCGATGCCAGTAATGGCGATCATGATTAAGCGCAACGGTGATGCCTTGCATGAGCGCTTCAAGCTGGCGCAGGCGGCGTTTTCCAGTCTCAACGACCGTACCCAGGAGAGCCTTACCAGTATCCGCATGATCAAAGCCTTTGGTCTGGAAGATCGCCAGTCGGCGCTATTTGCCGCAGATGCCGAAGATACCGGCAAGAAAAACATGCGTGTGGCACGTATTGATGCCCGTTTTGACCCGACCATTTATATCGCCATCGGCATGGCGAATTTACTGGCGATCGGCGGGGGGAGCTGGATGGTGGTGCAGGGAAGTTTAACGTTGGGCCAGCTCACCAGTTTTATGATGTACCTTGGTCTGATGATTTGGCCGATGTTAGCGCTGGCGTGGATGTTTAACATCGTAGAGCGCGGCAGCGCGGCGTATAGCCGAATTCGTACCATGCTGGCTGAAGCGCCAGTCGTTATTGATGGTAAAGATAAGGTGCCAGAAGGTCGTGGTGAGCTGGATGTGAATATTCGCCAGTTTACGTATCCTCAAACTCATCATCCTGCGCTCGAGAACGTCAGTTTTGCGCTGGAACCTGGTCAGATGCTGGGAATTTGCGGGCCGACCGGTTCCGGCAAAAGTACTGTGCTGTCATTAATTCAACGTCATTTTGATGTCACCGAGGGCGATATCTGTTTTCATGATATTCCTTTGACGCAGTTGCAACTCGATAGTTGGCGAAGCCGTCTGGCGGTAGTCAGCCAGACGCCGTTCCTCTTTTCCGACACGGTTGCTAATAACATTGCACTGGGTTGCCCGAATGCCACCCAGCAAGAGATTGAACACGTAGCGCGGTTAGCCAGCGTACATGACGATATTTTGCGTCTGCCGCAAGGTTACGACACGGAAGTGGGCGAGCGCGGCGTGATGCTTTCCGGTGGACAAAAGCAGCGAATTTCCATTGCCAGGGCATTACTGGTGAATGCGGAAATCCTCATTCTTGACGATGCTTTATCGGCGGTAGATGGCCGCACAGAACACCAGATTCTACATAACCTGCGCCAGTGGGGGCAGGGGAGAACGGTGATTATCAGCGCCCATCGCCTTTCTGCCCTGACCGAAGCGAGTGAAATTATTGTGATGCAGCATGGGCATATTGCCCAGCGTGGCGATCATGACATGCTGGCGCAGCAAAGCGGCTGGTACCGGGATATGTATCGTTATCAACAACTGGAAGCGGCGCTCAACGATGCCCCGGAAAATCACGAGGAGGCTGTTGATGCGTAGTTTTAGCCAACTCTGGCCGACTCTGAAGCGCCTGTTAGCTTACGGTTCTCCGTGGCGTAAACCGCTGGGAATCGCAGTGTTGATGATGTGGGCGGCAGCGGCGGCAGAAGTGAGCTGCCCGCTGCTCGTCAGTTACTTTATCGACAATATGGTGGCGAAAAATAATCTGCCGCTGAAAATGGTTGTCGGGCTGGCGGCGGCATATGTCGGGCTGCAACTGTTTGCCGCCGGGCTGCATTACGCGCAGTCGCTGTTGTTTAACCGGGCGGCAGTAGGCGTTGTACAACAGTTGCGCACCGATGTGATGGATGCCGCACTGCGCCAGCCGTTGAGTGAGTTTGATACTCAGCCCGTTGGGCAGGTCATTTCCCGCGTTACCAATGATACTGAAGTGATCCGCGATCTCTACGTTACCGTGGTCGCGACCGTTTTGCGTAGTGCCGCACTGGTAGGGGCGATGCTGGTAGCGATGTTCAGCCTAGACTGGCGAATGGCGCTGGTAGCGATAATGATATTCCCGGTTGTGCTGGTGGTGATGGTGATATACCAGCGTTACAGTACGCCAATTGTCCGCCGTGTACGCGCCTATCTGGCGGATATCAACGACGGCTTTAACGAAGTTATTAACGGCATGAGCGTCATCCAGCAGTTCCGCCAGCAGGCGCGATTTGGCGAACGTATGGGCGAAGCCAGTCGTTCTCACTATATGGCGCGAATGCAAACGCTACGGCTGGACGGCTTTTTACTCCGACCACTGCTTAGTCTGTTTTCATCTCTCATTCTTTGTGGCTTGTTGATGCTGTTTGGCTTCTCCGCCAGCGGCACCATTGAAGTGGGCGTGCTGTATGCGTTTATCAGTTATTTGGGGCGACTTAACGAACCCTTAATCGAACTGACCACGCAGCAGGCGATGTTGCAACAGGCTGTTGTTGCTGGCGAGCGAGTGTTTGAACTGATGGACGGACCGCGCCAGCATTATGGCAATGATGATCGCTCGTTACAGAGCGGCACCATTGAAGTCGATAACGTGTCATTTGCTTATCGCGATGACAATCTGGTGCTGAAAAATATTAATCTTGCCGTTCCTTCGCGCAGCTTTGTGGCATTGGTGGGGCATACTGGTAGCGGCAAAAGTACCCTCGCAAGTTTACTGATGGGCTATTACCCACTGACAGAAGGCGAGATTCGTCTCGATGGACGCCCGTTAAGTTCGCTCAGTCATAGCGCGTTGCGTCAGGGCGTGGCGATGGTGCAGCAAGATCCGGTAGTGCTGGCAGATACTTTCCTTGCCAATGTGACGCTGGGGCGTGATATCTCCGAAGAGCGCGTCTGGCAGGCCCTGGAAACGGTACAACTGGCAGAACTCGCGCGTAGCATGAGCAACGGTATTTACACGCCGCTTGGCGAGCAGGGGAATAATCTCTCGGTCGGGCAAAAGCAACTGCTGGCGCTGGCACGCGTGCTGGTGGAAACACCACAAATACTGATCCTTGATGAAGCAACCGCCAGTATTGATTCCGGTACTGAACAGGCGATTCAACGCGCCCTTGCGGCGGTGCGTGAACAAACAACGCTTGTGGTGATTGCTCACCGCTTATCGACCATTGTTGATGCTGACACCATTCTGGTGCTTCATCGTGGTCAGGCCGTGGAACAGGGTACTCACCAGCAACTGCTGGCCGCCCAGGGGCGCTACTGGCAGATGTATCAACTGCAACTTGCTGGCGAAGAACTGGCAGCCAGCGTGCGTGAAGATGAATCATTGAGCGCCTGAATAGCGCAATATTTCATCATTGGTGCAAAAATGTAACGCACTGTGCACTGTCATAGTGCGTTTTCATTTTCAATCTTCTTAACTTCCTGCTCTTTTTCTCGTTTTTCATTTCTGGCACACCGCTTGCAATACCTTCTTCGTGTAGCAGAACCATTACCGAATTCTGACCGGAGGGGATCTATGAAGCTGGTGACCGTGATAATTAAACCATTCAAGCTGGAAGACGTTCGTGAAGCGCTATCTTCCATTGGTATTCAGGGCCTGACCGTCACCGAAGTGAAAGGTTTCGGGCGTCAGAAGGGCCATGCCGAGCTGTACCGTGGCGCGGAATACAGCGTCAATTTCCTGCCAAAAGTAAAAATTGATGTAGCGATTGCTGATGATCAACTTGATGAAGTGATCGATATCGTCAGTAAGGCGGCTTACACCGGAAAAATTGGCGATGGCAAAATCTTTGTCGCTGAATTGCAACGCGTCATTCGTATTCGTACCGGCGAAGCCGACGAAGCGGCGCTGTAATCTCTGGCACACAGCAACAGGAACGAAAAATGAAGATAGCGACGATAAAAACTGGGTTTGCTTCACTGGCGATGCTGCCGGGACTGGTAATGGCTGCACCTGCGGTGGCCGATAAAGCCGACAATGCGTTTATGATGATTTGTACTGCACTGGTGCTGTTTATGACCATTCCGGGGATTGCCCTGTTTTACGGCGGTTTGATTCGCGGTAAAAACGTGCTGTCGATGCTGACGCAGGTGACCGTAACCTTTGCGCTGGTCTGTATTCTCTGGGTTGTTTACGGCTACTCGCTGGCGTTTGGCGAAGGCAACAACTTTTTCGGCAATATTAACTGGTTGATGCTGAAAAATATCGAACTGACCGCAGTAACGGGCAGCATTTATCAGTACATCCACGTGGCGTTTCAGGGATCATTTGCCTGCATTACCGTTGGCTTGATAGTCGGAGCGCTGGCGGAACGGATCCGCTTCTCAGCTGTGCTGATCTTCGTGGTGGTGTGGCTGACGCTCTCCTACATTCCAATTGCACATATGGTGTGGGGCGGCGGCTTGCTGGCTTCTCACGGTGCGCTGGATTTCGCCGGTGGCACGGTGGTGCACATTAACGCCGCAATCGCGGGGCTGGTTGGCGCGTATCTGGTTGGCAAACGCGTGGGCTTCGGCAAAGAGGCGTTTAAACCGCACAATCTGCCGATGGTCTTTATCGGGACTGCCATTCTCTATATCGGCTGGTTTGGCTTTAACGCCGGTTCAGCAGGTACGGCGAATGAAATAGCGGCGCTGGCATTTGTGAATACCGTGGTGGCAACGGCGGCGGCAATACTTGGCTGGATCTTCGGTGAATGGGCGCTGCGCGGCAAGCCTTCTTTGCTGGGCGCGTGTTCTGGTGCGATTGCTGGGCTGGTCGGCGTGACGCCTGCCTGCGGCTACATTGGCGTTGGCGGCGCGTTGATTATCGGCGTAGTCGCCGGTCTGGCGGGCTTGTGGGGCGTTACTATGCTCAAACGTCTGTTGCGGGTCGATGATCCCTGCGATGTCTTTGGGGTACACGGCGTTTGCGGTATTGTTGGCTGTATCATGACCGGAATTTTTGCCGCCAGCTCGCTGGGTGGCGTGGGCTTCGCTGAAGGTGTGACGATGGGCCATCAGTTGCTGGTACAGCTGGAAAGCATCGCCATTACTATCGTCTGGTCTGGTGTGGTGGCGTTTATCGGCTACAAACTGGCGGATCTGACGGTTGGTCTGCGTGTGCCAGAAGAGCAGGAGCGCGAAGGGCTGGACGTCAACAGCCATGGCGAGAATGCCTATAACGCGTAACCAGTAATCAAACGCAAATTCGCCTGATACGCTGCGCTTATCTGGCCAACAATAAAAATCACATTAATGATTTGTAGGCCGGATAAGGCATTTACGCCGCATCCGGCATGAACAAAGAGCACTTTGTCAGCAATCTGGCAGCCGGACGGTTTTCACTTCCGGCTGTTTTTTTTAATTATGATTACGCATTACCCCTTCCTGAACGGTTGAGGCAACCAGCACACCGTCCTGGGTATAAAACTCACCGCGCACAAATCCTCGGGCGCTGGACGCTGATGTGCTCTCTACGCTATACAGTAGCCATTCGTTTAAATTAAATGGTCGATGGAACCACATCGAATGGTCGATGGTGGCTATCTGAATTCCTGGTTCGAGAAAACCGATGCCGTGCGGCTGTAAGGCGACCGGAAGGAAGTTAAGATCAGAAGCGTACCCCAGCAGATATTGATGAACACGCAGATCATCCGGCACGTTACCATGCGCGCGGATCCACACCTGACGATGCGGCGCGGCGACGTGACCTTTCAGTGGGTTATGAAACTCCACCGGGCGGACTTCCAGCGGACGATCGCAGATGAATTTATCTTTCAGCACTGGCGGCAGCAGGTGCGCCAGCGACTGGGCGATCTGTGTTTCCGAAGGCAAACCGTCAGGCGCCGGGGCCGGAGGCATCTCTTTTTGGTGTTCGAATCCAACTTCTGGCGCCTGGAAAGACGCTGTCATATAAAAAATGGGTTTGCCATTCTGAATTGCTGCTACACGGCGAGCGCTGAAACTGTTGCCGTCGCGCAGTGTTTCGACATCATAAATAATCGGCTTCTTGCTATCACCAGGGCGAAGAAAGTAGCTGTGGAACGAATGCACCAGACGCTCTTCGGGTACAGTCTCTTTTGCAGCATACAGGGCCTGACCCACGACCTGGCCGCCAAACACCTGGCGTAAACCTAAATCTTCACTCTGGCCGCGAAAGAGTCCTTCCTCAATTTTTTCCAGATTCAACAATGTCAGTAAATTTTTTAAGGCCTGACTCATATTAACTCTCCAGTAACAACGCTGCCGCAGCAAGCCAAAGTGAGTTGAGTATAACGCAATTTTGTCACTGGTCCGATGGGTGCAATGGTCTGAATTACGGGCTAAATGCAGGCGTAAATACGTGATTTGTGCCACACTTATTGACGTTACAATTTTGTTAACCACTCTTCCGGCGAGGAAAGTTAGCCCGCTGGTGCATTGATAATAAGGAGAAGTGAATGAAACTCGTGCACATGGCCAGTGGTTTAGCGGTTGCGATTGCGTTGGCGGCTTGCGCTGATAAAAGCGCGGATATCCAGACGCCTGCACCTGCTGCAAATACCTCTATTGCGGCGACACAACAACCTGCTATACAGCAACCTAATGTCTCCGGTACGGTCTGGATCCGTCAGAAAGTCGCACTGCCTCCCGATGCTGTGCTGACCGTGACACTTTCTGACGCGTCGTTAGCCGATGCACCGTCTAAAGTACTGGCGCAAAAAGCGGTGCGTACCGAAGGTAAACAGTCGCCATTCAGCTTTGTTCTGCCATTTAACCCGGCAGACGTTCAGCCGAACGCGCGTATTCTGTTAAGTGCGGCGATTACTGTGAACGACAAATTGGTGTTTATTACCGATACCGTCCAGCCGGTTGTCAATCAGGGGGGAACCAAAGCCGACCTGACATTAGTGCCGGTTCAACAAACCGCCGTGCCTGTCCAGGCCAGTGGTGGCGCAACAACTACCGTACCATCCACTTCACCGACCCAGGTGAATCCATCTTCGGCAGTTCCTGCCCCTACGCAATACTAAGCGTTACTAACCCTCTCCTCCCGGCTGTCTCTTGATCAGATCTCCTGATCAAGAGACTTCATCACCAGGTAACCCTCAACCATATCCTGAAGTCTGAACCAGCCATCCCACATAACTACCCAACCGGGGCGGCCTGTGCGTTTGCTGTCATGCCATCGCCCCAGTTTCGCCAGTTTCAGACAGGCCCATTTCAGTGTCGGCGTCTGTGACGGAAGCGGTTTTCCTTCCAGCTTAACCCACAGCAGTTTCCACTCTGTCGGCGTCAGTATTTTCTCACAGCTGTCATTTTGTGTTTCTTCACTGATACCTCCCTGCCGCAGGCCCAGCACCCGTACCGCGATAAACGCCTTGATAACCACCATGCGCTCAAGGTTATCCCGGGTCTGCATTCGCAGCGATTCCACACATGTACCACCACTTTTCCACGCCTTGTGGTATTCCTCTATCAGCCAGCGTCGCTCGTAATGGCTGACGATACGTCGCGCATCGGCGGCACTCGCCACTTTTTCTGACGTCAGCAGATGCCAGCAGGCACCGTCCTCTGTCTGCTCCCGGCAACAGACATACGTGAGCGGGAGCGCCTGGCCGCTGTTGTCGGGATTTTTTATGCTGACTTCGCTGTAACTGATGAACATCCGGGCCTGGCGGGCTGCCCGCCCGCCTTTTTGCATCACATTCAGCGTGTGGCTTCCCGCTGTTGCCAGGACTTCCGGCAGTTCGAAGAGCTTGCCGGGTGCTTCTTCCAGCCGGCGATTCTGTGCAGCACGCACCACGAAGCGCTGTCCGTGGCTGACTTTATAATGCAGGTAATGCCAGATATCCGCTTCCCGGTCACAGACAGTGATTACCCGTTTCTGTATCTCCCCCAGCCGTTCGGCCATACGCTCCGAAGCCTGCTGCCAGCGGTAACTTTCTTTTTCTTCATAGGGACGTTCTTTTCGCTGGTGCTTAACACCGTAGGTGTCCGTGACCCGACTCCAGCGCTGCTGTTCGATAAGACCGACTGGCAGGGCGCTGTCGGGGGCGTACATCAGGACAGAGTGAGCCAGCAGCCCGCGCGTCTTCGGGTTAGTGGTGGTATTCCCCAGGTCATCAGATGCCGTACTGTGGCTGAAGTTAATGGTGGTGGTGTCTTCCAGTGCGAGGAGCAGCGGACGAGCCTCACATGCCCTTACAGTGGCGGTAAATCCGGCTTCGGCAATGGCTTGCGGGGACACAGACGGGTTACGTATTAGGCGGTACGCACCTTCAACCTGAGCAGTGGACTGGGATGATTTCACAATAGAAAGACCTGCATGCTGAGCGAGAGAAGAGGCCAGTGACACAAGGCGTCGTGTACGACGCGGATCACCGAGACGGGCATGTCCAAACTGCTCGTTAGCCCATGAATAACAATCAGAAAGTACCATAACAGACACGAAGAAAATGAAATATAAGAGAAGATCAACGGGTGAAGAAAAAGTTCAAAAAATGGCTACCGGGGAGGAAGGAAAGTACCGGATGGAAAGAGTCCCCCCTAAAGCAGACTGACAGACATCACAAATCCCCGGGTGGGGACTTGTGTATAAGAGACAGCC
>NZ_LFHY01000007.1:0-201593 GCF_001660175.1 Escherichia sp. B1147
GCCGACATTCATCGCAGTGGCAGCGGCGGCAACGGTGTAATGCTGATCGAGTACAAGCTGGGCAGCCTCGAGGCGAAACTCGGGGCTAAAATTGCGTCTGTTACGTCCGGTCATAATGTCACCTGTTTTGACTATGAGGTGATGATATCACCTCTATTCAGGTGGCCAAATTCACTATGCCACTACAATGATGGAAGTCAGCGAGGCGGTAAAGCGGAGCTACGCATAACGCATCTTAAAAAAAGCACGCTTCGTACAAAGTGTACATTAAAGCGTGCTTTTAATCATAATTACACATTTAAATGTAATCTAATTGTTTGATTCGTATTTGTATTTTATGTGATTTATTACTTATCTTCCTGCGGCATATGGCGGTAGATATAAATACCGCTTAACAGTGTGAAGATTAAGGTGAGGGCGGTCAGACCGAACACTTTGAAGTTGACCCAAATGTTTTGTGGTAGCCAGAATGCGATGTAGATATTCGCCAGGCCGCAAAGAATAAAGAAGACTGCCCAGGCCAGATTCAGTTTCGACCACACTGGCTGCGGTAGAGTGAGTTCTTTACCCAGCATCCGTTGAATCAGTGGCTTTTTCATTACCCATTGGCTAACCAACAAAGCACCGGCAAACAGAGCGTAAATGACAGTGACCTTCCATTTAATAAACTCATCATTGTGGAAGAACAGCGTCAGACCACCGAAAACGACCACCAGAACAAAGGTGATCAGGGCCATCTTCTCAACTTTCCGGAAGCGAACCCAGCTATAAATAAGCACAATCGCCGTGGCGACGATGAGCGCCGCAGTTGCCGCATAGATGTCATAAATTTTGTAGAACGCGAAGAAAACAACCAGCGGTAAAAAATCAAGAAACTGCTTCATTTTACGATTCCGTAATCAAATACTTCAGGTTATTGGCGAATCAACATGTACAGGCGGAACAGATAGATAAGCAATACGGCTGAAATCAGGTTGCTTAAGGTGTTCGCCAGTACGGCGCCAATTTCCGGGGTTAATGCGGCAAACGAAGAGGCAAACAGCAGCAACAGTGTTTTTGCCAGTAACCAGCTTAGTACTGCAGGTGCCACCAAACGCATATTCGCCCATGTCAGCCGCATACTGCTGCGCATAGAGGCGAAAACGCCCAATTTATCCTGCACCAACATCACCGGCGCCAGTGCCAGTAAAATGGCCATTAAAATTCCCGGAACGACCACCAGCATGATGCCAATCTGTACTAAAAGGGTAGTCAGAAAAATCAGAATAAATAACTTTGGCAATATCGGCGCACTGGCACCAATAGCTCGTAGCGCACTAACTCTCTGACCTGCAGACACCAGTTGGATAATTAATATTACGCCTCCGGCGAGAATGGCGTTACCGATTAATCCTGAAAAAGTGGACGCAGCGGAAGCTCGCAGCAAAATTTGTTGCTGTTCCGGGGACATATTTTGTACCAGATCGAACAACCCACCGCTGCCACTAACGGTCGCGCCGTCATTGAGCTGCGCAAGCTGTGCGTCACTGGGTGAGAAAACATGTCCTAACACCACTGTGATAAATGCACAAAGCAACGATACCAACAGAATGGTCATAAATTGATTACGGAAGAAATTTCCGGTGTCACGGTATACGGACTGCGCCGTGATAGACATGCACTCTCCTTGAGTTTTATGCAGGTGTTAATTAGCAGGCAATTGTACCCTGGTTATCCCTTCAGTGGCAGCATCACGACTTGTATGGAAAAGCATATCTTTGTAAAGCGCAGGTAATCCACAGCGGGCTTGGGCGCGATCACAGGATTTATTGCTTTCTCCAGACACGACAAATTCCTGGCAAGCAGAAGGGCTGTTTGCATAAATACCGCAACTTACCGCCTGCTTAAAAGGCCAATAAGCTAGCAAAAGAATATCTTCGGAGATGAAAAGCATTCAAATTGATTTGAATCACATTAACTAGGATATGCGATGCAACTTCTAAATTAATCCAGATCAATAAATGGTCATTTAGCGAATGGAGTGTGATCTGTGTAGGATCATTTGTTACTCCAATGTAGGTATATTCGTCACGTTTTTATAACCATAACGACGGAGCGAACATGAAAAAATTAACAGTGGCGGCATTGGCAGTCAGTACACTTCTCTCTGGTAGCGTCTATGCTCACGAAGCAGGCGAGTTTTTCATTCGTGCAGGTTCGGCAACGGTGCGTCCAACGGAAGGCGCGGATGGAACTCTGGGAAGTCTGGGTGGCTTTAGCGTGACCAATAACACCCAACTGGGGCTGACCTTCACTTATATGGCGACCGATAACATCGGCGTGGAATTGCTGGCGGCATCGCCGTTTCGTCATAAGGTTGGCACCGCCACAACCGGGGATATTGCGACAGTCCACCATTTACCGCCAACACTGATGGCACAATGGTATTTTGGTGATTCCGGCAGTAAATTCCGTCCTTACATTGGTGCGGGTATTAACTACACCACCTTTTTTAATAATGACTTCAATGACACCGGTGAAGGTCTTGGTTTATCCGACCTTAGTCTGAAGGATTCATGGGGCGTGGCGGGACAAGTAGGTCTGGATTATCTCATCAACCGTGACTGGTTACTTAATATGTCGGTCTGGTACATGGATATCGACACTGAGGTGAAATATAAATCCAATGGCGCAGTGCTGCCTGCAGGACGTTATTCTGACAACGTACGCCTCGACCCGTGGGTATTTATGTTCTCTGCGGGCTACCGCTTCTAATTTTTTACCATCAATGAACCGCCAGATGTTTTCTGGCGGTTTGTCCCAAATTAACTGCGTGTAGCTGCTTTCATCGGACGGACAAAATCTTTCAGTGCTTCCAGCATTTTTTCTGGCTGACTAATATGTTGCTCGATGATTTTAACAATCGCAGAACCCGAAATCGCGCCTGCGGCCCCTGCATCAATCGCTGCTTTTACCTGTTCCGGTGCTGAAATACCAAAGCCCTGCAATGGCGGCGCAGCATTGTACTCTTTCAGCTTTGTGACCAGATGATTGAGGGGTAACGCTGCGCGGTTTTCCGCTCCGGTCACGCCCGCTCGCGACAGTAAATAGGTGTAACCACGACCGAAAGACGCAATCTGGCGCAGCAAATCATCATCAGCATTCGGCGGGCAGATGAAGATAGGTGCGACGTTATGCCGCAACGCCGCCTGGCGGAAAGGCGCGGACTCTTCCACCGGCACGTCGGCAACCAGCACTGAATCGACGCCGACTTTTTCACATAGTGCGTAAAACTCATCAATGCCTTTGTTAAACACCAGGTTGACGTACATCAGCAGGCCGATGGGAATGGTCGGATGCTTTTGACGAATCAGTGCCAGCATTTCAAAACATTGTGCCGGGGTCACACCTGCGGCAAAAGCCCGCAGTGTAGCGTTTTGAATGGTCGGGCCATCGGCCAGCGGGTCAGAGAAGGGGATGCCTAACTCCAGCGCGTCGGCACCGGCTTCAATCAATGCGTCGATAATTTTCAGCGACTGCTCTACGCCCGGATCACCGAGGGTGACGAAAGGAACAAATGCGCCTTCTTTGCGCTCCTTCAACTGGGCAAACAGAGTTTCATAGCGTTCCATCAGATTTCCCCTCGAGCTTTCAAAATATCGTGAACGGTGAAGATGTCTTTATCGCCGCGACCGGAAAGGTTAACGACCAGCAGCTGCTCTTTTTCCGGGTCTTCGCGCATCATTTTTAGTGCGTGGGCCAGCGCGTGGGAGGATTCCAGCGCCGGGATAATCCCTTCGTGCAGGCAGAGCGTTTTAAAGGCTTCCAGTGCTTCATCATCGGTAATCGACACGTAATCAGCACGACCGATGCTGTTGAGATACGCATGTTGTGGGCCAACGGACGGGAAATCCAGCCCGGCGGAGATGGAGTAAGACTCTTCAATCTGCCCGTCTTCGGTCTGCATCATCGGCGCTTTCATGCCAAAATAGATGCCTACGCGACCATGTTTTAACGGTGCGCCGTGCTCGCCAGTTTCGATGCCGTGGCCGCCAGGCTCCACGCCAATCAGGCCGACATTAGTTTCGTTGATGAAATCAGCAAACATACCGATGGCATTCGAACCACCGCCAATACAGGCGATAACGGCATCAGGAAGGCGACCTTCTCTTTCCAGAATCTGCGCTTTCGTTTCTTCGCCAATCATCCGCTGGAACTCACGGACAATGGTCGGGTAAGGATGTGGACCGGCTGCGGTACCCAGCATGTAGTGCGCGGTTTCATAACTGCCGGACCAGTCGCGCAGCGCCTCGTTACAGGCATCTTTCAGCGTTGCGGAACCGCTATGTACGGGGATTACTTCCGCACCCATTAAGCGCATCCGGAAAACGTTGGGCGACTGACGCTCAACATCTTTGGCGCCCATATAAATTCGACATTTCAGGCCGAGCAGGGCGCTGGCAAGTGCCGATGCTACACCATGCTGACCGGCACCGGTTTCGGCGATGATTTCGGTTTTACCCATCCGCTTCGCCAGCAATGCCTGCCCCAGCACCTGGTTAGTTTTATGCGCGCCGCCGTGCAGTAAATCTTCGCGCTTCAGGTACAGCGTGGTGTTCGTACCAGCTGTAATGTTCTGGCATTTGGTCAGCGCGGTTGGACGTCCGGCATAGTTTTTCAAAAGGTCGTTGAACTGGGCCTGAAATTCAGGATCTTTTTGCGCGCTGACGAAAGCTTCTTCCAGCTGGCGCAGGGCAGGCATCAGGATTTGTGGCACGTACATGCCGCCAAACTCACCAAAATACGGGTTAAGTAATGTTGTCATTGTTCCTTTCCTTAATATGCGCGCAGCGTCTGGAAAACCGAGGCCAAAAGATGTGCATCTTTAATGCCCGGTTGTGACTCTACAGCAGAATTAAAATCAAGCCCGGCGCAGCCGGTTTGTGCCGCTTCCACGCAGTTATCTGCGCCTAAGCCACCCGCCAGCAGCACGTTGCCAAGCGATTGACCGTTTAACAGTGACCAGTCGAAACGTTGCCCGCTCCCGCCCAGGCCGTTGTCGAATACATATTTATCGACGTGCTGAAAATCGCGCGCGGGAAGCGTTTCACCGACGCTCAATGCTTTCCAGATGGCAATGTTTTCAGGCAGCGCGTCACGCAGTTCGTCGATATATTTCTGGTCCTCACTGCCATGCAGTTGTACTGCTGCCAGTGCCAGGGTCTTCGCTTTATCAACGACCTCACTGATATCGTGATTACGGAACACGCCGACATATTGCAACGGTGCCGCAGCTATCACTGCCTGCGCCTGTTCAACGCTGACGCAGCGAGGTGACGTTGTAACGAATATCAATCCACCGTAAATAGCGCCCGCGTCATAAGCGGCTCTGGCATCCTGTGGGCGAGTCAGGCCACACACTTTATTCTCACCCAGTAACACTCGACGCACGGCGGCGTTCAAATCATCATGGGCCATTAGCGCCGAACCAATCAGAAAGCCGTTAGCGAAGTGGCTTAACTCGCGCACCTGAGCATAAGTATTGATGCCGGATTCGCTGATTACCGTCACGTTGTGCCCTAGTTTCGGCGCAAGCTCGCGCGTGCGGTTGAGATCAATCGACAAATCACGCAGATCGCGGTTGTTGATGCCGACAACTTTTGCCCCCAGGGCGATGGCACGTTCCAGCTCCTCGTCATTACTGACTTCGGTCAGCACGCCCATCTCCAGACTGTGGGCGACGGCAGCAAGCTGGCGATATTGTTCGTCTTCCAGTACTGAAAGCATTAATAAGCAGGCATCGGCCTGGTAATAGCGCGCCAGATAGATCTGGTAAGGGTCGATAATAAAGTCTTTACATAAAATTGGCTGGGGCGCGATTTGGCTGACGATAGGGAGGAAATCAAAGCTCCCCTGGAAATATTTCTCATCGGTCAGCACCGAAATGGCCGAAGCGTAATGTTTATAAATCGAGGCAATGCGTGCCGGATCGAAATCATTACGGATCACACCTTTCGATGGTGATGCTTTTTTGCACTCGAGAATAAACGCGGTGCGTGCACCCTGTAGCGCATCATAAAAATGTCGCGTGCTCGGCTGAACCTCATTCTGAAAACTGGCTAGCGGTTGCTGCTGTTTGCGGGCTTCTACCCAAATCGCCTTGTCTGCGACGATTTTCGCTAAAACGGTTTGCATCATTTACCCTCGTGCCGCCAGTGCGGTGACTCTGTCGTAAGCGGAACCACTGCGCAGCACCTCAAGAACGGTTTGTGCATTGGCTTGCAGATCTTCATGGCCGTGCAGGCGCATTAACATGGCGACATTCGCCGCGACGGCTGCTTCATGGGCGGCGTCGCCTTTACCTTGTAACAAGCGTGTTAAAATGTCACGATTTTCTTCCGGTGTTCCGCCAGCGAGTTGCTCCTGGTGGTAAGGCGTCAGGCCAAAATCTTCCGCGGTCAGTTGATAGCTTTTAATTTCGCCATCATGAAGCTCTGCAACGATTGTCGGCGCGTGTAAGGAAACTTCGTCCATTCCGCCACTGTGCACCACTGCTGCGCGTTGATACCCCAGCACACGCAGGGTTTCAGCAATCGGCAGCACCAGTTCCGGGCTGTAGACACCAATTAATGCCAGCGGCGGATGTGCCGGGTTAATCAATGGCCCCAGCACATTGAACAGGGTGCGGGTTTTCAGTTGCTGGCGAACTGGCATTGCGTGGCGAAATCCGGTGTGATATTTCGGCGCAAAGAGAAAGCAGACGCCTAACTCGTCCAGTGCCTGGCGTGATTTATCTGCATTCATATCCAGGTTAATACCGAATGCCGCCAGCAGATCCGACGAACCAGATTTACTGGAGACGCTGCGGTTGCCGTGTTTCGCCACTTTCAGTCCACATGCCGCAGCGACAAAAGCACTGGCAGTAGAAATGTTGATACTGTTGCTGCCGTCACCGCCAGTACCGACGATATCGGCAAACAGATAATCCGGGCGCGGGAACGGCGCGGCGTTTTCCAGTAGCGCCGTTGCTGCTCCGGCGATTTCGTTCGGGTGCTCGCCGCGAATTTTCATGCTCACCAGCGCCGCCGCCAGTTGTTCCGGCTTCAGCTCGCCACGCACCACTGCTGAAAATAGCTGGTGGCTTTCCTGCTGGCTAAGGGTCTGCGCCTGATACAGTTTTTCCAGAATCGGTTGCAGCGTGTTGGTGGGCTCCAGCTTCTGTTGCGCCCAGGCCAGCGTTTGTTCCAGCAGGCGAGCGCCCTGAGTGGTGAGAATGGATTCCGGATGGAACTGGAATCCACAAACGCGATCTGCATCGTGACGCACCGCCATCACCATGCCATTAAAATGGGCGTTAATGGTTAAACCGGCCGGAATGTTACTGCCAACCAGCGAGTGATAACGCGCCACTGGCAGTGGGTTTGTCAATCCAGCAAACATCGCCTGACCGTCATGTTCAATGCTGGAGGCTTTGCCATGAAGAATTTCGCCCGCCTGACCGACATAACCACCGTAGGCTTCGACAATCGCCTGATGACCGAGGCAAATGCCAATAATTGGCAGCTTGCCGCGCAGGCGGGTGAGGAGTTCCGGCATACAACCGGCTTCGCTCGGCACGCCGGGGCCAGGGGAAAGCATCAGCACCGGATTGCTCATGGTCGCCAGACGTTCAATTAAGGTTTGCGCCGGAATATGGTTGCGGTAAATCACCACGTTATGACCATTGCTGCGCAACTGATCTGCCAGGTTGTAAGTAAAAGAGTCAATATTATCGAGCAGCAGAATGTCAGCCATCAGAAAGTCTCCTGTGCATGATGCGCGGTGGCGATAGCGCGCAGAACAGCGCGGGCTTTATTACGGGTTTCGTCGGCTTCCGACTGCGGAACAGAATCAAGGACAACACCAGCACCGGCTTGCACGGTGGCGACGCCGTTCTCCACCAGCGCCGAGCGAATCACAATGCAGGTGTCGAGATCGCCGTGCGCGGTGAAATAACCTACTGCGCCGCCGTAGCTGCCGCGTCGACGACCTTCCGCCTCGGCAATTAACTGCATGGCGCGCACTTTCGGCGCACCGCTTAACGTCCCCATATTCATACAGGCGCGGTAAGCGTGCAGGGCGTCAAGATCGTGGCGCAGCTCGCCGACCACGCGGGAGACGAGGTGCATCACATAGGAATAACGGTCTACTTTGGTGAGATCGGCTACGTAGCGACTGCCCGGAGTGCAAATGCGCGCCAGGTCATTTCGGGCGAGATCTACCAGCATCAGATGTTCTGAAAGTTCTTTATGGTCGGTACGCATTTCGAGTTCAATTCGGCTGTCGAGATCTCTGTCCAGTGAACCATCGGCGCGACGACCGCGTGGGCGTGTTCCGGCAATCGGGTAGATCTCAATCTGGCGGCTGGTGGCGTCATACTTGAGCGAGCTTTCCGGCGACGCGCCAAACAGGGTGAAATCATCATCCTGCATAAAGAACATATACGGGCTGGGGTTACTCTTTTTCAAAACATAATAGGCTGCCAGCGGTGACGGGCAGGGTAGTGAGAAACGGCGAGATGGCACGACCTGGAAAATTTCTCCGGCGCGAATCGCTTTTTGCAACGCACGTACTACACCACCAAACTCGTCATCGCTTTGATTGTATTCACAACGCATATGCGGCACGGAAACCACCGGCAGCGGTGGCGCGGCTTCGGTCAGTTGCTGGCGAAGTTCGTTCAGGCGAGCAGTGAGACGTTGTTTTTCTTCTTCATTTTGACCAAACAGGCTGGCCTGAATGCGGGTGCTTTTTTTCTGATGATCGATAACCATCAGCGTTTCAGCGAGATAAAAACAGAAATCAGGGCAGTTATTTTCCGCTGCCAGTTGCGGTAAATCTTCAAACCCAGCGACCAGGTCGTAAGAGAACAGGCCGCCAAAGAACATCGCTTCTCGTTCTTCCTTCGGTACATTCACCAGATCCTGCAACAAACGAAAAGCGTCAAATACCGAAAGGGAGCATAAGCGGGCATCTTCATCCAACAGCGAACTGACGGGCGGGAAGCGCAGCACACGGCAGTTTGGTAATTGTTCATTTTCCACACCCGCAGGCAGGGCGTTATCCAGCAGTGTCAGCAGGGCTTCGCCATTGCCGGAGAGTGCTTTAATTGTGACAGTGTCACCTAATGCTGTAATGCGCAGCGCACTGTCCACTAGCAGCAGGCTTTTTAAATCATCTTTGCTGTCGATATCTGCGGATTCCAGCAGCAGCGTTGCCGGACGATCCCCACACAACTGATGAAAAAGCGCGGTCGGGTTGTCGCGATAAGCGCCTTCGCAGGTTAACAGTTCGAGAGTCGGTTTTTGTGTTTGCATTGTTATTCTCTAATTTTGTTCAAAAAAAAGCCCGCTTATGAGGCGGGCTGGGTATCTGATTGCTTTACGCATAGTGAATACACTGCCCGTTTCAGGAAGTGCGCCACCAACCTTTCAGTACGAAAATCGCTTTCATTGTCGATACCCTTTTTACGTGAACTTGCGTACTAGTTAACTAGTTCGGTGATTAATTGTCAACAGCTCATTTCAGAATATTTGTCAGAACCGTTATGATGTCGGCGCAATAAACATTTTCCAAAACGGGAGTGCGCCTTGAGCGACACAAACTACGCAGTGATTTACGACCTGCACAGCCATACCACAGCTTCCGATGGCTGTCTGACACCAGAAGCGCTGGTACAACGTGCCGTAGACATGCGCGTTGGCACGCTGGCGATTACTGACCATGACACCACAGCAGCGATCGCACCAGCAAGAGAAGAAATTTCACGTTCGGGACTGGCACTGAATCTTATTCCTGGCGTGGAAATATCTACCGTCTGGGAAAATCATGAAATTCATATTGTCGGGCTGAATATTGATATTGCGCATCCGGAAATGTGTGAGTTCCTCGCGCAGCAGACAGAACGACGCAATCAGCGGGCGCAGTTAATCGCTGAAAGACTGGAAAAAGCGCAAATACCAGGTGCACTGGAAGGCGCGCAAAGACTGGCGCAGGGCGGTGCGGTGACGCGTGGCCATTTTGCTCGTTTCCTTGTGGAGTGCGGCAAAGCCAGCTCAGTGGCAGATGTCTTTAAAAAATATCTGGCGCGCGGGAAAACCGGATACGTTCCGCCACAGTGGTGTACAATAGAACAAGCTATTGATGTCATTCATCATTCTGGCGGTAAGGCGGTGCTTGCTCATCCTGGGCGGTACAATCTTAGTGCTAAATGGCTGAAAAGATTGGTTGCGCATTTTGCCGAACACCACGGCGACGCGATGGAAGTCGCGCAGTGCCAGCAATCGCCCAATGAACGTACCCAACTGGCGACACTTGCGCGTCAGCACCATTTATGGGCATCTCAAGGATCTGATTTTCATCAGCCGTGCCCGTGGATCGAACTGGGTCGTAAACTCTGGCTGCCCGCAGGCGTTGAAGGCGTCTGGCAGCTATGGGAACAGCCGCAGAACACCACAGAGAGGGAATTATGAGCCAGTTTTTTTATATTCATCCTGATAACCCGCAGCAACGTCTGATCAACCAGGCGGTGGAGATCGTGCGTAAAGGTGGGGTGATTGTTTATCCAACCGATTCCGGCTATGCACTTGGCTGTAAAATCGAAGATAAAAACGCCATGGAGCGTATTTGTCGTATTCGCCAGCTGCCGGACGGTCACAACTTTACCCTGATGTGTCGCGATCTATCTGAACTCTCGACCTATTCATTTGTGGATAACGTTGCGTTCCGCCTGATGAAAAACAACACGCCGGGCAACTACACCTTCATCCTGAAGGGGACGAAAGAGGTGCCGCGCCGCCTGTTACAGGAAAAACGTAAAACCATCGGCATGCGCGTGCCGTCAAACCCCATCGCCCAGGCATTACTTGAGGTGCTGGGTGAACCGATGCTTTCCACTTCGTTAATGCTGCCGGGAAGCGAATTTACTGAATCCGATCCGGAAGAAATTAAAGACCGTCTGGAAAAACAGGTGGATTTAATTATTCATGGCGGCTATCTCGGACAGAAACCGACAACGGTTATTGATCTCACCGATGATACGCCAGTCGTGGTGCGTGAAGGCGTAGGTGATGTGAAGCCTTTCTTATAAAAAATTGCGTTCCACGGATGGAAGATTATGGCAGGGACATTTCGCTGCATTTTGCTGTTAATCGTTGGGCTGATTTTCTCTTCGTTGAGTCATGCGAAAAACACGGAGATCCCTTCTTATGAAGAAGGGATCTCACTTTTTGATGTTGAGGCCACCATGCAACCTGATGGGGTGCTCGACATTAAAGAGAACATTCATTTTCAGGCAAGAAATCAGCAGATTAAGCACGGATTTTATCGTGATTTGCCGCGATTATGGATGCAGCCTGATGGTGACGCTGCACTGCTAAACTATCGCATTATTGGCGTCACTCGTGATGGTATGCCTGAACCCTGGCAACTCGACTGGCATATTGGGTTGATGAGTATTGTTGTGGGTGATAAGCAGCGTTTCTTGCCGCAAGGCGATTATCACTATCAAATTCATTACCAGGTTGAAAATGCTTTCCTGCATGAGGGTGATTCTGACCTGCTTATCTGGAACGTGACCGGTAATAACTGGCCATTTGAAATCTATAAGACCCGATTTTCGCTCAAGTTACCTAATATTGCAGGTAATCCATTTAGGGAAATCGATCTCTTTACCGGAGATGAGGGCGAAACATATCGAAATGGCCGCATCCTTGAGGATGGAAGAATTGAATCGCGCGATCCGTTTTATCGTGAAGATTTCACTGTACTCTACCGTTGGCCTCATGCCTTACTGGATAATGCCCCGGCACAACACACGACGAATATTTTTAGCCATCTTTTTTTGCCCTCAACATCGTCTCTTATCATTTGGTTACCGTGTCTGTTACTGGCGTGTGGATGGTTATATCTGTGGAAATGCAGGCCGCAATTTACGCCGGTGAATGTGAGTGAAACTGAAACCATTCCTCCAGATTACACGCCTGGCATGTTGCGCCTTGATGCAAAACGGGTTTATGACGACAAAGGTTTTTGTGCCGATATTGTAAATCTGATCGTGAAAGGAAAAATTTATCTGGAGGATCAGCATGACAAAAACCAGCAAACCCTGGTTCGTGTTAATGAAGGCGCTACCAGAAATAATGCGGTATTACTGCCCGCAGAGCAGTTATTACTGGAGGCGTTATTTCGCAAAGGCGACAAGATAATTCTCGCTGGTGGACGAAACAGAGTATTACGCAGAGCATTTTTACGGATGCAGAAATTTTATCTGCCACGTAAAAGGTCTTCGTTTTACCGACCTGATGCGTTTTTGCAATGGGGCGGACTGGCGATATTGGCGGTCATTCTCTATGGAAACCTGAGTCCCGTAGGCTGGGCAGGTATGAGCGTGGTGGCAGATATGTTTATCATGACCTGCTGGTTTCTTCCTTATTTGTTTTGTTCCCTTGAGCTTTTGTTTGCCCGCGATGATGACAAACCTTGTGTTAATCGTGTAATCATCACGTTGTTTTTACCATTGATTTGTTCAGGCGTGGCTTTCTATTCTCTCTACATCAATGTCGGAGATGTGTTCTTTTACTGGTATATGCCAGCCGGTTATTTTAGCGCCGTTTTCCTGACGGGGTATCTCACCGCCCTGGGGTATATTTTTCTGCCACAGTTTACACAAACTGGGCAGCAACGTTATGCCCACGGCGAGGCTATCGTTAACTATCTTGCGCGTAAAGAGGCGGCAACGCACAGTGGGCGGCGGCGGAAAGGGGAAACACGGAAACTGGATTACACGTTGTTAGGTTGGGCGGTTTCGGCAAACCTTGGCAGAGAATGGGCCGCACGTATCACTCCGTCACTTACAGCGGCAGTTCGCGCTCCGGAAATTGCCCGTAGCGGTGTTTTATTCTCATTACAGATGCACCTGAGTGTGGGGGCCAATACCAGTTTGCTGGGGCGAAGTTATTCCGGTGGTGGTGCTGGCGGCGGCGCAGGTGGCGGAGGCGGTGGTGGCTGGTAATCAAGCTGATGTTAATCGAAACAAGCTTTAACCATAAAGATAGTGTAGTATGTTGCGCCTCAAAGCCAGGTCAGTTAAAACGTCGAGTTGTTTACTAAGGCCTGAAGAGTTCAAACAGACTTTACTATCAGTGGGTCAGATGTACGTTCTGACTCACTGTTGCACAAAAGAATATCAGACGCCTGGGAAGGCGACACCAAAAGGAAGCTCAATGAGCGAAAAGTTACAGAAAGTGCTGGCGCGTGCCGGCCACGGTTCTCGCCGTGAAATCGAATCTATTATTGAAGCCGGTCGTGTGAGTGTCGATGGCAAAATTGCTAAACTCGGCGATCGCGTTGAAGTTACCCCTGGGCTGAAAATTCGTATCGATGGTCACCTGATTTCGGTACGCGAGTCCGCTGAACAAATTTGTCGTGTTCTGGCCTATTACAAGCCAGAAGGTGAGTTGTGTACACGTAATGACCCGGAAGGGCGTCCAACGGTGTTTGACCGTCTGCCAAAGCTGCGTGGAGCACGCTGGATTGCCGTAGGTCGTCTGGACGTTAACACCTGTGGTCTGTTGCTGTTCACCACCGACGGTGAACTGGCAAACCGTTTAATGCATCCAAGCCGTGAAGTTGAACGTGAATATGCCGTGCGTGTATTTGGTCAGGTTGACGACGCGAAACTGCGTGATTTAAGCCGCGGCGTGCAGCTGGAAGATGGTCCGGCAGCATTTAAAACCATCAAGTTCAGCGGTGGCGAAGGGATTAACCAGTGGTATAACGTCACGCTGACTGAAGGACGTAACCGCGAAGTTCGTCGTCTTTGGGAAGCGGTTGGTGTGCAGGTAAGCCGCCTGATCCGTGTACGTTACGGTGATATTCCACTGCCGAAAGGTCTGCCACGCGGCGGCTGGACTGAGCTGGATCTCGCTCAGACAAACTATCTGCGTGAACTGGTGGAACTGCCGCCAGAAAGCAGCTCTAAAGTCGCCGTAGAAAAAGATCGTCGTCGCATGAAGGCGAATCAAATTCGACGTGCGGTGAAACGTCATAGCCAGGTGAGCGGCGGCCGTCGTTCTGGCGGACGTAATAATAACGGTTAATTTAATATAAGTATAAAATAAAGGCCCTGCGGGGCCTTTCTTCATTTGAAGCATGATAAATAGTCGCAGTATTTTAATTTAATTTCATACTTGCTTATGAATAATGCCCGGAAATAGCCACATTACTATTTAATTATCTGAGATAAACTCAACGTCAAGAGGTGGGTTATGATTAGATATAGTGGAATATTTCTATCACTGTTAATGCTTTCAGGTTGTGCAACTGAAGCATTGAAAAACGAACAAGCTGAAACTGTTATTACTGCAGGTAACAAAGCGGTAGCGGCGAATGCAAGTTTCTTTAAACAATACTATGCTTCTCGTGAAAACTTCCTTGTTAATTTTTATGCGACTAATCCGGATTGTGCACTGCGACCTGATTATACCATAGGTATAGGGGGGATGGTAATGGCGGAAAATTATGCCAGCGTCCAGGGCCAAATACAGAAAAAGTACAATTAGTCCCTTTCGAGAAAGAAAAATTGCTGGCTTCAATGGAAGTCATTAATAGCATGAGTGCTTATGTGGAACTTCTGACTGAGGATATGGCAACTTCAGAAAGTCAGCAAGTAGCATTACTTAAACAGGCTCTGGATCACGCAAACAACGCACAAACACTACTTGGTGTTTCACATAGCAAAGATTTAGCGCAATCTGCAGCAGCGGTTAAAGATTTAGTAAATTATTTCAATGAGTTATATATAATAAGGGTTAATTCTGGGAAAATAGGTAAAACGGTAGATGAAAACTGGGTAAGACTTATAAAGAACATGACAGTTTTGCGCAATGATATTTATACAAAAAGCAATGAGATTGAAAATTACACCTTTGCGAATGTGCATGATAATATGTTTTATTATAATACGGCGTCTAAAAATTCTAAGAATACAGAGTTTAACACTCTGAAAAACAGGAAAGAGTTTCTAAGTTCAGTAATCAATGTGAATGAAACCAGGCTACAGGCATCGGCGCCTGCCATGCCCGCGATTGAGGCTTTAAATGCTTTTATAGATAAGGGTGACTATCTGAAAAAGCTATACGTTAATAAAACACGCACGGCAGCTGAACAAAAAAGATTAAATGAAATATTACGCGCACAGGTCATTAGTGGGTTAAAGGCGTCTGAGGGGGTGGCAAAATTACTTGTTGCCAGCGGAATAATGTTATAGGAGGCTTTTTATGAACGATGTGCAAAATCGTAGAATACTGGCATTACTCGACATGCTGTATAATACCCTGGGCAATAAAACTACATGCAATGTTTGTCATAAATATTTTATCCTTATCCTCGAAGTTATGAACAACCTGACGATTAACTATGGTACTGAAACTTCACCAGAGTTAACCGGGATAAATTATGGCGATGCTAATGCGTTAATTACTGAACTGATATTATTTATTGAAGATGTTGACGCTGAGAATCATGAAGCATATCCGGGACATTTGAATGAGATTAAACGCATTTTGAATTTCGCTATTGCCGCTTGAATATAGTTATGATTAAAGCACCTCAAGAGGCTTCTTTTGAGGTGCTTTCGCTTAGTAATCAATCCCTATCTGCGCTTTTACGCCAGCATCAAATGCATGTTTCACGGGGCGTAACTCACTTACCGTATCCGCCAGTTCGAGTATATCCCGATGACAGCCTCGACCCGTAATAATGACGGTTTGCTGATGTGGACGTTCATTTAACGCCTGAATCACTTCTTCTGGTGGCAAATAGTCATACGCCACCATATACGTCAGCTCATCGAGCAAAACCATATCCAGTGAAGAATCTGCCAGCATCCGTTTGGCATGTTGCCAGACTTCGCGGCAGGCGGCGGTATCAGACTCGCGATTCTGCGTATCCCAGGTAAAGCCCGTTGCCATCACCTGAAACTCGACGCCATGTGGCTCCAGCAGATTGCGCTCGCCGTTAGGCCAGGTACCTTTAATAAACTGCACGACGCCCACTTTTTTACCATGGCCAACTGCGCGAGTTGCGGTACCAAATGCCGCGGTGGTTTTGCCTTTTCCATTGCCGGTAAAGACGATGACAATGCCACGCTCATCCTGCGCTTGCGCCACGCGAGCATCAACTTTCTCTTTAACACGCTGCTGACGCTGTTGGTAGCGTTCATCACTCATTGGGAAATTCCTGGTTTGCGGCCCGGTTGGGCGTCAAAGGTCATGCCGGTTTTACGGCGGCTGTCATCGCCCATCAGCCATAAATAGAGTGGCATGATATCGGCGGGTGTTTTGAGTTTCTGTGGATCTTCGGTGGGGAAAGCACTGGCACGCATTGCAGTACGTGTACCGCCCGGGTTAATGCAGTTCACACGCAGGCGCTGCTGATATTCATCGGCCAGCACTTGCATCATTCCTTCGGTGGCAAATTTCGACACTGCATATGCGCCCCAGTTGGCACGCCCCTGGCGCCCAACGCTTGATGAGGTGAAGACCAGCGAACCGGCGTCCGATTTGAGTAATAAAGGAAGCAGTGCCTGGGTGAGCATAAAGGTAGCATTAACGTTGACTTGCATAACGTCCTGCCAGACCTGCGGATTTTGCTCGCGCATTGGGCAAACGTCGCCAAGCAATCCGGCATTATGCAGAACGCCATCCAGACGCGGATAATTAACAGCAATGCGCTGTGCCAGTTGTTGGCAGTCTTCGGACGTACAGGTCAGCAAATCGAGAATAAACCACTGCGGCTGGCGTCCTGTCTCTTCGAACATGCTCTGGGCCACCTGACGTAATTTTTCTTCGTTACGGCCCAGCAGAATGACCGTCGCGCCATAGCGCGCATAAGTTAAAGCGGCTTCACGACCAATGCCGTCGCTGGCGCCTGTCACCAGGATTATACGATCATTGAGTAAATCTTGTTTTGGTTGGTAATGCATGGCTACTCCCCGACGACATCAACAGTCGCGCTGCCAGTGTACTTTATGACTTTGGGGTTTTATGCCTGAAACAGAAGGGCATTTCAATCAGCCTGGGGCGATAACGCCGCAAAATGAATACTTTGTCATACTTTCTCGTCAAGAATATCTCTGCGAGACGGCTTAACATGCCTGTTGTAAACTGTGAAGCAAAGCGTTGTTTAACCAAGGTGGGACTCGTGGAATTGTTGTCTGAATATGGTTTGTTTTTGGCGAAAATTGTCACTGTTGTGGTGGCGATTGCGGCTGTTGCCGCCATTATTGTCAATGTTGCTCAACGTAATAAACGCCAGCGTGGCGAGTTACGGGTTAACAATCTCAGCGAACAATATAAGGAGATGAAAGAAGAACTGGCAGCAGCGTTGATGGACCCGCATCAGCAAAAGCAGTGGCACAAAGCGCAGAAGAAAAAGCACAAGCAAGAAGCGAAGGCAGCGAAAGCAAAAGCCAAACTGGGCGAGGTGGCAGCCGAAAACAAGCCACGTGTCTGGGTGCTGGATTTCAAAGGCAGTATGGATGCCCATGAAGTGAATGCGCTACGTGAAGAGGTCACAGCGGTTCTCGCGGCATTTAAACCGCAGGATCAGGTCGTTCTGCGTCTGGAAAGCCCCGGCGGCATGGTACATGGTTACGGTCTGGCGGCTTCACAGTTGCAGCGTCTGCGCGATAAAAATATTCCTTTAACCGTTACGGTAGACAAAGTGGCTGCCAGCGGCGGTTACATGATGGCCTGTGTGGCGGATAAAATTGTTTCAGCGCCATTTGCAATTGTTGGCTCCATTGGTGTTGTGGCGCAAATGCCCAACTTTAACCGATTCCTGAAAAGCAAAGACATTGATATCGAACTACACACTGCCGGGCAATATAAGCGCACGCTGACATTGCTGGGTGAAAATACAGAAGAAGGGCGCGAGAAATTCCGCGAAGAACTGAACGAAACGCATCAGTTATTTAAAGATTTTGTGAAGCGTATGCGTCCGTCTCTGGACATTGAACAGGTGGCAACCGGTGAACACTGGTACGGACAACAGGCGATAGAGAAAGGCCTGGTTGACGAAATCAACACCAGTGATGAAGTGATCCTTAGCCTGATGGAAGGGCGTGAAGTGGTCAATGTGCGCTATATGCAGCGTAAACGGTTAATCGACCGATTCACCGGCAGCGCAGCAGAGAGCGCCGACCGATTGTTGCTACGCTGGTGGCAACGCGGGCAAAAGCCGTTGATGTAAAAGATAAACGCGAGGGTAAAACCTCGCGTTTTGCTTTAATCGACCAGATGGTATTTTTCCGAGAGCACATGAGCCAGGTGTTTGAACATATTAAACACCGCGGTGCTTTTCGCTGTCGGCAATCCTTGTTCATCTAAAAAATAATCGCCGCTAAACACCAGCACGCCATTACGCTGCGTGACGCTGGTGGCTTCAATCCCTGCGAGCGTATCCTCATGCTCACGAATGATTTTGTTAGCCTCTTTCAACAGCGTTTCGCGGTCGATGGGTTGTGTCTCTTTGTTCATTATTTACTCCTTAAACAAGGACATTAGTCTACGCCAGGCATGGCTTTCAGACAAATATACCACGCTGACGGCAAGAGCGCCTTACTGGCAACTTTGGATTTTGCATGCTAATAAAGTTGCGTAACGGATTTTATCAGGTACAGTGTGACGCTTTCGTCAATCTGGCAATAGATTTGCTTGACATTCGACCAAAATTACGTCGTGCTATAGCGCCTGTAGGCCAAGACCTGTTAACTCAGTCACCTGAATTTTCGTGAACAGAGTCACGACAAGGGGTTGATATCCGCAGAGAGCGAGTCCATATCGGTAACTCGTTGCCAGTGGAAGGTTTATCAATGTGCGACGCATTCCTGGAAGAATCAAATTAGGTAAGGTGAATATGGGTAAAGCTCTTGTCATCGTTGAGTCCCCGGCAAAAGCCAAAACGATCAACAAGTATCTGGGTAGTGACTACGTGGTGAAATCCAGCGTCGGTCATATCCGCGATTTGCCGACCAGTGGCTCAACTGCCAAAAAGAGTGCCGACTCTACCTCCACCAAGACGGCTAAAAAGCCTAAAAAGGATGAACGTGGCGCTCTCGTCAACCGTATGGGGGTTGACCCGTGGCACAATTGGGAGGCGCACTATGAAGTGTTGCCAGGTAAAGAGAAGGTCGTCTCTGAACTGAAACAACTGGCTGAAAAAGCCGACCACATCTATCTCGCAACCGACCTTGACCGCGAAGGGGAAGCCATTGCATGGCACCTGCGGGAAGTGATTGGTGGTGATGATGCACGCTATAGCCGAGTGGTATTTAACGAAATTACTAAAAACGCGATTCGTCAGGCATTTAACAAGCCAGGTGAGCTGAATATCGATCGTGTTAATGCCCAGCAGGCGCGTCGCTTTATGGACCGCGTGGTGGGTTATATGGTTTCTCCGCTGCTGTGGAAAAAAATTGCTCGCGGTCTGTCTGCAGGGCGTGTGCAATCAGTGGCGGTCCGCCTGGTGGTCGAACGTGAGCGTGAAATTAAAGCGTTCGTACCGGAAGAGTTCTGGGAAGTTGATGCCAGCACGACCACGCCATCCGGCGAAGCATTGGCTTTGCAGGTAACCCATCAGAATGACAAACCGTTCCGTCCGGTCAATAAAGAACAAACTCAGGCTGCGGTAAGTCTGCTGGAAAAAGCGCGCTATAGCGTGCTTGAACGTGAAGACAAACCGACAACCAGTAAGCCTGGCGCTCCTTTTATTACCTCCACGCTGCAACAGGCTGCCAGCACCCGTCTTGGTTTTGGCGTGAAAAAAACCATGATGATGGCGCAGCGTCTGTATGAAGCAGGCTATATCACTTACATGCGTACCGACTCCACTAACCTGAGTCAGGACGCGGTAAATATGGTTCGCAGTTATATCAGCGATAATTTTGGTAATAAATATCTGCCGGAAAGCCCGAATCAGTACGCCAGCAAAGAAAACTCACAGGAAGCGCACGAAGCGATTCGTCCTTCTGACGTCAATGTGATGGCGGAATCGCTGAAGGATATGGAAGCGGACGCACAGAAACTTTACCAGTTAATCTGGCGTCAGTTCGTTGCCTGTCAGATGACCCCGGCGAAATATGATTCCACCACGCTGACCGTTGGTGCAGGCGATTTCCGCCTGAAAGCACGCGGACGTATTCTGCGTTTTGATGGCTGGACGAAAGTGATGCCTGCGCTGCGTAAAGGCGATGAAGATCGTATTTTACCGGCAGTCGATAAAGGCGATGCTCTGACGCTTGTTGAACTGACTCCGGCACAGCACTTTACCAAGCCGCCAGCCCGTTTCAGCGAAGCTTCGCTGGTTAAAGAGCTGGAAAAACGCGGGATCGGTCGTCCGTCTACCTATGCGTCGATTATTTCGACCATCCAGGACCGCGGCTATGTGCGAGTGGAAAACCGTCGATTCTATGCAGAAAAAATGGGTGAAATCGTCACCGATCGCCTGGAAGAAAATTTCCGCGAATTAATGAATTACGACTTCACCGCGCAGATGGAAAACAGCCTCGACCAGGTGGCAAATCACGAAGCAGAATGGAAAGCCGTGCTGGATCACTTCTTCTCGGATTTCACCCAGCAACTTGATAAAGCGGAAAAAGATCCGGAAGAGGGCGGTATGCGTCCGAACCAGATGGTTCTGACCAGCATTGACTGCCCGACCTGTGGCCGCAAAATGGGTATTCGCACCGCCAGCACCGGGGTATTCCTTGGCTGTTCAGGCTATGCGCTGCCGCCGAAAGAGCGTTGCAAAACCACCATTAACCTGGTGCCGGAAAACGAAGTACTGAACGTACTGGAAGGCGAAGACGCTGAAACTAACGCCCTGCGCGCAAAACGTCGTTGCCCGAAATGCGGCACGGCGATGGACAGCTATCTCATCGATCCGAAACGGAAGTTGCATGTTTGTGGTAATAACCCAACCTGCGATGGTTACGAGATCGAAGAGGGCGAATTCCGTATTAAAGGTTATGACGGCCCGATCGTTGAGTGTGAAAAATGTGGCTCTGAAATGCACCTGAAAATGGGGCGTTTCGGTAAATACATGGCCTGCACCAACGAAGAGTGTAAAAACACGCGTAAGATTTTACGTAACGGCGAAGTGGCACCACCGAAAGAAGATCCGGTACCGCTGCCAGAATTAGCGTGCGAAAAATCGGATGCTTATTTCGTGCTGCGTGACGGCGCTGCAGGCGTGTTCCTTGCAGCCAACACCTTCCCGAAATCTCGAGAAACGCGTGCGCCGCTGGTGGAAGAGCTTTATCGCTTCCGCGACCGTCTGCCGGAAAAACTGCGTTATCTGGCGGATGCGCCGCAGCAGGATCCAGACGGTAATAAGACAATGGTTCGCTTTAGCCGTAAAACCAAACAGCAATATGTCTCTTCGGAAAAAGACGGAAAGGCAACTGGCTGGTCAGCATTTTATGTTGATGGCAAATGGGTCGAAGGGAAAAAATAACCTTTAATTCTGTCAGGTTTTTATAAACAAAGGGTCGCGAAAGCGGCTCTTTTTCATTGCATATTATTTTTTCTACACACCTATACACTAAAGCTATAAATGATATAGTGGTTATAGTTATCACTTTTTTTATTATTAAATCGTATTAGTCACCCGCCAGGTGTGACGATAAAACGATGTTCTGATGGCGTCTAATTGGATGGTTTAACATGAAATTACAACAACTTCGCTATATTGTTGAGGTAGTCAATCATAACCTGAATGTCTCCTCAACGGCTGAAGGACTTTACACATCACAACCCGGGATCAGTAAGCAAGTCAGAATGTTGGAAGATGAACTGGGCATTCAAATTTTTTCCCGTAGCGGTAAGCACCTGACGCAGGTAACACCCGCAGGGCAGGAAATTATTCGTATTGCTCGTGAAGTGTTGTCAAAGGTCGACGCTATTAAATCGGTTGCCGGTGAGCACACCTGGCCTGATAAAGGTTCGCTGTATATTGCCACTACCCACACACAGGCACGTTATGCGCTGCCAAATGTCATTAAAGGCTTTATCGAGCGTTATCCTCGCGTTTCTTTGCATATGCATCAGGGGTCGCCGACACAAATTGCTGACGCAGTCTCTAAAGGTAATGCCGATTTCGCAATCGCCACGGAAGCCCTGCATTTATATGAAGATTTAGTGATGTTGCCTTGCTACCACTGGAACCGGGCTATTGTGGTAACCCCGGATCATCCTCTGGCGGGCAAAAAGGAAATCACAATTGAAGAACTGGCGCAGTATCCGCTAGTAACGTATACCTTCGGCTTTACCGGCCGTTCCGAACTGGACACAGCCTTTAACCGTGCAGGACTGACGCCGCGTATTGTCTTCACTGCAACTGACGCTGATGTCATTAAAACCTACGTCCGTCTTGGGCTGGGAGTAGGGGTAATTGCCAGCATGGCAGTCGATCCGGTTTCAGATCCCGATCTGGTGCGTGTCGATGCACATGATATCTTCAGCCACAGCACAACCAAAATTGGTTTTCGTCGCAGTACTTTTTTACGAAGCTATATGTATGATTTCATTCAGCGTTTTGCGCCGCATTTAACGCGAGACGTCGTTGATGCCGCCGTTGCACTGCGTTCCAATGAAGAAATTGAAGTTATGTTCAAAGATATCAAATTGCCAGAAAAATAATTATCCACGTTATTTCCGGCATCTTTTTATGTGACAAAGGTGCCGGAATATATTCTCTATTCCTTTTTATTTGTTCGCCGCTCACAATATACATACCCACAAGATTTTTATGGTAAATCGAGCTTAAAGTAGTGTCTATTTATCCGCGTTGCAAATTCCACTCTTCAAATATCTATTTCAGGTCAAAAGATTGAATTATTCACTGGAAACGATTCGTAAATTCGCTGGATTTTTAACTAAAGTTTCATTAGGATTTGTCCTATCATTTGATTAATTATACCAATCGTTTGGCATCTTGCTGATAAGTGATGGCGATTATATGAGGTTAGCAATGCCTTCTGGAAATCAGGCCCCCCGCCGGGACCCCGAATTAAAACGCAAAGCCTGGCTTGCGGTATTTCTTGGTTCAGCGCTCTTTTGGGTGGTTGTCGCACTGCTGGTTTGGAAAGTGTGGGGATAACTATGGTCGTTCAGGAGCAACATCAGGAGCCGTCATCATTATGTCAGCACAATGACAATGCAACGGAAACGAAACGGGACTGTTCTGTCGTTATACCCCATAGCTGGAAACTAACACCGCAACAGCAAGCCTTTATAGAGATGTTTGCTGAAGATGATCAGCAAAAACAATAATTATCATCATTCTTGTTACTCAATATATTAATGAATTAAACGGCTTTTAATACACCACAGCAATAACAAGTTGAGTTATCTCAACACAAAGTAATAACAATGGTCACTACAAATATGAAATACTGGTCCTGGATGGGCGTATTTTCTCTGTCGATGCTCTTCTGGGCCGAACTTCTCTGGCTCGTTACTCACTGATCTCCGCCCCCGCTGTGGCGGGGTTTTCTTTTGCGTTGCCACAAGGTTTCTCCTCTTTTATCAATTTGGGTTGTTATCAAATCGTTACTCGATGTTTGTGTTATCTTTATTATTCACCCTGAAGAGAATCAGGGCATCGCAACCCTGTCATTAAGGAGGAGCTATGTCGTCAACCCTACGAGAAGCCAGTAAGGACACGTTGCAGACCAAAGATAAAACTTACCACTACTACAGCCTGCCGCTTGCTGCCAAATCACTGGGCGATATCACCCGTCTGCCTAAGTCACTCAAAGTTCTGCTCGAAAACCTGCTGCGTTGGCAGGATGGCAATTCGGTCACCGAAGAAGATATTCATGCGCTGGCGGGATGGCTAAAAAACGCCCATGCCGATCGCGAAATTGCCTACCGTCCAGCCAGAGTGCTGATGCAGGATTTTACTGGCGTTCCTGCTGTTGTTGATCTTGCGGCGATGCGGGAAGCAGTCAAACGTCTCGGTGGCGATACCGCGAAGGTGAATCCGCTCTCACCGGTCGATCTGGTGATTGACCACTCGGTGACCGTCGATCGCTTTGGTGATGATGAGGCATTTGAGGAAAACGTACGCCTGGAAATGGAGCGCAACCACGAGCGTTATGTGTTTCTGAAATGGGGACAGCAGGCGTTCGGGCGTTTTAGCGTCGTGCCGCCAGGCACCGGGATTTGCCACCAGGTGAACCTTGAATATCTCGGCAAAGCGGTGTGGAGTGAATTGCAGGAGGGGGAGTGGATTGCTTATCCGGATACGCTCGTCGGCACCGACTCGCACACGACAATGATTAACGGTCTTGGTGTGCTGGGCTGGGGCGTTGGTGGGATCGAAGCAGAAGCGGCGATGTTAGGTCAGCCAGTTTCCATGCTTATTCCTGATGTGGTGGGCTTTAAACTCACCGGCAAACTCCGTGAAGGCATTACCGCCACCGACCTGGTGCTGACCGTTACTCAAATGCTACGTAAACATGGCGTCGTGGGTAAATTCGTCGAATTTTACGGTGATGGTCTGGATTCACTGCCACTGGCAGACCGAGCGACCATTGCCAATATGTCGCCGGAATATGGTGCAACCTGCGGGTTCTTCCCAATCGATGCTGTCACTCTCGATTACATGCGGTTAAGCGGCCGTAGTGAAGACCAGGTTGAACTGGTTGAGCAATATGCTAAAGCGCAGGGGATGTGGCGGAACGCAGGTGATGAACCGGTATTTACCAGTACGCTTGAATTGGATATGAACGACGTAGTCGCTAGTCTTGCCGGTCCAAAGCGTCCACAAGATCGTGTTGCGCTGCCAGATGTGCCAAAAGCCTTTGCCGCCAGTAACGAACTGGAAATAAACGCCACACATAAAGATCGCCATCCGGTCGATTATGTTATGAACGGGAATCAGTATCAGTTGCCTGATGGTGCAGTGGTTATTGCCGCGATAACGTCGTGCACCAACACCTCTAACCCCAGCGTGCTGATGGCGGCTGGATTACTGGCGAAAAAAGCCGTAACCCTGGGGCTGAAACGACAACCGTGGGTCAAAGCGTCTCTCGCGCCTGGCTCGAAAGTGGTTTCTGACTATCTGGCAAAAGCCAAACTGACGCCGTATCTTGATGAACTTGGCTTTAACCTTGTGGGCTATGGTTGTACTACCTGTATTGGTAACTCTGGTCCGTTGCCAGACCCTATCGAAACCGCGATTAAAAAAGGTGATTTAACCGTTGGCGCGGTACTGTCTGGCAACCGTAACTTTGAAGGACGTATTCATCCACTGGTTAAAACCAACTGGTTGGCTTCGCCGCCGCTGGTGGTTGCCTATGCACTGGCAGGCAATATGAATATCAACCTGGTTTCTGAACCTTTGGGCCACGATCGTAAAGGCGATCCAGTATATCTGAAAGATATCTGGCCATCGGCACAAGAAATTGCCCGTGCGGTAGAACAAGTCTCCACTGAAATGTTCCGTAAGGAGTACGCGGAAGTTTTCGAAGGGACTGCGGAGTGGAAAGAGATTAACGTAGTACGATCAGATACCTACGGATGGCAGGATGATTCGACCTACATTCGCTTATCGCCTTTCTTTGACGAAATGCAGGCAACACCTGCACCAGTGGAAGATATTCACGGCGCGCGAATTCTGGCAATGCTGGGTGATTCGGTTACCACTGACCATATCTCTCCGGCGGGTAGCATTAAGCCTGATAGCCCGGCGGGTCGATATCTACAAGGTCGTGGTGTTGAGCGGAAAGACTTTAACTCCTACGGTTCGCGGCGTGGTAACCATGAAGTGATGATGCGTGGCACGTTCGCCAATATTCGCATTCGTAACGAAATGGTGCCTGATGTCGAAGGGGGGATGACGCGCCATCTACCAGGCAATGATGTAATCTCTATTTATGACGCGGCGATGCGCTATCAGCAGGAGAAAACACCGCTGGCGGTAATTGCCGGGAAAGAGTATGGGTCAGGTTCGAGTCGTGACTGGGCAGCAAAAGGCCCACGTCTGCTCGGTATTCGCGTGGTGATTGCCGAATCGTTTGAACGTATTCACCGTTCGAATTTAATAGGCATGGGTATTTTGCCGCTGGAGTTCCCGCAAGGTGTGACGCGTAAATCGTTAGGGCTGACGGGGGAAGAGAAGATTGATATTGCCGATCTGCAAAATCTGCAACCTGGCGCTACGGTTCCTGTGACGCTGACGCGGGCTGATGGTAGTCAGGAAGTTGTACCGTGCCATTGTCGTATCGATACTGCAACGGAATTAACCTATTACCAGAACGACGGTATTTTGCACTATGTCATCCGTAATATGTTGAAATAATTTGCTTTTGCTTGCCGGATGTGGAATGTCCGGCAAGCATATTAAGCCTGCAACAAACGAGGATTATTTGTTGAGCAAATGGCCCATTTTCTCGGCTTTTGTATCGAGATAATGTTCATTATTTGGGTTACGGCCAACAATCAGCGGCACGCGTTCAACGATATTGATACCCGCTTCGGTCAGAATTTCGACTTTTTTCGGGTTGTTGGTTAACAAGCGGACTTCATTGACACCAAGGAGTTTGAACATATCGGCGCAGAGGGTGAAATCACGTTCATCAGCGGCGAAGCCTAACTGATGATTGGCCTCTACGGTGTCGTAACCTTGATCCTGTAACGCATAAGCACGGATTTTATTCAACAAACCGATGTTACGTCCTTCCTGACGGTGGTACAGCAAAATACCTCGGCCTTCTTCGGCAATGTGCGTCAGTGCTGCTTCAAGCTGGAAGCCACAATCGCAGCGCAAGCTGAACAGGGCATCACCGGTCAGACACTCAGAATGGACGCGCGCAAGTACCGGGGTATGCCCGGAAATATCGCCATAGACTAGCGCGACATGATCGTGTCCGGTTGCCAGTTCTTCAAATCCCACCATCAGGAAATCGCCCCATGGGGTTGGCAGTTTGGCTTCTGCCACACGTTTAAGCTGCATGAAATTCTCCAGATAATGCTGGTTCTGTATTGTCTTATTTTGCCATAACGCGAAGGGGTTCTCCTAATCACGACGCGCCAATCGTTCACTGAATGGCACAAATCTGTCAATTTTTACTGGAGCAGGCATTTTCAGTTATGATTGTGGGAGTTATAAAAAGGAGAGGCCATGCGTTCGATTGCCAGACGTACCGCAGTGGGAGCTGCACTATTACTTGTAATGCCGGTAGCTGTATGGATTTCTGGCTGGCGTTGGCAACCAGGAGATCAAAGTTGGCTGTTAAAAGCAGCCTTTTGGATCACTGAAACCGTTACTCAGCCCTGGGGCGTCATTACCCATCTGATTTTATTCGGTTGGTTTCTCTGGTGTCTGCGTTTTCGCCTCAAAGCCGCAATTATGCTGTTTACCATTTTGGCTGCGGCGATCCTCATTGGACAAGGAGTGAAATCCTGGATAAAAGATAAAGTTCAGGAGCCGCGCCCCTTTGTGATATGGCTGGAAAAAACACATCATATTCCGGTTGAGGAGTTCTACACTTTAAAACGTGCGGAACGCGGAAGCTTAGTGAAAGAACAGTTGGCTGAAGAAAATAATATACCGGACTATTTACGCTCTCACTGGCAGAAAGAGACGGGTTTTGCCTTTCCTTCCGGTCACACGATGTTTGCTGCCAGTTGGGCGCTGCTGGCCGTTGGGTTACTGTGGCCGCGTCGGCGAACATTCACCATTGCACTCTTGCTGGTTTGGGCCACGGGAGTCATGGGAAGCCGCCTACTGCTCGGGATGCATTGGCCGTGTGATTTGGTGGTGGCTACATTGATTTCGTGGGCGCTGGTGGCGGTGGCAACCTGGCTTGCGCAACGAATTTGTGGGCCATTGACACCACCTCCGGAAGAAAATCGTGAGATAGCGCAACGAGAAGAAGAAAGTTAACGCTGGTTGATTTTCTGATTTTCGCCCTTAAATCACCAACAATGCACGTAGTTGCCATTTCGCAGTCGACGTGAAAATGGTACTTTAAAGGGCTATTGCGATAAGTTGACCATAATTTATGCGCTCTAACCACATAACGGGAAGTAATGTGAAATATTTACTCATATTCTTATTGGTGTTGGCGATTTTCGTGATTTCGGTCACATTAGGTGCGCAGAACGATCAACAGGTGACGTTTAACTATCTGTTAGCGCAAGGGGAGTATCGTATCTCTACTTTGCTGGCCGTATTGTTTGCTGCGGGTTTTGCTATCGGTTGGTTAATTTGCGGACTGTTCTGGCTGCGAGTTCGTGTTTCTCTGGCGCGTGCTGAACGTAAAATAAAGCGACTGGAAAACCAGCTTTCATCCGCGACTGATGTGGCGGTAGCGCCGCATGCGTCAGTGGCGAAGGAATAACTTTCTATGCTGGAGTTGTTGTTTCTGCTCTTGCCTGTAGCCGCTGCCTATGGCTGGTATATGGGCCGCAGAAGTGCGCAACAAAACAAGCAAGATGAAGCCAACCGCCTGTCACGTGATTACGTGGCAGGGGTGAACTTTCTGCTTAGTAATCAACAAGATAAAGCGGTGGATCTGTTCCTCGATATGCTCAAAGAGGACACCGGGACCGTTGAAGCCCACCTTACGCTCGGAAACTTGTTCCGATCCCGTGGCGAAGTCGATCGCGCAATTCGCATCCACCAAACTTTAATGGAAAGCGCCTCGCTGACCTATGAACAGCGCCTGTTAGCAATTCAGCAACTGGGTCGTGATTACATGGCTGCCGGGTTGTACGATCGTGCGGAAGATATGTTTAATCAATTGACTGATGAAACTGATTTCCGTGTCGGCGCATTGCAACAACTCCTGCAAATCTACCAGGCCACCAGTGAATGGCAAAAGGCGATCGATGTTGCCGAACGTTTGGTTAAACTGGGTAAAGATAAACAGCGGGTCGAAATAGCCCATTTCTATTGTGAATTAGCTCTTCAATATATTGCCAGCGACGATCTCGATCGTGCCATGGCTTTGCTGAAAAAAGGGGCGGCGGCCGACAAAAACAGCGCGCGCGTATCCATCATGATGGGGCGTGTGTTTATGGCCAAAGGCGAGTACGGCAAAGCGGTCGAAAGCCTGCAACGCGTTATTTCTCAGGACAGAGAACTGGTCAGCGAAACGCTGGAAATGCTGCAAACCTGCTATCAGCAGCTGGGTAAAACAGCCGAATGGGCAGAATTCCTACAGCGCGCAGTAGAAGAGAACACCGGTGCCGATGCTGAACTGATGCTTGCTGACATCATTGAATCGCGTGACGGGAGTGACGCAGCTCAGATTTATATTACGCGCCAGTTGCAACGTCACCCAACCATGCGCGTGTTCCACAAATTGATGGATTACCATCTCAATGAAGCGGAAGAAGGGCGTGCAAAAGAGAGCCTGATGGTGCTGCGTGATATGGTTGGTGAAAAGGTACGCAGTAAGCCGCGTTATCGCTGCCAGAAGTGTGGTTTTACCGCTTATACCCTTTACTGGCATTGTCCGTCCTGTCGAGCCTGGTCAACCATTAAACCAATTCGCGGTCTGGATGGTCTGTAATTTTAAAAAAAATCAACTTTAGTTACAACATACTGATAGTTGTTATCAACAAATGTGCTTCGGTAACTCCTGCATGGAAAAGCCTGACAGGGGAGAAATCGCAACTGTTAATTTTTTATTTCCACGGGTAGAATGCTCGCCGTTTACCTTTTCGCGCCACTTCCGGTGCCCATCATCAAGAAGGTCTGGTCATGACGTTAACTGCTTCATCTTCTTCCCGCGCTGTTACGAGTTCTCCCGTCGTTGTTGCCCTCGATTATAATAATCGTGATGCCGCGCTGGCATTTGTCGACAAAATCGACCCACGCGATTGTCGCCTGAAAGTCGGCAAAGAGATGTTTACGCTGTTTGGGCCACAGTTTGTCCGTGAACTGCAAGAGCGTGGTTTTGATATCTTCCTTGACCTGAAATTTCACGACATTCCCAACACAGCAGCACACGCCGTGGCCGCAGCGGCTGACTTAGGCGTATGGATGGTGAATGTTCATGCTTCTGGCGGGGCGCGTATGATGACAGCAGCTCGTGAGGCGCTGATTCCGTTTGGCAAAGATGCGCCGTTGTTAATCGCGGTAACTGTGCTGACCAGCATGGAATCAAGCGATCTGGCTGATCTTGGCGTGACACTGTCACCAGCGGATTATGCAGAACGTCTGGCGGCGCTGACACAAAAATGTGGTCTTGATGGCGTGGTGTGTTCTGCCCAGGAAGCCGTTCGTTTTAAACAAGCGTTTGGTCAGGACTTCAAACTGGTTACGCCGGGTATTCGTCCGCAGGGGAGTGATGCTGGCGACCAGCGCCGCATTATGACGCCAGAACAGGCGCTGGCGGCTGGGGTTGATTATATGGTGATTGGTCGCCCGGTGACGCAATCTGCGGATCCAGCGCAAACGCTGAAAGCGATCAACGCCTCGTTACAGCGGAGTGCATAATGAGTGATTCCAACAGCCGTCTGGTCTATTCAACGGAGACTGGGCGTATTGATGAACCGAAAGTAGCCCCTGTACGGCCTAAAGGTGACGGCGTTGTGCGTATTCAACGTCAAACCAGCGGCCGTAAAGGTAAGGGTGTTTGCCTGATTACTGGTGTTGATCTCGATGAAGCTGAACTGATAAAGCTAGCGGCAGAACTAAAGAAAAAATGCGGCTGCGGAGGGTCAGTAAAAGAGGGAATTATCGAAATCCAGGGTGATAAGCGTGATTTATTAAAATCAATGCTTGAAGCGAAAGGCATGAAGGTAAAACTCGCTGGCGGTTAACAAAAAAAGCCACGGAAACATTCCGTGGCTTTCGTTTATTTCACTGTGTGTATTATTCAGTTATTTCATACTGAACAAAGTTAAGCGTATTATAATTGCGAGTCGCTAATCGACATTTATTTACGATTATTTACCGACCTGGTGACCGATAATACCACCAACGGCTGCTCCGCCTAACGTACCCAGCGTGCTGCCATCAGTCAGTACTGCGCCACCTATAGCACCTGCACCTGCACCGATTGCGGTATTACGATCTCGTTTAGACCAGTTAGAACAGGCACTCAGAGACATAGCCAGCGTAATCGCCAGAACAGCCGCGGTCATTTTTTTGCTCGTTACAAACATAATACTCTCTCCTGAATTTATGATTCACGGAAGTAAGCTCTCTTTAACTATAATAGTTAATAAGCTTCCTGAAAAAGTTATTTTCCGTGAAATCCTCTCGCGCAGGGTTATATCACGCAGGTGACAGTCACTTCCTGTTATATCGCTAATGTTAATTCTACAACTTTGAGGTTTTAAGGACAGGTAAATAGTCTTAATTAACAGCCAGGAATCATCTTAGAGCGGATGATTTGCGAAAGGGCAAATCATCCATAGCGGAGGGAAAATTAATTGTCGATGACGTGAACCGTCAGTTTATTGTGCTCAAGATGCAACAGGTGGCTGGCAGGTATCTTCGAGTCGGTGATGACCCGTTTGATTTTCTCAACAGGGCCGATGGAGTAAGAATGTACGGCACCAAATTTTGAGCTGTCCGTCAGAACTATTGCTTCGCACTCTTTTTCCAGTACAGCATTGACTACGTCGGTTCGCATCATGTCGCGCCCAGTAAATCCAGTTTCAGGTTGCCAGCCATCAATACCAATAAAGGCCTTACTGAAATGAACCTGCTGGATACACTGACGTGTCAGAGGGCCAACCATGCTTTCGCTTTTTTTCTGGTACACACCACCAAGTAGAATGACTTCACAGGGGGCGTCTTTCAACAAATGCGCAATGTAGCTGCTAACCGTAATGATGGTAACATCTTTCTTCTGTTCGCCTAACGTGCGAGCCAGAAGGGCATTGCTGCTGCCATTTTCAATAAAGATAGTTTCTCCTGGCTGAACCAGAGAGGCCGCAAATTCGGCAAGTTCACGCTTCAGCGTATAATTGCTCATCATCCGGGTTTCAACGTCATCGCTATCAAGCGAAACCGCAAAACCATGCGCACGGCGCAGATAACTCAGTTTTTCGAGGGTGTTGAGATCCTGGCGAATAGTAACTTCAGAAACACCAGTGGCTTTTGCCAGTTCGGTTACGCTAACCTGACCCTGGTCAATGACCATCTGTAGAATTGTTTGTTGTCGGGAATTCATCGCTGTAATTCTTATAACGTTATAATATTCAATAAAAAAGCTGACGCGCCTGGCATCCTTTTCTGCTAAATGGAAAGCCTGAAAGCACGACTGTTAAATCTCCCACGGTGCCTTCGGGATGTCTGGCGTAGATGCAGCAACCTGGCGCAAGAGTTCTGCTTTAAGTATCTCAAGATTATGGATCGCAGAGTGGTAATCGCCCGCCACAAGGATATCTAACACAATATCAATACGTTCGGCAACGTGTTGGGCATCAAATTCAGACATGAAGGTATCCTTATGGCAAAAAGTTGAAAATAGATAATGCAAAAATTGCCGCTAAAAGAGAAGCGTATAACGGCAAAGGCTAATTATCATTCGGGAATGCAATAATTAATGAGATTATGTATCGTTAAATGTTTATATTCGTCTCTTTATGACCGTTTTAGATAACGTTTAAACCAGCGCTCGAAGGCCACGGCAGGCATTGGTTTGGCAAACAAAAATCCTTGTCTCTCATTGATACCGTTTTTGGTCAAAAAGGCATCTTCTTTTGCGCTTTCCACCCCTTCGGCGATGACCTGCAGATTCAATGCCTGGGCGACGGCGACAATCGCTCGCACCAATGACTGCGAGACAGGTTGTTTGTGAATATTACGGACAAAAACCTGGTCAAGTTTAATCGCATCGATGGGAAAACGGGCCAGTTGCGAAAGCGAAGAGTAGCCAGTACCAAAATCATCCAAATGCACCTGCGCACCTAACTGACTAAATTGCTGAATAACAGAGAGGGCGAGTTCATCATTTTCTATCAGACAGCTTTCAGTTAACTCGATATCAATAGGGCAATATTCAAAATTCAGTTCTTGAAGAACCTGTTTCAGATCGGTAAAAAGAGTTTGATCGGCAAACTGGCGAGCAGAGATGTTCACCGCTACCCGCAGATTAATGCCTTTATCACGCCATTTCGCCACCTGACGCACCACATCGATTATCACCCAACGTCCTAATGGAACAATTAGCCCGGATTCTTCTGCATAGGAAATAAAGTCTAACGGGGGAATTAGTCCACGTTCAGGCGACTGCCAGCGCACCAACGCTTCCAGGCTTCGTACTTCACCGCGCCAGGTGATTTTCGGTTGATAGTGAATAACTAACTGATCGTTTTCCAGCGCCTTACGCAGGTTGGTATCAAGCCAAAGATATTCGAAAACCCGTTGGTTCATTTCTGGCGAAAAAACACAGAACTGTCCGCGTCCACCTTCTTTTGCCGTGTACATTGCGGTATCTGCATGGCGAATAATGGCAGCGCTATCCATACCATGTTGTGGCGAAAGTGAAATACCGACTGAACAGCCGGTATAGACTTCAATTAATCCAATGCGGAAGGGTTGGCGAAGCCGGGTTAAAATACGCGATGCCATCGCTTCCAGTGCGCTTTGTGATGTATTGGGGGCCAGCACCAGAAACTCATCCCCGCCTGGACGTGCCAGCACCTGATCCTGTTCAAGGCAGCTTAAAATGGCCAGTGACACCTCACGTAACAACTGGTCGCCAAATAAATGTCCGTAAGCGTCGTTTACCTTTTTAAAATTGTCTAAATCAAGATATACAACACCAACCTTACAGTCGTCAGCCTGATCAATGGCATGATCGATTAACTCCTGCATGGCGTTACGATTCGGCAGTCCGGTGATGCTGTCGGTATTTGCCAGTATGCGAAGTCGTTCCTGGGCGCGACGCTCTTCGGTAATATCGGTGCCGGAACAGATTAAATAGATCTCATTTTTTCCGCTACCGCTGTGCACAAATTTGTTGCGGAACAGAAACAGCCGTTGACCTTTGCGCGTTGGTATCCAGAGCTCAATTTCATAAGAATTACCACTGCGGAAAAATCCACGGTTATTACGGCTGGATGCTGCAGCTTCACGACGACTCATAAACAGCTTAAATACGCTTTGCCCAATGACATCGTGTTCTTTGAAACCTGTGTATTCTTCACATAATCGGTTAAAACGTTGGATATTCCCCCGGCTGTCAAGAATGACTATCGCGGAATGAGCTTCAGACACTACCTGTTCAGCAAAAGAGAGTCCATGCGATAAATCGCGGGCTACTGCAAGTGTGTCATGCCATGCAGATGCGTTGCCCCCCCATTCGCGCTTATTGATTTTTCGTCCAACCAGATGCACAGAAAGATCGCTCTCATTGACGGTCAGACTCATCATCAGGCTGGAAGTGATGACAGTCATTTCCCTGATGCGAGCAGCCTGTTCGGCAGATAACTGCAACGTACGTTCAGGTTCTGTGGTTTCGGTGGTGGAAAAGCGCAAAACATCGCTGTTTTCCGTCAACCGCCAGTATGGATTGTGCGATCCGAGAAAGTTGTACAACGTTGTGGACTCCCTAACGGTTTTCATGATGCATACCCTACGGTTAACGGCGAAGCACGCCATTAAATGAAAGGTCCAACATGACTTACATGAAATTAGTGTCGGCTAAACGTATTGTTTTTTTTATATATTTATTTGTAATCCAGTTTTGGGAAAACGCCAGTTTTCAAACGGAAGTCGTTAAAAAATATCTGCTGAGATAAAACGAATGTGAAAGGAGAGGGGAAAGCAAACGGCCCATCCATAATGAACGGGCCGTGAAAGGGGATTACGCGACCGGGCGCGCAATAATACTGCGGGTTTCCATGCGGACTTCGGCGATGGTGACGTCGATAACATCAGTTACCTTGTAAACCGTTTCACCTTTAATTTGCACGGTGCCGTTTTCCTGACTGCAAACCAGTTCATCGCGCACGGCGTGTAAGAATGGTGCAGGAATAAAGGCGATAGCGCCATTATCAACCAAACGCACACGCATACCGCCACGGCTGATATCGACGATTTCCGCCGCAAAACGGGTGTCGGTCCCGGCTTTGTCTTTCAGGAAACGGGCGTATAACCAGTCGCCGACATCACGTTCTGCCATTCGGTTGAGACGACGACGCTCTGCCATTTGGACAGTAATCTCATCCTGCGGACGCGTCGCTGTTTCGCCTTTGATGATCGCTTTCAGCAGACGATGGTTGATCATGTCGCCATATTTACGGATTGGAGAGGTCCAGGTGGCATACGCTTCCAGGCCGAGGCCAAAGTGAGGGCCAGGCTCAGTGCTGATTTCGGCAAAGGACTGGAAACGACGAATACGGCTGTCGAGGAAACCCGTCGGTTGCGCATCCAGCTCACGGCGCAGTTTGCAGAAGCCGTCCAGTGTGAGCACTTCTTCGGCGTCAACATGCAGGCCGTGGGTTTTTAGCAATGCTGCCAGTGTTTCAGCATTTGCCGGATCAAAGCCCATATGCACGTTATAGATGCCAAAACCGAGCTTATCGCGTAGTACGCGGGCAGCACAGATGTTAGCGGCAATCATCGCTTCTTCGACGATACGGTTGGCAATACGACGAGGCTCGGCGACGATATCCAGCACTTCACCTTTTTCACCGAGAATAAAACGGTAATCCGGGCGATCTTTAAACACCAGTGCATGGTTATGGCGCCACTCACCGCGACGCTGACAAATTTGCGCTAAGAGGCGAATTTGTTCGGCAATTGCCTCACTTTCTGGCTGCCAGTCGCCGGTGTTTTCCAGCCAGTCAGAAACCTGGTCATAAACCAGTTTCGCTTTGGACTCGATAGTGGCGGCAAAGAACTCGATATCGTCTTCAATGGTGCCGTCTGCGGAGAGCGTCATCCGACACGCCAGGACCGGGCGAACTTCATTGGCGCGCAGTGAGCAGAGATCGTCAGAAAGCTCACGCGGCAGCATTGGGATGTTGAAACCTGGCAGATAGTTGGTGAATGCACGAATTTTTGCCGCTTTGTCCAGCTTGCTACCTTCTGCAATCCACGCAGTTGGATCGGCAATCGCCACGATCAGTTGCAGTTTGTTATCCGGGAGTGCCTTCGCGAAGAGGGCGTCATCCATATCTTCCGTGCTGGCGCTATCGATGGTGACAAAATCCAGTGCAGTCAGATCTTCGCGCACCAGACCTTCGTCGAGCATTTCAGTAGCAACGCCGTTCGGCGCTTCTTTTTCCAGGTTATGACGCGCCAGAGTTACCCACCACGGTACGAAGTGATCGTCACCAAAAGTGATATATTGCGTGAGTTCTGCATAGAAAGAACGATCGCCTTTCAATGGATGACGACGCATTTCGGCAACTGCCCAGTCGCCTTCTTTGAATTCTTGAGTCAGGCCACGGGCTGCGCGGCAAGGAATAGCATCTTTCAATAATGGATGATCTGGGACAATGGCCAGACGGTCATTCTTGCCCTGAACTTTACCCACGAAGCGGGTTAGAAAAGGTTCAACCAGTTCTTCTGGTTCGGCGGATTCACGATCTTTTTCGCTGTGGATGACTGCGATAATTCTGTCGCCATGCATAACTTTTTTCATTTGCGGCGGCGGAATAAAATAACTTTTCTGTGCATCGACTTCCAGGAAGCCAAAGCCTTTTTCAGTGGCTTTTACCACCCCTTCAGCGCGGGGCGTCTGGGAATGCAGTTGCTGTTTAAGCTGCGCTAGCAGCGGGTTGTCCTGAAACATAATTGTCTATTTTCGTGGCCATTAGAGCGGCTGACAGTTTTACGCGATTCTGCCTGACGCAGCAAGGTTAATATGTTTCACCCAACGCGATTTTTAAGCGATTAATCCAGCCACAAAGCCCGCTCCATACCAACAGATTAATAACCTGCGTTGATGATATTTCGTGTTCGAGTAATGGGCTGAACTGGGCGGCGCTAAAGCGATCGGGTGCTCGGGTTAGCCATTGTATCGCCTGAACGGTGGCGCGCTCAACACAATGGCTCTCAGCCCACCGATTAATTTCATTTTCGCCCTGACGTAGAATGGGGATGACCTCTTTATATTCTGTTGTTGAATGTGTTTGGATAGCGAAGCAGGCGGAGCTGCCATTAATCCGCGCGGTTAATAACGTCGCAAGTTGATGACTGGGTTTTGCTCTAACCAATGTGCTGGCGAATAGCGCCTCAAGACGTGAAAGTAGAACCGGGTGAAGATTGAGTATTTCGGTCAGTTGGCAGAGTTCAACCGTCGAACTATTCACCGCATCTTCAGATAATTTTTCTACGGCGTAACAGGTACGCCAGCGAGTTGACTCATTCGAAAACAGTGATGCGTCGGCGTAGTTTTGCATTTCCAGACCAGGTAGCCAACGCACTGGTTGCCCGAGATAAGCCTGCAATATGGCAATCACTCGTGCCTGAAAACCGACAAAGCCAATAATTTGGTTAATGAACACACCGTCCCAAACGGTAAGGCCGACATCGTTAAGATGCTGACGGGACCGACCGTCGATAATAGATGGAGAGAAGGCCAGTTGGCGGGCGTATTGTGTGATTTGCGCCAGCCGATGGTTGCTTTCTCTGGAGGAATCAGGGCCGGGAAGTGGTGTCAGGCGCGCGGAATAGTAGTTACACAACCGCTGAACGCCGCAGACCTGGGCAACGGTCAGTGCGGTCGTCAGGCGCTCATAGGCGGTGAATGTCTGCAGGCGGGTCACTGACAGCTGATCCGGGAACAACTCTCCAGCAAGTGCACGTGCGGGGGCCAGCCATGACTGAAAGGGGGCCAGCGTTTGTTCCTCAAGAATCACGTCGAGCAAAAAAGGGTCGTTGACCTTTGCGGCTTCGGGTACAAGTGGCAGAACGTTATGCTCTGAAGTGCTGGATTGGATTTCGTGATACCAGTGGCTTTTGCCTGAACTGTGGCGTTGTTCCATGGGCGCTCCTTGGTCATAACGGAAATCGTTATCCTGACGCAAGGCGGGAAGGGGAGAAAGACGGATCGGCGATAACAAATATCAGAAAGGTATAACAGAGAAAACGGGCGACAGAGCGCCGCCCATCTTGACCAACAGAACGATTATTTCAGTTCCAGTTCGTTCATTGCAGCGATGCTGAAACCGCCGTCAACGTGGACCACTTCACCGGAGATACCGGCAGAGAGATCGGAGCACAGGAACGCTGCGGAGTTACCCACATCTTCGATGGTAACGGTACGACGAATCGGCGTAACGGCTTCGCAGTGTGCCAGCATTTTACGGAAGTCCTTGATGCCGGAAGCTGCCAGGGTACGAATAGGACCAGCAGAGATGGCGTTAACACGCACACCTTCCGGACCCATTGCGTTAGCCATATAGCGGACGTTCGCTTCCAGAGACGCTTTTGCCAGCCCCATAACGTTGTAGTTCGGGATAGCGCGTTCGGCGCCCAGGTAGGAAAGAGTCAGCAGGGCAGAACCTGGATTCAGCATGGAGCGGCAAGCTTTTGCCATTGCAACAAAGCTGTAAGAGCTGATGTCGTGGGCAATTTTGAAGCCTTCACGGGTAACGGCGTTAACATAGTCACCATCCAGCTGATCGCCAGGTGCAAAACCAATAGAGTGTACGAAGCCGTCAAATTTCGGCCAGACTTTACCCAGTTCAGCGAACATGGTGTCGATGCTGGCATCTTCGGCAACATCGCACTGCAGAACGATGTCAGAACCTAATTGAGCGGCAAATTCTTCTACGCGGCCTTTCAGTTTGTCGTTCTGGTAGGTGAATGCCAGTTCAGCTCCTTCGCGGTGCATCGCCTGAGCGATACCGTAGGCGATGGACAGTTTGCTGGCAACACCGGTTACCAGAATGCGCTTACCGGAAAGAAAACCCATAGCTTTAATCCTTATTGTTGATGCTTGTTGTGCCTGAAAATCAGGCGATTCGTCGTTTTAGTAAACAATACGAACAGATAAACGGTTATTATAATCAACCAGGCTGTGGGTGGCTATAGTTGCGCTTTCTGTACGGGGGAGAATCAGTGGTACAGAGCATTTTGCGACGCTCGCAAGGGGCAGGTTGTGGAAATATCTTATAGAGTCTGGCTTTAAAACTATTCGTATTATTTCCGGTAAGTTTGATGATGAAAACAGACGCGGATTTATCAACCCTGGCGTCAGTTGTGTCATCGGTGATTAATAATCTGGCGACAACAAGTCGCGGTCTTTCTCTGATGAACTGACGCCAACTTAATATTGTCAACCATCTTCACAGAATCTCCACAATCTCTTCATTATCAGAAAATGCATCATGAATAGGATAAAAATACTTCCCATTACTTTGGAGAAACGTATAATTAAGCTAAATGAGAACGATCATTCTCACTAAGTGAAAGGCCAGGAGACAGAGATGACTAGCAAGCTGGAGATACGTCATAAACAGCGTCAGGATGAAATCATCAACGCCGCCCGTCGGTGTTTTCGTCGCTGCGGTTTTCATGCCGCCAGTATGTCGCAAATTGCCAGCGAAGCTCAGCTTAGCGTCGGGCAGATCTACCGTTACTTCGCCAATAAAGACGCCATTATTGAAGAGATGGTTCGCCGTATCATCGACTTTCGTATTGCCCAGATGGACATTGACGCGCGTACCGATCGCTTCCCGGAAGTCCTTGCCTTGCGCAAATCCTTAAATGAAGACGACGACGCGTTGATGCTGGAAGTGGCCGCAGAAGCAACACGCAACTCGCGAGTGATGGCAATGCTCGAGGAAGCTGATGCCAGAATGTTCGCTAACGGTTGTGCGCATATGAAAAGAATGCATCCCCATCTTAGCGATGAGCACATTCGATGTTGCGTTGAAGTGCTGGCTACCATGGTGGAAGGTACGGTTTATCGTCGCTTAACACCGCAAAAAAGCGATCCACAACGTCTGCAGGAAATATATCAGGATATTATTAGTATGTTGATAAATAAATAAGCACAGAATTAACCAATAACGGGGGATATTAATCCCCCTTATTTCATTGCGAAATTTATTTCGCGATGCGGGTTCGTTGTATCTGAATATCCCTGACATATCCTCATTAATTTTAATGAGGAGGGTATTGTTCACCCTGGAGAAAATAATGAAGTATATAGCAACGTCTGTAGTGGCAATGCTGCTCTTATCTGGTTGTGATAATACGCAAAATAACAATTCATCCCCGTCGGAAACAGAAGTGGGCGTTGTTACGCTCAAATCTCAACCTGTTTCGGTCGTTAGTGAATTAACCGGACGCACCAGTGCTGCGCTCAGTGCTGAAGTACGTCCGCAGGTTGGGGGAATTATCCAGAAACGCTTGTTTAAGGAAGGCGATCTGGTCAAGGCCGGACAGCCGCTCTACCAGATTGATTCGGCCAGTTATCGGGCGGCATGGAATGAAGCTCGTGCTGCGTTGCAACAGGCACAGGCACTGGTAAAAGCCGATTGCCAGAAAGCGCAGCGTTATGCCCGACTGGTGAAAGATAACGGTGTGTCACAACAGGATGCTGATGATGCTCAGTCTACCTGTGCACAAGATAAAGCCAGTGTAGAGGCGAAAAAAGCCGCACTGGAAACTGCCCGCATTAATCTTGACTGGACCACGGTGACCGCGCCGATTTCCGGGCGTATAGGCATTTCATCGGTGACGCCTGGCGCACTGGTGACCGCATCGCAGGATACGGCGTTAACAACTATTCGTGGTCTGGAAACGATGTATGTTGATCTCACTCGCTCCAGTGTCGATTTACTGCGTCTGCGCAAACAGTCACTGGCGACAAACAGTGACACCATGAGCGTCTCACTTATTCTGGAAGATGGCACAACCTACAGCGAAAAAGGCCGTCTGGAACTCACTGAAGTGGCTGTGGATGAGTCTACCGGTTCGGTGATATTACGGGCGATTTTCCCTAATCCACAACAGCAGTTATTACCGGGCATGTTTGTTCGCGCTCGTGTCGATGAAGGCGTGATGGAAGACGCTATTCTCGCGCCTCAACAGGGCGTGACGCGCGATGCTAAAGGCAATGCGACCGCGCTGGTGGTAAATAAAGACAATAAAGTAGAGCAGCGCACGCTCGAAACGGGAGAAACTTATGGTGATAAATGGCTGGTGTTGAACGGTCTGCACAACGGTGATCGGCTGATTGTCGAAGGTTCCTCCAAAGTGACTTCAGGGCAGACCGTCAGGGCCGTTGAGGTTCAGGCTAATGGAGGCAACGCCTGATGTTTTCGCGCTTTTTTGTTCGCAGACCCGTCTTTGCCTGGGTGATCGCCATCTTGATTATGTTGGCGGGTATTTTGGCTATTCGCACATTACCCGTCGCGCAATATCCTGACGTTGCACCGCCGACCATTAGAATCTCAGCCACTTATACCGGAGCTTCAGCCGAAACGCTGGAAAACAGCGTAACTCAGGTTATCGAGCAGCAACTTACCGGGCTGGATAATTTGCTCTACTTCAGTTCCACCAGTAGTTCGGATGGCTCAGTCAGTATTAACGTGACGTTTGAACAAGGCACGGACCCTGATACCGCGCAGGTGCAGGTACAAAATAAAATACAGCAGGCGGAGTCACGTTTACCGAGCGAAGTGCAGCAAACCGGCGTCACAGTGGAGAAATCACAAAGCAACTTTTTGCTGATTGCTGCAGTGTATGACACTACCGATAAAGCGACCAGTTCCGATATCGCTGACTGGCTGGTAAGTAATCTTCAGGACCCGCTGGCGCGTGTTGAAGGCGTAGGTAGTCTGCAAGTTTTTGGGGCTGAATATGCTATGCGCATCTGGCTTGACCCCGCCAAACTGGCCTCATACTCGCTGATGCCATCAGATGTACAAAGTGCAATTGAAGCGCAAAACGTGCAGGTTACTGCCGGGAAAATAGGTGCTTTACCGTCATCGAACACGCAACAATTGACGGCAACAGTTCGTGCTCAGTCACGTCTGCAAACCGTTGAGCAATTTAAAAATATCATTGTTAAAAGCCAGTCAGACGGCGCAGTTGTTCGCATCAAGGATGTGGCTCGCGTTGAGATGGGTAGCGAAGATTATAACGCCATCAGCAAATTGAACGGTCATCCGGCCGCAGGGGTAGCCGTGATGCTCTCTCCGGGGGCGAATGCGTTAAACACGGCGACGCTGGTAAAGGATAAAATCGCAGAATTTCAGCGCAATATGCCACAGGGATACGACATTGCTTATCCGAAAGACAGCACTGAATTTATTAAAATCTCCGTAGAAGACGTAATTCAGACGCTGTTTGAAGCCATCGTACTGGTGGTTTGCGTAATGTATTTATTCTTGCAAAACCTGCGCGCTACGCTGATCCCGGCGTTAGCCGTGCCGGTCGTTTTGCTGGGGACGTTTGGCGTCCTTGCGTTGTTTGGTTATTCGATTAATACCCTGACCTTGTTTGCAATGGTGCTGGCGATTGGCTTGCTGGTGGACGATGCCATTGTGGTGGTGGAGAACGTCGAACGTATTATGCGCGACGAAGGACTGCCTGCGCGTGAAGCCACGGAAAAATCAATGGGCGAAATTTCTGGCGCACTGGTTGCTATTGCTCTGGTGCTGTCTGCCGTATTTCTGCCAATGGCGTTCTTTGGGGGATCTACTGGGGTAATTTATCGTCAGTTTTCGATAACTATTATCTCCGCAATGCTGCTTTCCGTGGTGGTCGCATTAACGCTGACTCCTGCGCTTTGTGGTTCTGTCCTCCAGCATGTCCAACCGCATAAAAAAGGCTTCTTCGGTGCATTTAACCGTTTTTACCGTCGCACTGAAGAAAAGTATCAGCATGGCGTCCTTTATGTTTTGCGTCGGGCGGTGCGGGCTATGGGTGTCTATGTCGTGCTGGGCGGTGGAATGGCTTTGATGATGTGGAAACTGCCGGGCAGTTTCTTACCCACTGAAGACCAGGGCGAAATCATGGTGCAGTACACGCTGCCAGCCGGAGCGACTGCCGCTCGTACAGCAGAAGTAAATCGTCAGATTGTTGACTGGTTCCTGGTAAACGAAAAAGCAAACACCGATGTCATTTTTACCGTTGATGGTTTTAGTTTCAGTGGTAGCGGACAGAACACCGGGATGGCGTTTGTTTCGTTGAAAAACTGGTCACAACGTAAAGGCGCTGAAAATACCGCCCAGGCCATTGCCTTACGGGCAACCAAAGAGTTGGGAGCAATTCGTGATGCTACGGTATTTGCCATGACACCGCCTGCGGTTGATGGTCTGGGGCATAGCAATGGCTTTACGTTTGAATTAATGACAAGTGGTGCGACTGACCGCGAAACCTTACTTCAAATGCGTAATCAGTTGATTGAACAGGCTAATCAAAGCCCTGAGCTGATTTCTGTACGTGCCAATGATCTGCCACAAATGCCGCAATTGCAGGTAGATATTGATAACAATAAAGCCGTATCGCTGGGTTTGAGCTTAAGCGATGTCACCGACACGCTGGCCAGCGCGTGGGGCGGTACTTATGTGAATGACTTTATTGACCGTGGCCGTGTGAAAAAAGTCTACATTCAGGGCGACAGTGAGTTTCGTTCTGCGCCGTCAGACTTAGGGAAATGGTTTGTGCGCGGGAGCGATAACGCCATGACGCCGTTCTCTGCTTTTGCCACTACGCGTTGGATCTATGGTCCGGAAAAACTGGTGCGCTACAACGGTTCTGCGGCTTATGAAATTCAGGGGGAAAACGCGAGCGGTTTTAGTTCTGGCGACGCGATGGCAAAAATGGAAGCTCTGGCAAACAACCTTCCGGCAGGAACAACCTGGGCCTGGAGTGGCTTGTCATTGCAGGAGAAACTGGCCAGCGGTCAGGCACTGAGTCTGTATGCGGTCTCTATTCTGGTGGTTTTCCTCTGCCTTGCAGCACTGTACGAAAGCTGGTCAGTCCCGTTCTCGGTCATTCTGGTGATCCCGCTGGGGCTACTCGGTGCGGCGCTGGCAGCCTGGATGCGTAATTTAAACAACGACGTTTACTTCCAGGTGGCGCTATTAACCACCATCGGTTTGTCGTCGAAAAACGCCATTCTGATTGTGGAATTTGCTGAAGCGGCGGTGGCTGAGGGCTATTCCCTGAGCCGGGCGGCATTACGCGCGGCGCAGACCCGTTTACGCCCTATCATCATGACCTCGCTGGCGTTTATTGCGGGGGTCATGCCGCTGGCGATGGCAACCGGCGCAGGTGCGAACAGCCGCATCGCCATTGGTACGGGCATTATTGGCGGTACGCTGACCGCTACATTACTGGCCATCTTCTTCGTTCCTCTGTTTTTTGTCCTGGTTAAACGTTTGTTTGCCGGTAAACCGTGCCGTCAGGAGTAAGTTATGTTGCGTCGTTCTCTTATTTTTCTGGTGCTGTTGAGTGCGGGATGTGTCTCGCTCGATCCCCACTACAGCACGCCTGAATCCCCAATTCCGGCGACCTTGCCGGGAACACAGGGGCAGGGGAAAGCAATCAGCCAGGACTGGCAACAGGTGATCCACGATCCCCGATTGCAGCAGGTGGTGACCATTGCACTGAACAGTAACCGCGATGTGCAAAAAGCGATTGCTGATATTGACTCAGCACGGGCGCTATATGGGCAAACTAATGCGTCGTTATTCCCGACGGTAAATGCGGCCTTAAGCTCGACCCGCAGCCGTTCGCTGGCAAATGGCATGGGAACCGCTGCCGAGGCAGATGGCGCGGTGTCCAGCTTTACGTTAGATCTGTTTGGTCGTAATCGGAGTTTGTCACGGGCGGCGCGGGAAACCTGGCTTGCCAGCGAATTTACAGCCCAAAACACTCGCTTAACGCTGATTGCCGAAATCAGCACCGCCTGGCTGACTCTGGCGGCTGATAACAGCAACCTGGCCCTGGCAAAAGAAACGATGGTCAGTGCAGAGAACTCATTGAAAATTATCCAGCGCCAGCAGCAGGTTGGCACGGCGGCAGCGACAGATGTCAGCGAGGCGATGAGTATCTATCAGCAGGCGCGCGCCAGCGTTGCCAGCTATCAGACGCAAGTGATGCAGGATAAAAATGCTCTGAACTTACTGGCTGGCACAACACTGGCAGAAAATCTGCTACCGGAAACACTGGAAAGCCTGCCGGAACAGATGATAAGCCTGGTTCCTGCGGGAGTTTCATCTGAAGTTTTGCTGCGTCGCCCGGATATTCAGGAGGCAGAACATAATCTGAAGAGCGCCAATGCGGATATTGGTGCCGCGCGGGCTAACTTTTTCCCGACTATTTCGCTGACTGCAAGTGCTGGCGTCGGCAGTGACGCATTATCGTCGCTGTTCAGCCACGGAATGCAGGTCTGGTCATTTGCGCCATCGGTGACATTACCGCTGTTCACCGGCGGCAGTAATCTGGCGCAGCTTCGTTACGCAGAAGCGCAAAAGCGTGGGCTTATTGCCACCTATGAGAAAACCGTTCAAAGCGCGTTTAAAGATGTCGCTAACGCACTGGCTCGACGGGACACGCTTGAAGAACAACTGGATGCGCAGCGTCAGTATGTCAAAGCTGAACAACAAACGGTCGATATTGGCCTGCGTCGCTATCAAGCCGGCGTCGGTGATTACCTGACCGTGTTGACGGCACAACGCAGCTTGTGGAGCGCGCAGCAGGAGCTACTGGCACTGCAACTGACTGATTTCACAAATCGGGTAACACTCTGGCAGTCGCTGGGCGGCGGCATGTCATCACTCAAGTAAGGAATAGTATGGCTAGAGTATCTCTTTCATGGGCATTGATTCTTGGTCTTTTAGCCGGTATCGGCCCGATGTGTACCGACCTTTATTTGCCCGCATTACCTGAAATGTCGGAGCAACTGGCGACAACCACGACTATAACGCAATTAACGCTGACCGCGTCACTGATCGGTCTTGGCGTCGGGCAACTGTTATTTGGCCCTCTGAGCGACAAAATAGGGCGTAAACGCCCGTTAATATTGTCGTTGCTATTGTTTATTGCCTCCTCCATTTTGTGTGCGACAACTAACAATATTTACTGGCTGGTAGTCTGGCGTTTTATTCAGGGGATCGCGGGGGCAGGTGGTTCGGTGCTCTCCCGTTCTATTGCTCGTGACAAATATCAGGGGGTAACGCTGACCCAGTTCTTTGCGTTGTTAATGACGGTGAATGGCCTGGCTCCGGTGTTGTCGCCAGTGTTGGGTGGTTACATTGTCAGTACTTTTGACTGGCGTATTTTATTCTGGGTGATGGCAGGAATCAGCATCGTACTATTGTTGGGGTGCCTGTTGTTTATCAATGAGACGTTGCCAGAAAATAAAAGGGGATCATCATTGCTATTAACCGGACGAAGTGTGGTGCAGAACCGCCGTTTTATGCGCTTTTGCCTGATTCAAAGTTTTATGCTGGCAGGCTTGTTTGCGTACATCGGCTCTTCATCTTTCGTATTACAGAAAGAGTTTGGCTTTAGCCCAATGCAATTCAGCCTGGTGTTTGGCCTTAACGGTATCGGACTTATCATCGCTTCATGGATCTTCTCACGGCTGGCCCGACGGATTAACACAATGAAATTGTTGAGAGGCGGCCTGGTAGCGGCGATTTTGTGTGCATCGCTCACTGTCCTGTGTGCATGGTTGCAGTTACCTATTCCGGCACTGGTGGCATTATTTTTCACCATCGCATTTTGTAGTGGCATAGGCACTGTTGGTGGGGCAGAGGCAATGAGTGCGGTAGGGACACAAGAATCAGGAACGGCGTCTGCGCTGATGGGGATGAGCATGTTTGTTTTTGGCGGTATAGCCGCGCCATTGTCGGGATTTGGAGGGGAAACGCTGTTAAAAATGAGCCTGGCGATTACGGTGTGTTACACGCTGGCATTGCTGGTTGCACTCACCAGAATCGGCAATCAGAAGTAATGGCTTAATGAATGCCTCATTCTGACGGGGATTTCCCCTGTCAGAATGAGGCGCCGAACATTAACGATCTTTACGCCACGCATCCGCCGTCAACGCTTCGCCAAAGTGGCCGGAAATAAGCCGTTTGGTGAGTTCATGCAGCGGCGACGCTAACACATCCGCAGTACTACCACGTTCGACGACCTCGCCCTGATGCATCACCAGAACCTGGTCGCTGATGTGCTTCATCATCCCGATATGCTGGGTAACATAAATATAAGAAATACCCTGTTTCTCTTGTAACTCCAGCATCAGGTTAATTAGCTGCGAACGCATCGACATATCCAGCGAGGCGAGGGCTTCATCGGCAATAATAACTTTTGGGCGCAATATCAGCGCTCGCGCCAGACCCAGACGCTGTTTTTGCCCGGGTGCCAACATATGCGGATAGTAGCTGACGTGATCCGGTAGCAGACCGACCATACGCATTGTTTCAATTATCTGTTTCCGGCGCTGTTCCGGTTCCAGGTCTGTGTTCAAACGCAGTGGAAAATCAAGGATCTGCGAAATACGTTGACGCGGATTCAACGAGGTGGACGGATCCTGAAATATCATGCGAATACGCTGGCTTCGGAAGGAATAATCGCCAAAATGCAGCGGATGATCGTCAATCAATAACTCGCCGCTGGTTGGCTCAATCATTCCTGCCAGCATCTTTGCCAGCGTCGATTTACCGGAACCGTTCTCACCAATAATCGCCAACGTCTGGCGTTCACGCAGCGTAAAGCTCAATGGTTTTACCGCTTCTACTGTCTGGCGGCGAAACCAGCCGGTCCTGTAGCGGAACGTTTTGCTTAAATTACGCACTTCGAGCAGAGTTTCTATCATCTCACTCTTTCTCCATGTTCAGCGGGAAATGACAGGCATAGAGATGATTTTTCGCCCCCGTCAGGCGCGGCGTCACAATGCATTCTCGTTGTGCATACGGGCAACGCGGCCCAAGACGACACCCAATCGGTAACTGTTCCAGCAGTGGGATGGCGCCCGGCAAAGTATTGAGGCGACTTTTATGCGGCATTGCGCTGCCGAAATCCGGTATCGCGCGGATCAGCGCCTGGGTGTAAGGATGATGCGGCATCGTCACCAGCTCCTTACTCGGCGCGGTTTCCACTGTTTGTCCGCAGTAAAGCACGTTGATTTTGTCCGCCCATTGACTAAGCATTTGTAAGTCATGACTAATAAGCAAAATAGTGGTGTTGCTGTTTTGATTCAAACGCGTCAGCAGGCGAAATATTTGCGCCTGGGTAGTAGGCTCCATCGAGTTGGTCGGCTCGTCAGCAATCAGCAGACGCGGTTGATTCGCCAGTGCGATGGCAATCATCACTTTCTGGCATTCACCTTCGGTCAACTCGTACGGGAAACTGCGCATCGCATCTTTATGATCTTTAATCCCCACGCGGTGTAGCAACTCAATGGCGCGGCGTTTGCGCCAGCCAAAACGTTGCCACCAACGGCCTTTATAGGTCCAGGCTGGGATGTTCTGCATCAACTGACGACCGACACGTTCCGATGGATCAAGACACGATTGCGGTTCCTGAAAGATCATCGACACGTTGTGTCCAACCAGTTTGCGCCGTTCGCGTGCGGAAAGACGCAGCAAATCGATATCATCAAAACGCATTCGGTCAGCGGTAACACGCCAGTTATCTTTATTAACCCCACAAATCGCTTTCGCAATCAAACTTTTGCCGGAGCCGGATTCGCCAACAAGTCCGCGAATTTCACCTTCGTTTAAGGTCATACTCACGCGGTCGACGGCTTTAACCCACTCATCACCGGTTTTAAATTCAATGGTCAGGTTACGAATATCCAATAATGGCATTATTCCACCCCCGCAATAATTGCACGACGCACACCATCACCAAGGAGGTTAACCAACAACACGCTGATCATAATTGCCGCACCAGGCAGCATGACGGTCCACGGGGCGACATAAATCAGTTCCAGCGCATCACCAAGCATCGCCCCCCATTCAGGCGAGGGCAGTTGCGCGCCGAGGTCAAGAAAGCCCAGCGCGGCAATGTCAAGAATTGCCATTGATAGTGCACGAGTGATCTCGGTGACCAGTCCGGCAGTGATATTAGGTAAAACAGCAAACCAGAGAATATTCAGCGTCGTTGCGCCATCCAGACGGGCGGCGATAACGTACTCTTTTTCCAGTTCGTCATGCACCATGCTGTAAATCGAACGCACCATACGCGGCAGTAGCGCCAGCCAGACGGCAAACATGGCATGCGACAAACTCGGTCCGGCAAATGCCACTACGATAATTGCCAACAGCAGGGACGGAATCGCCAACAAAGTATCCAGAATATGGTTTAGCACCGCTGACCGTAGACCGTGCGTTGCACCGGCGAAGGTGCCAAGTACCAGACCACAGATCGTCGCGGCAAGCGTCACCACAAATGCGCCCCCCACGGTAGGTGCTGCTCCACTCAATAAACGACTTAAAACGTCGCGTCCCAGGTCGTCGGTCCCCAGGAAGAAAGAGACTTCGCCATAGCGTGACCATGACGGCGGCAACAATTGATAACCAAGAAATTGCTGGTCGATGCCGTAAGGCGCAAACCAGCTACCAAAAATACACAGCACCGCAAGCCCCGCGCAGCCGTACAGACCGACCATCGCAGAGGCGTCTCCATAGAATTTGCGCCAGGCAGTACGCAGCGTGCCCGGCGGGCGCTTCTCGCTGTATACGCTATCGTAAGGCATACCATTCCTTATGTTTCAGAGGGTTAGCCATGGCACCCAAAATATCAGATATCACGTTAATAATAATGACCAATGAACCGCACACCATTACTCCGGCGGAAATGGCGGCATAATCTTGTTGGCGGATGGCGTTAATTAACCAGCGCCCCAATCCTGGCCAGCTAAACACCATTTCGGTGATCATCGCCAGCGTCAGCATAGTGGAAAACTGTAAACCCAGACGTGGAATGACTGGCGGTAACGCGTTATGCAGTACGTGGCGACGCAAAATAGTAAAGCGTGACAAACCACGGGTCGCTGCCGCTTTTACATAGTTCTGGTCATAGACTTCGATGGTGCTGATACGCATCAGTCGGATCACTTCGGTCGTTGGCGCAACCGACAAGGTAATGACTGGCAGCACCATATGGCGAAGTGCACTCATGATCATTTCATCCCGCCACGGCGAGTCCGAAAGCCAGGCGTCAATCAGCGCAAAACCGGTAATCGGTTTCACTTCGTAGAGCAGATCGAAACGCCCTGAAACGGGCAGCCAGCCCAACGTCAGCGAACAAAACAGCGTCAGCAGTAACGCGAGCCAGAAAACCGGGATGGAAAAGCCCAGCAACGCGATGGCGTTGATCAAGTTATCCTGCCACTTATGGCGAGTAATTCCGGCAATCATGCCCACCGGGATCCCGACAATCAGCGCAAAACCGAAGGCGAGGATGCACAACTCCATCGTTGCCGGAAAGACTTCTTTTAACTGTTCGGCAATAGGCTGCCCGTTAATGCTGGAAACACCAAAATCCCAGTGGATCAGTCCGTTAAACCAGAACACCCAGGCATTCCACAGTGACGCGCCTTGTAACGGCGCGTGTGGAGTGAAATAGCTCAAACTGAAGCCAACAAAGGTCAGCAGGAATAAGGTGACGATTAATAACAAAATACGACGTAAGGTGAAGATAATCATGGTTTTTTCACCTCTTCTTGCTTCTCACGATACACCCCCGCGAAGGAGGCGTTACCGAACGGGCTCAGTACCAGACCTTTAATATCGTAACGGTAGGCTTGCAAGCGCAGTGATGAGGCCAGCGGCAGAATGGGCAGTTCCTGCGCCAGAATGCTTTGTGCTTCATCATAGGCTTCAATACGCGCCGCCAGTTGCTGCGAGGAGAGGGCCTTACGCAACACGCTGTCGAATTTCGGATCACACCAGTGTGCAAGGTTGGTTTGCGAGTGAATAGCCGCGCAGCTGAGTAACGGACGGAAGAAACTGTCCGGGTCGTTACTGTCCGTCGCCCAACCGGCTAACGTCAGATCATGACTCATATCCATCAACCGCGCCTCCTGAAAACGACCTTCTACCGGCACAATCACCACTTTCACGCCAACCTGCGCCATATCCGCCTGAATCAGTTCGGCGGTTTTCAGCGGACTGGGGTTCCATGCCTGCGATCGCGTTGGCACCCACAGTTTCAGCGTTAAGTTTTCCAGCCCCAGGGCTTTCAGTTGTTCGCGCGATTTCGCTGGGTTGTATTCAGTAATTTTAGCCTCGTTGTCATAAGCCCACGAGGCGCGCGGTAAAATAGAGGCCGCAGTTTCAGCCGTACCATAATAGATGGATTGCATCAGGCGCTGGTTATTGATTGCCAGTGCCAGCGCATGGCGGACCGCCGGATTATTTAGTGGCGGTTTAGCGGTGTTAAACGCCAGATAGGCGACGTTCATCCCCGGACGCAGCGTTAAACGCAAACGCGGGTCGTCGCGCAAAATGGATAACTGGCTGGCGGCAGGCCAGGCCAGGACGTCACATTCACCGGTCAGGAGTTTCGACAACCGTCCTGTACCGCCGGAACCTAAATCCACCACCACCTGTGGCATCAAAGGTTTGCCACGCCAGAAATCATCATGACGTTGTAAGCGAATATATTGCCCCGTGCGATTTTCCGACAGTTTATACGGCCCGGTGCCGACCGGCTGACGGTCGAGTAGCTCCTGGCGATCTTCTTTCTCTAATTTCTGCGCATATTCAGCAGACATTACCGACGCATAATGGGTCGCAAGGTGCCACAAAAAAGAAGCATCCGGCTGGGCGAGACGGAACTCAACAGTATGATTATCCAGCTTGCGGACGCTTTTAACGTTATCGGCAAATTGCAGACTGTCGAAATAGGGGAAGTTACTACCGTTGACGTTATGCCACGGGTTGTTGCGGTCAAAAATCCGTTGGAAGGTAAACACCACATCATCGGCATTCATTTTGCGAGAGGGAGTAAACCAGGCGGTTTTTTGAAACGGGACATCGCGACGCAGGTGGAAGCGATAGGTCGCGCCGTTGTCGAGCACTTCCCAGCTTTCGGCAAGTTCCGGCATCAGGCGATAGGTATAGGGATCGACATCCAGCAGTCGATCATAAAACTGGGCGGCAAGGGTATCGACAATTAACCCACTGCTCGCTTTGGATGGGTTAAAGGTGTTGACTTGCCCGCTGACGCAATAGACAAAACCGCTGTCGCGGATATCAGCATGCGGGGTGGGTTCAGGCGCGGCTTTTGCCTGACCACTTACAAGTCCAGCAATCACCAAAAGAGACGATAATACCTGGCGCATAATATTAAGGGATTTTATGTAAAGAGGCTATCTTACTAATATTTAATGACATTTGCCATTACCGTTTGTTTTCAGGGGTAATAATGAGGGCCAGGTGGTTGGTCGTCGCACTGGATGTGTCGCCATCTGTTCAACATTCGTACCCGTGATTTCTCTATAACTATAACTCACAGAACAACTTAGCGAGGAGCAGGGCGGCGCGAACCTGATAAACTCGTTACCGCTGGCTTGAGATTGCTGACAAAGTGCGGCACGTTTTTAACCGGATGCGGCGAGAAAGCCTTCTCCGGCCAACAATACTGACCGAGCGTCCGTAATTAAATGGTTACTCATTACCCCATTGATTCAAAAACTCTGCGATTTCATCAATGCGTACGGGGTTAATTCCTGCTTCAGCGGCCATATCATGCTGGGCTTCTTCGCTGATCTCTTCATTGTTCATCAAACGGGTGAGCAGTAACTGGAAGTAGTGGGCCAGTGGCGTGCGTTCATCTTCTGCGACAGGTTTGGCGCATTCGGTCGCGTACTCATCGGCAATATCAAAATATTTCAGTGGGATATCATGGTTCATTGTTTGCCCCTGGGGTTAATGCGCTACGCATAGGGGCGGATGATAGCACTCGAGATCCGGGTCATACATCTTTTTATAGATAATAGGGCGGCGCATTACCCTGCCTGAGGGTAATGCGCCGAGCATCCAACAATTACGTCTCGCTAACCGGCATTCTGTCACCCTCGTACAGCGGCACTTTGCGATAACGTCGTACCAGATACCACAGATACGCCCCGCCCAGCGAGGCCCACACCAGGCCTAACGTCAGCGAGGTAGCTTCGAGGTTAACCCACAGCACGCCCACCGTCAGCGCGCCAACCAGCGGCATCAGCAAATAGTGGAAGTGTTCCTTCCAGCTTTTATTCATTCCTTTGCGACGCCAGAAGTGATTAAACACTGACAGATTAACGAAGGTAAACGCCACCAGTGCACCGAAGTTAATCAGCGCCGTGGCGGTGACTAAATCGAAGAACAGCGCCGACAATGCCACAATCCCGACCATAATGACGTTCAACGCAGGCGTGCGCCATTTCGGATGGACATAGCCAAACACGCGTTCCGGGAACACATTGTCACGCCCCATGACATACAGCAGACGCGAGACGCTGGCATGTGAAGCCAGGCCAGACGCTAATGTGTTCACAAACGTGGTGCAGAGGAAAATCGACTGGAACAGCTTGCCGCCGACGTACAGCGCAATCTCCGGCAGCGCGGCATCCGGGTCTTTAAAGCGGCTGATATCAGGAAAGAACAGTTGCATAAAGAATGACGCAGCGATAAAGATAACGCCGCCGTACACCGCCGTCAGGAAGATGGCTTTCGGGATGACGCGTGCGGCATTGGGCGTCTCTTCCGAAAGCGTGGTCACCGCATCAAAGCCGAGGAACGAGAAGCAGACGATCGTCGCCCCGGTAATAATTGGGATCAGATGCGCGTTCTCGCTGATAAACGGCTGTAACGACCAGACGGTGCCAACACCTTCTCCTTTATGCAGGCCCTGAACCACCAGGAAGATAAACACCACCATAATGGAGATTTGCACCAGCACAAACAGGGTATTGAAGTTGGCGACCAGGTTGACGCTCTTCAGATTCGCGGCGGTTAAAATGCCGACGAACGTCACTACCCACACCCACGGCGGCACTTCCGGGAAGAGGGCGGAGAGATAGATTTTCGCCAACAGTACGTTGATCATCGGCAAAAAGAGATAATCCAGCAGCGATGACCAGCCGACCATAAAGCCAACGTGCGGGTTAATCGACTTTTGCGCGTAGGTATAGGCTGAACCGGCTTCCGGAAACTGGCGAACCAGTTTGCCGTAGCTGATAGCGGTAAACAGCACGCCCGCCAGTGCCAGTAAATAGGACGCTGGAACGTGGCCGTCGCTGATGCCGGAGACAATGCCAAAGGTATCGAACACGGTCATTGGCGTAAGATAGGCAAGCCCCATCATCACCACCTGCCACAGCTTCAGCGACTTACGCAGTTTGGTTTTGCCAGGTTGTGCGGCGATATTCAGCGGTGAATTAATAGCCATAATTGCTGCCTCCCCTGCGTAATAAGGTTTGCGGTCGTGTCGACCTGAAATCAAACCTGTTTAGCAAGGGAAGCAAAGGGGGCGGAGTCCAGTCAGTCGCAGGGAGGGCGCATACGCAGCCTCCCTCGCCCTGCGGGGATTTAATCATCGGCATCATCTCATTTCCTCGTCACAGTCTTAATCGTTAACGGAAGCCCGTTGCCGCCTGCGTTCCATAACGCGACATCCGGGAAATGTCTGGATTACCAGCAAATGTCAGGCCTGGCTCCGCTCAGGCCGATGAAACAACCCCGCAAGGGGTACTATGCGTTTTTCAACATCCACTCAATTTCTGTTTCTGTGATGAGGCGCTCAAACTGCAACAGCTCATCATTTTTACAGGCGTGATACACATGGCAAAAGCGCTCGCCTAAATAGTGGCGCAGATGATCGTTCTCGATAAACTCACCCAGGGCATCGCTCTGACGAATCGGGAAGGGTAAACCTTCCTGCTCAAGCCCATTGCCTTCGACTTCTTCCTGCAACGGCAATTCGTTATCGAGGCCATGCAAAATACCGGCAAAAATCGCCGCCATCACCAGATACGGGTTGGCATCGGCACCCGCCACGCGGTATTCCACGCGGTGATTATGACGATCGCCGCACGGAATACGCAGGGCGACGGTGCGGTTGTTATGGCCCCACGACGCCTGCGTCGGCACATACATCCCCGGCTGGAAACGGCGATACGAGTTCACGTTCGGTGCCAGCAACGCCATCGACGACGGCATCAGGTCAATCATCCCGGCGAGCATCTTTTTCAGCAGCGGCGAATCTTCGCCGTCAGCGTCAGAAAGAACGTTCTCACCACGGTTATTTTGCATGCTGATATGGATGTGCATCCCGCTACCCGCGTGCTCTTCATACGGCTTCGCCATAAAAGTGGCGTGCATCTTATGCTTTTCTGCCATCAGACGCACCAGGCGTTTAAGGGCTAATGCATCATCGCAGGCATCCAGCACGTTATCGGTATGGTAAAGGTTGATTTCGAACTGGCCCGGCGAGGCCTCAGCGACCGCGCCGTCAGCGGGAATCAGCTGTAACTGTGCCAGTTCATCAATATCATTGAGCACGTCGGCGAAGTGGTTGAGGTTATCAACCGAGTAAACCTGGCTTTGGGTGCTGCGGTCATCGGTGCCGGGCGCGCAGGGCGGTTGCAGATACCCTTCAGAGTCGCGCTGGCGATCCAGTAAATAGAACTCCAGCTCTACCGCTACAACCGGGAACAATCCGCGCTGGCGTAGCTGCTGCCACAGGCGGTTAAGTACGTTCCGCGGCTCAACGTCAAAGGGAGCGCCATCTTCATCGACCATGGTCAGGAGCATCTGACCGATAAACTCTGGATCGGCGGCAGAAGGGGTTAAGGAACCAAGAATAGGGACACAGGTACGATCCGGTTCACCCATTTCCTGACCCAGGCCCGCCTCTTCTACTACATTGCCCAGAATATCCATTGCAAATACCGAGGCCGGGAAGTAACACCCTTTTTCCAGCTTCTTGAGACTTGAAACTGGAATGCGTTTCCCACGGAAACAACCATTCAAATCGGTAAGTAAAACATCAACATATTGCGTATTCGGGTAGCGCTCCAGGTAGCGTTTTACTTCCTGCGTAAAGGCGCTACCCCGCCTCTCTTCTGACTGCTGAACAAAGTTCTCTACTTCAACGATATTGGTTTCCATGATTCTTCGCCTTTGGTTTTGTTTTCCGCTCGTTATCAAAGCGTAAAATATAATGACCACTCTTCGAATCTGTATGCAAACTAAATGTTTGTCAAATGTTAAATTGAGTTTGCAAAAAAGAAAACTCACTGCTAGATTGAAAAAATATTGAACAAAAAGGTCATTTAAACCGCAGTAATGGCGATAATTTAGTCCACTTTGTGAGATTGAGCATGGAAAATATAATGAACAATCCGGTTATCGGTGTCGTAATGTGCAGGAACAGGCTTAAGGGTCATACGACCCAGACTCTGCAAGAAAAGTACCTGAATGCCATCATCCACGCGGGCGGGTTGCCGATTGCGCTGCCACATGCGCTGGCGGAACCGTCATTACTTGAAGAACTTCTGCCGAAACTCGATGGCATTTATCTTCCTGGTAGTCCCAGCAATGTGCAGCCGCACCTATATGGTGAAAACGGCGATGAGCCTGACGCCGATCCCGGGCGTGATCTTCTGAGCATGGCGTTAATTAATGCCGCACTCGAAAGGCGCATCCCCATTTTCGCCATCTGCCGGGGGTTACAGGAACTGGTGGTGGCAACCGGTGGTTCACTGCATCGCAAGCTGTGCGAACAGCCTGAATTGCTGGAACATCGTGAAGATCCCGAACTGCCAGTGGAGCAGCAATATGCGCCGTCGCACGAAGTGCAGGTTGAAGAGGGGGGATTACTGTCTGCACTGTTACCTGAATGTAGCAACTTTTGGGTAAACTCTCTGCATGGACAAGGGGCAAAGGTCGTTAGCCCGCAGTTGCGTGTTGAAGCTCGCTCGCCGGATGGACTGGTTGAGGCGGTGAGCGTCATCAATCATCCTTTCGCGCTGGGCGTACAGTGGCACCCGGAATGGAACAGTAGCGAGTACGCGCTTTCGCGTATATTGTTCGAGGGCTTTATCACCGCTTGTCAGAACCATATCGCTGAAAAACAGCGACTCTGACCACTACAGTTAAGGAAATGCAAATATGAGTGATGAGGGACTGGCGCCAGGAAAACGCTTGTCGGAAATCCGCCAGCAGCAGGGGCTTTCACAACGTCGTGCCGCCGAACTCTCCGGGCTGACTCACAGTGCTATCAGTACGATAGAGCAGGATAAAGTCAGCCCTGCCATTAGTACGCTGCAAAAGCTGCTGAAGGTGTATGGTCTGTCACTCTCGGAATTCTTTTCCGAGCCGGAAAAACCTGATGAACCGCAGGTCGTCATTAATCAGGACGAGTTAATTGAAATGGGTAGTCAGGGTGTGTCGATGAAGTTGGTGCATAACGGTAACCCGAATCGCACGCTGGCGATGATCTTTGAAACGTACCAGCCGGGCACAACCACCGGGGAAAGAATTAAGCATCAGGGTGAGGAAATAGGCACTGTACTGGAAGGTGAAATTGTTCTGACCATTAATGGCCAGGATTATCACCTCGTCGCGGGGCAAAGTTATGCCATTAATACCGGCATCCCGCACAGTTTCAGTAATACCTCGGCAGGCATTTGCCGAATAATCAGCGCCCATACGCCCACCACGTTTTAATCTTTTTGTTCTGTAAGCCGGGTACGCGCAATGCGCCCGGCAATCAACAGAGAATGTCGCCGGAAATAAACGGGCTCATCGCCCGGGGATCTCTGCGCCCTGACGTTCACAAACTGCATATATCTGATAGACGTGAAACAGGAGTCATAATGAATTTTCATCATCTGGCTTACTGGCAGGATAAAGCGTTAAGTCTCGCCATTGAAACCCGCTTATTTATTAACGGTGAATATTCCGCTGCGGCGGAAAATGAAACCTTTGAAACATGTGATCCGGTCACGCAGGCGCCGCTGGCGAATATTGCGCGCGGCAAGAGTGCCGATATTGACCGTGCGGTGAGTGCGGCGCGCGGCGTATTTGAACGCGGCGACTGGTCGCAGGCCGCTCCGGCAAAACGCAAAGCGGTACTGAATAAACTGGCTGATTTAATGGAAGCCCACGCAGAAGAACTGGCGCTGCTGGAAACGCTCGACACAGGCAAACCGATTCGCCACAGCCTGCGTGATGATATTCCCGGCGCGGCGCGCGCCATTCGCTGGTACGCCGAAGCCATCGACAAAGTGTACGGTGAAGTCGCCGCCACCAGTCGCCATGAACTGGCGATGATCGTGCGCGAACCGGTCGGCGTGATTGCTGCCATTGTGCCGTGGAACTTCCCGCTGTTGCTGACCTGCTGGAAACTTGGCCCGGCGCTGGCGGCGGGTAACAGCGTTATCCTGAAACCGTCTGAAAAATCACCGCTCAGTGCGATTCGTCTCGCCGGGCTGGCGAAAGAAGCGGGTCTGCCGGATGGCGTACTGAACGTGGTGACTGGTTTTGGTCATGAGGCGGGGCAGGCGCTTTCGCGCCATGATGATATCGATGCCATCGCCTTTACGGGGTCCACGCGTACCGGCAAACAACTGCTGAAAGATGCTGGCGACAGCAACATGAAACGCGTCTGGCTGGAAGCGGGCGGCAAAAGCGCCAACATCGTTTTCGCCGACTGCCCGGATCTGCAAAAAGCGGCGAGTGCGACCGCCGCAGGCATCTTCTACAACCAGGGCCAGGTGTGCATCGCCGGAACGCGTTTGTTGCTGGAAGAGAGTATCGCCGATGAATTCTTAGCCCTGTTAAAACAGCAGGCACAAAACTGGCAGCCGGGCCATCCGCTTGATCCCGCAACCACCATGGGCACCTTAATCGACTGCGCTCACGCCGACTCGGTCCATAGCTTTATTCGTGAAGGCGAAGGTAAAGGGCAACTGCTTCTGGATGGTCGTAATGCCGAACTGGCTGCGGCCATCGGCCCGACCATCTTTGTGGATGTGGACCCGAACGCCTCGTTAAGCCGCGAAGAGATTTTCGGCCCGGTACTGGTAGTCACCCGTTTCACATCAGAAGACCAGGCGCTACTGCTTGCCAACGACAGCCAGTACGGCCTGGGCGCGGCGGTGTGGACGCGCGATCTCTCCCGTGCGCACCGTATGAGCCGCCGCCTGAAAGCCGGTTCCGTCTTCGTCAATAACTACAACGACGGCGATATGACCGTGCCGTTTGGCGGCTATAAGCAGAGCGGCAACGGTCGCGACAAATCCCTGCATGCTCTTGAAAAATTCACCGAACTGAAAACTATCTGGATAAGCCTGGAGGCCTGAAATGACCGAACATACCAGCAGTTATTACGCCGCCAGTGCGAATAAATATGCCCCTTTCGACACGCTGAATGAGTCAATCACCTGTGATGTTTGCGTGGTTGGCGGCGGCTATACCGGGCTTTCCTCCGCGCTGCATCTGGCGGAAGCGGGCTTTGATGTGGTGGTTCTCGAAGCCTCACGCATCGGCTTCGGCGCCAGCGGGCGCAACGGCGGGCAGCTTGTGAACTCTTATAGCCGCGACATCGACGTTATCGAAAAAAGCTACGGCATGGACACCGCCCGTATGCTCGGCAGCATGATGTTCGAAGGCGGAGAGATCATCCGCGAGCGCATCAAACGCTATCAAATTGACTGCGACTACCGTCCCGGTGGCCTGTTTGTGGCGATGAATGATAAACAGCTCGCCACGCTCGAAGAGCAGAAAGAGAACTGGGAGCGCTACGGCAATAAACAGCTTGAGATGCTGGACGCCAACGCCATTCGCCGCGAAGTGGCGAGCGATCGCTACAGTGGCGCGCTGCTGGATCACAGCGGCGGGCATATTCACCCGCTGAACCTCGCCATTGGCGAAGCGGACGCCATCCGCCTGAATGGCGGGCGCGTGTATGAACTTTCTGCGGTGACGCAGATCCAGCACACCACGCCAGCCGTTGTGCGCACAGCCAAAGGTCAGGTGACGGCGAAGTATGTGATTGTCGCCGGAAATGCGTACCTGGGCGATAAAGTGGAGCCGGAACTGGCGAAACGCAGTATGCCGTGCGGCACGCAGGTGATCACCACCGAGCGGCTTTCCGATGAGTTAGCCCGTTCGCTGATCCCGAAAAACTACTGTGTTGAAGACTGTAACTATCTGCTTGATTACTACCGTCTGACAGCTGACAACCGCCTGCTGTACGGCGGTGGCGTGGTGTATGGCGCACGTGACCCGGATGACGTTGAGCGCCTTGTGGTGCCAAAACTGCTGAAAACCTTCCCGCAGCTGAAGGGCGTCAAAATCGACTATCGCTGGACGGGCAACTTCCTGCTAACGCTTTCGCGTATGCCTCAGTTTGGTCGCCTTGATACCAACATCTATTACATGCAGGGCTACAGCGGCCACGGCGTCACCTGTACCCATCTCGCCGGGCGTCTGATTGCTGAACTGCTGCGCGGCGACGCCGAGCGTTTCGACGCCTTCGCCAATCTGCCGCATTATCCGTTCCCCGGCGGGCGCACGCTTCGCGTGCCGTTTACCGCGATGGGCGCGGCTTATTACAGCCTGCGCGATCGTCTGGGCGTTTAATTTCCGATTAACAGTGAAGAGTCAAAAGGTGTGAAACATGAGCAACAATGAATTCCATCAGCGTCGTCTTTCTGCCACCCCACGCGGGGTTGGTGTGATGTGTAACTTCTTCGCCCAGTCGGCAGAAAACGCCACGCTGAAGGATGTTGAAGGCAACGAATACATCGATTTCGCCGCAGGCATTGCTGTGCTGAATACCGGGCATCGCCATCCTGAACTGGTCGCGGCGGTGGAGCAGCAACTGCAACAGTTTACCCACACGGCATATCAGATTGTACCGTATGAAAGCTACGTCACCCTGGCGGAGAAAATCAACGCCCTTGCCCCGGTTAGCGGGCAGGCTAAAACCGCGTTCTTCACTACCGGTGCGGAGGCGGTTGAGAACGCGGTGAAAATCGCCCGCGCCCATACCGGACGCCCCGGCGTGATTGCGTTTAGCGGCGGCTTCCACGGTCGCACGTACATGACTATGGCGTTAACTGGAAAGGTCGCGCCGTACAAAATCGGCTTCGGCCCGTTCCCCGGTTCGGTGTATCACGTGCCGTATCCATCAGACTTGCATGGCGTGTCGATGCAAGATTCCCTCGATGCCATCGAACGCTTGTTTAAATCGGACATTGAAGCGAAGCAGGTCGCAGCCATTATTTTCGAACCGGTACAGGGCGAGGGCGGTTTTAACGTGGCGCCAAAAGAGCTGGTTTCTGCCATTCGCCGCTTGTGCGATGAGCATGGCATTGTGATGATTGCCGATGAAGTGCAAAGCGGTTTTGCGCGTACCGGTAAGCTGTTTGCCATGGATCACTACGCCGATAAGCCGGATTTAATGACCATGGCGAAAAGCCTCGCGGGCGGGATGCCGCTTTCGGGCGTGGTGGGTAACGCGAATATTATGGACGCGCCCGCGCCGGGCGGGCTTGGCGGCACCTACGCCGGGAACCCGCTGGCGGTCGCTGCCGCGCATGCGGTGCTCAACATTATCGACAAAGAATCACTTTGCGAACGCGCGAATCAACTGGGCCAGCGCCTGACGCAAACGCTGATTGATGCCAAAGAAAGCGTTCCGGCTATTGCTGCGGTACGCGGTCTGGGGTCGATGATTGCGGCAGAGTTTAACGACCCGCAAACGGGCGAGCCGTCAGCCGCCATTGCGCAGAAAATCCAGCAACGCGCGCTGGCGCAGGGATTGTTACTGCTGACCTGCGGCGCGTACGGCAACGTGATTCGTTTCCTGTATCCGTTGACCATCCCGGATGCGCAGTTCGATGCAGGAATGAAAATTTTGCAGGATGCGCTGAGAGATTAATGCCAACGCAATAATGCCTGATGCGCTGCGCTTATCAGGCCTACAAACGACGTATTGATTTTGTAGGCCGGACAAGGCGTTCACGCCGCATCCGGCAAGTTGCATTGCCCAAATGCTAAATCTGGTGCTTTTTCAACAACGCGCGGAACTGATGATAGGTTAACCCCAGCAATTCAGCAGCGCGTTTCTGGTTATATTTTCCCTGTTGCAAACTGAGTTGCAGCAACTCTTTTTCCTGTTGCATCTGAAACTCGCGTAAATCCAGCGGCAGCGTCGGAAGCGAGGTGGTTTCTGAAACGGCGATGGCTTCTTCAGGCGGGCGCCGTTTAAAGGGATCAATAATGATCTCATCAAGCGGATAATCGCTGGTGCCATGGCGATACACTGAACGTTCCACCACGTTTTTCAATTCGCGAATATTTCCCGGCCAGCGATAGTTCAGCAACGTTTCTCTGGCGCGCTCCGTAAAGCCCGGGAACAGAGGCAATTTGATTTCCTGACACATCTGGATGGCAAAGTGTTCTGCCATCAACATAATGTCGCTTTCGCGTTCGCGCAGTGGCGGCAGTTGCACTACATCGAAAGCCAGGCGGTCCAGCAGGTCCGCGCGAAATGTACCTTCATTGACCATCGCCGGAAGATCGGCATTTGTCGCACATACCAGCCGCACATTGACCTGCAATGGCTGGCTGCCGCCGACGCGCTCCAGTTCGCCATACTCAATCACGCGCAATAACTTTTCCTGCACCATCATCGGTGCCGTAGCGAGTTCATCAAGAAACAGCGTACCGCCATCGGCACGTTCAAATCGTCCGGGATGACGTTTTTGCGCGCCAGTAAACGCGCCCGCTTCGTGACCGAACAATTCAGAATCCAGCAGATTTTCATTTAACGCCGCGCAGTTAAGGGAAATAAACGGCCCCTGCCAACGGGAGGAGAGATAATGCAAACGGCTGGCAATCAGTTCTTTACCCGTGCCGCGCTCGCCAATGATAAGCACTGGTTTGTCCAGCGGTGCGAGATGCGACACCTGCTCCAGCACTTCGAGAAAACTATTCGCTTCACCGAGTAAGTTATCTTTGTATTCTGCCATGATGAAATTCGCCACTTGTTAGTGTAATTCGCTAATTCATCCTGGCATGTTGCTGTTGAATCTTCAATCAGATCTTTATAAATCAAAAAGATAAAAAATTGGCACGCAAATTGTATTAACAGTTCAGCAGGACAATCCTGAACGAAGAAATCAAGAGGACAACATTATGGGTATTTTTTCTCGCTTTGCCGACATCGTGAATGCCAACATCAACGCTCTGTTAGAGAAAGCGGAAGATCCGCAGAAACTGGTGCGTCTGATGATCCAGGAAATGGAAGACACGCTGGTTGAAGTGCGTTCCACTTCGGCACGTGCGCTGGCTGAAAAGAAACAGCTGACTCGCCGTATTGAACAAGCGTCGGCGCGTGAAGTTGAGTGGCAGGAAAAAGCCGAACTGGCACTGCTGAAAGAGAGAGAAGATCTGGCGCGTGCCGCGTTAATTGAAAAACAGAAGCTGACCGATCTGATTAAGTCCCTGGAACATGAAGTGACGCTGGTGGACGATACGCTGGTGCGTATGAAGAAAGAGATTGGTGAGCTGGAAAACAAATTGAGCGAAACTCGTGCTCGCCAGCAGGCATTGATGTTGCGTCATCAGGCTGCAAACTCGTCACGCGATGTGCGTCGCCAGTTGGACAGTGGCAAACTGGATGAAGCGATGGCCCGTTTCGAATCTTTTGAGCGCCGTATCGATCAGATGGAAGCAGAAGCGGAAAGCCACAGTTTCGGCAAACAAAAATCGCTGGACGATCAGTTTGCCGAGCTGAAAGCCGATGATGCAATCAGCGAGCAACTGGCACAATTAAAAGCCAAAATGAAGCAAGACAATCAATAATAACACCCAGGCGGCGTCCGAACGCGCCGCCGCTCATCCCTTAAGGAGTACTTATGAGCGCGCTATTTCTGGCTATTCCGTTAACCATCTTTGTGCTGTTTGTTTTACCGATTTGGTTATGGCTGCATTACAGCAACCGTTCCAGTCGTGGAGAGCTTTCACAAAGCGAACAACAGCGATTAGCGCAACTGGCTGATGAAGCAAAACGGATGCGCGAGCGTATTCAGGCGCTGGAATCCATTCTTGATGCTGAACATCCGAACTGGAGGGATCGCTAATGGCGGGTATTAATCTCAATAAAAAATTATGGCGCATTCCACAACAGGGCATGGTGCGCGGGGTCTGTGCCGGGATTGCTAACTATTTTGATGTACCGGTAAAACTGGTCCGTATCCTGGTGGTGCTGTCGATTTTCTTCGGTCTGGCGCTGTTTACCCTGGTTGCTTACATCATTTTGTCATTTGCGCTTGATCCAATGCCTGACAACATGGCATTTGGTGAACATCTGCCTTCCAGCAGCGAATTGTTGGATGAAGTCGATCGTGAACTGGCGGCCAGTGAAACGCGTTTACGCGAGATGGAACGTTATGTCACTTCCGACACCTTCACGCTACGTAGTCGTTTCCGTCAACTGTGAGGAAAGTTATGAATACTCGCTGGCAACATGCCGGGCAAAAGATGAAGCCTGGTTTCAAATTAGCAGGCAAGCTGGTACTTCTTACCGCACTGCGCTATGGCCCGGCGGGCGTGGCTGGCTGGGCGATAAAATCTGTTGCTCGCCGACCGCTGAAAATGTTGCTGGCTGTGGCGCTGGAACCGCTATTAAGTCGGGCCGCCAATAAACTGGCACAGCGTTACAAAAGGTGAGGGGAGTTTCGCAAAAATTGTTAAATCTCAGGCGTATAATGGATGGCAATTTTCATCCATAGAAGGACGCTCACATGTTTAAAAAAGGGTTACTTGCTCTGACACTGGTGTTTTCACTGCCCGTGTTTGCCGCTGAACACTGGATAGATGTTCGTGTTCCAGAACAGTATCAGCAAGAGCACGTCCAGGGAGCCATCAATATTCCTCTGAAGGAAGTGAAAGAGCGCATAGCTACCGCAGTTCCGGATAAAAACGACACCGTGAAAGTATATTGCAACGCCGGACGTCAGTCAGGGCAAGCAAAAGAGATCCTCAACGAGATGGGATATACCCACGTTGAGAACGTCGGTGGCCTGAAAGACATCGAAATGCCGAAGGTCAAAGGTTAAAAGAATTCACAACAGGCGGCGCTTAGGCGCCGTTTTCTTTTTCTGTCACACCTTATTTACATCCCCATAGATTATTTGCGTCAGCTCACAAATACGCTTTTTCCTTGAGAAAAATTGATTTCATGCGTGATTAAAGCCCATGTGCTCAATTGACAGTTTATTTTCTGCGGAGTAGTCTTTTGTTTCATGGGACCGCTACCACGGAAAGGCGACATGAAGCAGAAAATTACGGATTACCTGGGCGAAATTTACGGTGGAACATTTACCGCAACTCATTTACAGAAACTTGTAACACGTCTTGATAGTGCGCAACGATTAATTACACAGCGATGTAAAAAACACTGGGATGAAAGTGATGTTGTGTTAATTACCTATGCTGATCAATTTCACAGTAATGGTTTAAAACCACTGCCAACATTTAATCAGTTTTACCATGAATGGCTACAAGGCATTTTTTCTCATGTTCATTTATTACCATTTTATCCATGGTCATCTGATGATGGATTTTCGGTGATTGATTATCATCAGGTCGCCAGTGAAGCAGGGGAGTGGCAGGATATTCAGCAGCTCGGCGAATGCAGCCATTTAATGTTTGATTTTGTCTGTAACCATATGTCGGCAAAAAGTGAATGGTTTAAAAACTATTTACAACAGCAACCGGGTTTTGAAGATTTCTTTATTGCCGTTGACCCGCAAACCGATCTCAGTGCAGTGACTCGCCCACGTGCGTTACCGTTATTAACGCCATTTCAGATGAGCGATAATTCAACGCGCCATTTATGGACCACCTTTAGCGACGATCAAATTGACCTCAATTACCGTAGCCCCGACGTGTTGCTGGCGATGGTGGATGTTTTGCTTTGTTACCTTGAAAAGGGTGCCGAGTATGTTCGACTGGATGCCGTTGGCTTTATGTGGAAAGAGCCGGGAACAAGCTGCATCCATCTGGAAAAAACGCATCTGATAATCAAACTGTTACGGGCAATTATTGATGACGTCGCGCCGGGTACAGTGATCATTACCGAGACAAATGTTCCGCACAAAGACAACATTGCTTACTTTGGCAACGGCGATGACGAAGCGCATATGGTGTATCAGTTCTCGCTGCCGCCGCTGGTGCTGCATGCGGTGCAAAAACAGAATGTTGAAGCGCTATGTGCGTGGGCGCAAAACTTGACGTTGCCTTCCAGTAACACCACCTGGTTTAACTTCCTTGCGTCACACGATGGTATCGGGCTTAATCCACTGCGTGGCTTGTTGCCAGAGAGCGAAATAGTGCAACTGGTAGAAGCCTTACAGCAGGAAGGTGCGTTAGTAAACTGGAAAAACAATCCCGACGGTACACGCAGCCCCTATGAAATGAATGTCACCTATATGGATGCGTTAAGCCGCCGCGAGTGTAGCGACGAAGAACGGTGCGCCAGGTTTATTCTTGCTCATGCGATTTTATTAAGTTTCCCCGGCGTACCAGCGATATATATTCAAAGTATTCTGGGTTCACGTAATGATTATGCAGGTGTCGAAAAACTGGGGTATAACCGTGCGATTAATCGTAAAAAATACACCAGTGAAGAGATTGCGGCAGAACTGAACAATAATGCGACATTAAGGCACTCAGTATATCATGAGTTATCGCATTTAATTACGCTTCGTCGCAGCAATAAAGAGTTTCATCCGGATAATAATTTTTCCATCGATACGGTTAATTCATTTGTAATGCGAATTCAAAGAAGCAATGCAGATGGCGATTGTCTGACGGGATTATTTAATGTCAGTGAAAACATTCAGCATATAAATGTTATTAACCTGCACGGTCGGGATCTGATTAGTGAAGTCGATATTTTGGGTAATAAAATAACGCTGCGTCCCTGGCAGGTTATGTGGATTAAATAAAAAGGAATATCTCATGATTAAATCAAAAATCGTGCTGTTATCAGCACTGGTTTCCTGCGCCCTGATTTCAGGTTGTAAAGAAGAAAATAAAAATCATGTCTCCATCGAATTTATGCATTCTTCGGTGGAGCAGGAGCGCCAGGCCGTTATCAGTAAATTGATTGCCCGTTTTGAAAAAGAAAACCCAGGCATCACAGTTAAACAGGTGCCGGTGGAAGAAGATGCCTATAACACCAAAGTGATTACCCTTTCACGTAGCGGCTCGCTGCCGGAAGTGATCGAAACCAGCCATGACTACGCCAAAGTCATGGATAAAGAACAACTTATCGATCGCAAAGCGGTTGCTACGGTCATCAGTAATGTCGGTGAAGGCGCGTTCTATGACGGTGTTCTGCGGATTGTGCGCACCGAAGATGGCAGCGCCTGGACTGGTGTTCCAGTCAGCGCATGGATAGGCGGTATCTGGTATCGCAAGGATGTGCTGGCTAAGGCGGGGCTGGAGGAGCCGAAAAACTGGCAACAGTTGCTGGACGTCGCACAGAAACTGAATGACCCGGCGAATAAAAAATATGGCATTGCACTACCTACAGCAGAAAGCGTGCTGACAGAACAATCTTTCTCCCAGTTTGCGTTATCCAATCAGGCCAACGTTTTTAATGCCGAAGGCAAAATTACCCTTGATACGCCACAGATGATGCAGTCACTGACCTATTACCGCGATCTCGCCGCCAACACCATGCCGGGGTCCAACGACATTATGGAAGTGAAAGATGCCTTTATGAACGGCACTGCGCCGATGGCGATTTACTCCACCTATATCCTTCCGGCTGTAATTAAAGAAGGCGACCCGAAAAATGTTGGTTTCGTTGTACCAATCGAGAAAAACTCTGCGGTCTACGGCATGTTGACCTCGCTGACCATTACCGCCGGGCAAAAGACCGAAGAGACGGAAGCAGCAGAAAAATTCGTCACCTTTATGGAGCAGGCGGACAACATTGCCGACTGGGTAATGATGTCGCCAGGTGCGGCGCTACCGGTGAACAAAGCGGTTGTGACTACCGCCACGTGGAAAGACAACGACGTTATCAAGGCGCTGGGAGAATTGCCGAATCAATTAATCAGCGAACTGCCGAATATTCAGGTCTTTGGCGCAGTAGGGGATAAAAACTTTACCCGCATGGGCGATGTGACGGGGTCTGGCGTGGTCAGTTCAATGGTGCATAACGTCACCGTGGGCAAAGCCGATCTCGCTACCACGCTGCAAACGAGCCAGAAAAAGCTGGATGAGCTGGTCGAACAGCACTAAACCCAGGACAGGAATCTGCAATGAACAGGCTTTTTTCAGGTCGTTCCGATATGCCCTTTGCGCTGCTGCTTCTCGCGCCCAGCTTATTGCTGCTGGGCGGTCTGGTGGCCTGGCCGATGGTGTCGAATATCGAAATCAGTTTTTTACGTCTGCCGCTTAATCCCAACATCGAGGCAACGTTTGTTGGCGTGAGCAACTATGTGCGTATTCTCTCCGATCCCGGCTTTTGGCATTCGCTGTGGATGACGGTCTGGTATACCGCGCTGGTGGTGGCAGGTAGCACGGTGCTCGGGCTGGCGGTGGCGATGTTTTTCAACCGCGAGTTCCGCCTGCGTAAAACCGCGCGTTCGCTGGTGATCCTCTCCTACGTCACGCCGTCCATTTCGCTGGTGTTCGCCTGGAAATACATGTTCAACAACGGCTACGGCATTGTGAACTACCTCGGCGTCGATCTTTTGCATCTCTATGAGCAGGCGCCGCTGTGGTTCGATAATCCGGGCAGTAGCTTTGTGCTGGTGGTGCTGTTCGCCATCTGGCGCTACTTCCCGTATGCCTTTATCTCGTTTCTGGCAATTTTGCAGACCATCGATAAATCGCTGTACGAAGCGGCAGAGATGGATGGCGCCAATGCCTGGCAACGGTTTCGTATTGTCACGCTGCCCGCAATTATGCCGGTCCTGGCGACGGTGGTGACCTTGCGCACCATCTGGATGTTCTACATGTTCGCGGATGTTTATCTGCTGACCACTAAGGTCGATATTCTCGGCGTTTATCTCTACAAAACCGCCTTTGCCTTTAATGACTTAGGCAAAGCGGCGGCGATCTCGGTGGTGCTCTTCATCATTATTTTCGCTGTCATTCTGCTGACCAGGAAACGGGTGAACCTCAATGGCAACAAATAAACGCACACTCAGTCGTATCGGTTTTTACTGCGGGCTGGCGCTGTTTCTCATCATCACGCTGTTTCCGTTTTTTGTGATGCTGATGACGTCGTTCAAGAGCGCGAAAGAGGCGATCTCGCTGCATCCTACGCTGCTGCCGCAGCAGTGGACGCTGGAGCATTACGTCGACATTTTTAATCCGGTGATTTTCCCCTTTGTCGACTACTTCCGTAACAGCATGGTGGTGTCGGTGGCTTCGTCGGTGGTGGCGGTATTTCTCGGCATTCTCGGAGCTTACGCGCTTTCCCGCCTGCGTTTTAAAGGGCGGATGACCATCAACGCCAGCTTTTACACGGTGTATATGTTTTCCGGCATTTTGCTGGTGGTGCCGCTGTTCAAAATCATCACCGCGCTTGGTATTTACGACACCGAGATGGCACTCATCATCACCATGGTGACGCAAACCCTGCCCACAGCCGTGTTTATGCTGAAAAGCTACTTCGACACCATCCCTGACGAGATTGAAGAAGCGGCGATGATGGATGGCCTCAACCGTCTGCAAATCATCTTCCGCATCACCGTGCCGTTGGCGATGTCCGGGCTGATATCCGTGTTCGTCTACTGCTTTATGGTGGCGTGGAACGACTATCTGTTTGCATCGATTTTCCTCTCCAGCGCCAGCAACTTCACCTTACCGGTGGGCCTGAACGCGCTGTTCAGTACGCCTGATTACATCTGGGGACGGATGATGGCTGCCTCGCTGGTGACCGCATTGCCGGTGGTGATTATGTATGCGCTTTCAGAACGTTTTATTAAGAGTGGTTTGACCGCCGGTGGCGTGAAGGGCTAAAGCGGCCAGTTTCTTAACAAGGAGTTTTAAATGAAAAAGTTAGTAGCCACAGCACCGCGCGTTGCTGCGTTGGTTGAGTATGAAGATCGGGCGATTTCAGCCAATGAAGTGAATATTCGCGTGCGTTTCGGCGCGCCGAAGCACGGGACGGAAGTGGTCGATTTTCGCGCCGCCAGCCCGTTTATCGATGAAGACTTTAATGGCGAATGGCAGATGTTCACCCCGCGTCCGGCAGATGCGCCGCGCGGCATTGAATTCGGTAAGTTCCAGCTTGGCAATATGGTTGTGGGCGACATTATCGAATGCGGCAGCGACGTTACCGACTACGCGGTGGGCGACAGCGTATGCGGTTATGGTCCGCTTTCCGAAACGGTCATCTTTAACGCGGTGAATAACTACAAACTGCGCAAGATGCCGACAGGTAGCTCGTGGAAAAACGCCGTTTGCTATGACCCGGCGCAGTTTGCCATGAGCGGTGTGCGCGATGCCAATGTGCGCGTGGGTGACTTTGTAGTGGTAGTGGGCCTTGGCGCGATCGGTCAAATTGCCATTCAACTGGCAAAACGTGCTGGCGCTTCGGTGGTGATTGGCGTCGATCCTATCGCTCATCGCTGTGATATCGCTCGTCGCCACGGCGCGGATTTCTGCCTTAACCCCATCGGCACTGACGTAGGTAAAGAGATTAAAACGCTGACCGGAAAGCAGGGGGCCGATGTGATTATCGAAACCAGCGGCTACGCCGACGCGCTGCAATCGGCGCTGCGTGGCCTGGCCTACGGCGGCACCATCTCTTATGTCGCGTTTGCCAAACCGTTTGCCGAAGGTTTTAACCTCGGACGCGAAGCACATTTCAATAACGCCAAAATTGTCTTCTCGCGCGCGTGCAGCGAACCGAACCCGGATTATCCGCGCTGGAGTCGCAAGCGTATCGAAGAAACCTGCTGGGAATTGCTGATGAACGGTTATCTCAATTGTGAAGATTTAATCGACCCGGTGGTGACCTTTGCCAACAGCCCGGAAAGCTACATGCAGTATGTCGACCAGCATCCGGAACAGAGCATCAAAATGGGCGTCACGTTTTAATTCTAAGGACTGGAAAAATGAAAATAGGCACACAGAATCAGGCGTTCTTCCCGGAAAATATCCGCGAGAAATTTCGTTATATCAAAGAGATGGGTTTCGATGGTTTTGAGATTGACGGCAAACTGCTGGTTAATAATATCGATGAAGTCAAAGCCGCAATTAAAGAAACCGGTTTACCAGTGACCACCGCCTGCGGCGGCTATGACGGCTGGATTGGCGACTTTATCGAAGAGCGTCGTCTTAATGGCTTAAAGCAGATCGAGCGCATTCTCGAAGCGCTGGCAGAAGTGGGCGGTAAAGGTATCGTCGTGCCAGCTGCGTGGGGCATGTTTACCTTCCGCTTACCGCCGATGACCTCGCCGCGCAGCCTGGACGGCGATCGTAAAATGGTGAGTGATTCCCTGCGCGTACTGGAACAGGTGGCCGCGCGTACTGGAACGGTGGTTTATCTCGAACCGTTAAACCGCTATCAGGATCACATGATCAATACCCTCGCCGATGCTCGTCGTTACATCGTCGAAAACAATCTTAAACATGTACAGATTATCGGCGATTTCTATCACATGAATATCGAAGAAGATAATCTGGCGCAGGCGCTGCACGACAACCGCGATCTGCTCGGACATGTGCATATTGCAGATAACCATCGCTACCAGCCGGGTAGCGGCACCCTCGATTTCCACGCGCTGTTTGAACAGCTGCGCGCCGACAACTATCAGGGCTATGTGGTGTATGAAGGGCGCATCCGGGCAGAAGATCCTGCCCAGGCGTACCGTGATTCTTTGACCTGGTTGCGTACCTGCTAAGAGGTCTTTGTGAAAAGTGCAATGACAAGCTCTCCGCTGCGGGTCGCGATAATAGGCGCGGGTCAGGTGGCGGATAAAGTTCATGCTTCGTACTACTGCACCCGCAACGATCTGGAACTGGTGGCTGTCTGTGACAGTCGCCTCTCCCAGGCGCAGGCGCTGGCAGAAAAATACGGTAATGCATCCGTGTGGGACGATCCGCAAGCGATGCTGCTGGCGGTGAAACCCGACGTGGTTAGCGTCTGTTCACCTAACCGTTTTCACTATCAACATACCCTGATGGCGCTGGAAGCGGGCTGCCACGTGATGTGCGAAAAACCGCCCGCCATGACGCCGGAACAGGCGCGGGAGATGTGTGATACCGCGCACAAACAGGGCAAGGTGCTGGCATATGATTTTCACCATCGTTTTGCTCTCGACACGCAACAACTGCGCGAACAGGTGACTAATGGCGTGCTGGGGGAAATCTACGTCACCACTGCTCGCGCCCTGCGTCGCTGCGGCGTTCCCGGCTGGGGCGTCTTTACCAACAAAGAACAGCAAGGCGGCGGCCCGCTGATCGATATCGGCATTCACATGCTGGATGCGGCGATGTACGTGCTGGGCTTTCCGGCGGTGAAAAGCGTCACTGCGCATAGCTTTCAAAAGATCGGCACGCAAAAGAGCTGTGGTCAATTTGGCGAGTGGGACCCGGCAACTTATAGCGTCGAAGATTCGCTGTTTGGCACTATCGAGTTTCATAACGGCGGCATTCTGTGGCTGGAAACGTCATTTGCACTCAACATCCGCGAACAGTCGATTATGAACGTCAGCTTTTGCGGTGATAAAGCCGGGGCGACGCTATTTCCGGCACATATCTATACCGATAATAACGGCGAGTTGATGACGCTGATGCAGCGGGAAATCGCAGACAACAACCGCCATCTGCGTAGCATGGAAGCCTTTATCAACCACGTACAGGGAAAGCCCGTGATGATTGCTGACGCCGAGCAGGGATACATCATCCAGCAACTGGTGGCGGCGTTGTATCAATCCGCAGAAACAGGGACGCGAGTGGAATTATGACCAGGCCAGTAACCTTATCAGAACCCCATTTCAGCCTGCATACTCTGAACAAATATGCTTCGTTGCTGGCGCAAGGGAACGGCTACCTGGGGCTACGCGCCAGCCATGAAGAGGACTATACGCGCCAGACGCGCGGCATGTATCTGGCGGGGCTTTATCATCGCGCGGGGAAAAGTGACATCAACGAGTTGGTGAATCTGCCTGATGTTGTGGGGATGGCGCTTTTACTGAATGGCGAGATTTTCTCTTTAGACCGTGAAGAGTGGCAGCGCGAGCTTGACTTTGCCAGCGGAGAATTACGCCGCAGCGTTATCTGGCGCACCAGCGATGGCGCGCGTTACACCATCGCCAGCCGTCGCTTTGTCTCGGCAGAACAACTGTCGCTGATAGCGCTGGAAATCACTATTACACCGCTGGACGCCGACACGTCAGTGCTGATCTCAACCGGTATTGACGCCACGCAAACTAACCACGGTCGCCAGCATCTCGACGAAACCCAGGTGCGAGTGTTTGGCCAGCATTTGATGCAGGGGATCTATACCACTCAGGATGGACGCAGTGATGTAGCAATCAGCTGTTGCTGCCAGGTGAGCGGTGACGTTCAGCAATGCTATACCGCCAAAGAGCGCCGTTTACTGCAACATACCAGTGCGCAGCTTCACGCAGGCGAGACACTGACGCTACAAAAGCTGGTGTGGATCGACTGGCGGGACGACCGACAAGCCGCTTTAGAAGAGTGGGGCAGCGCGTCGCTTCGCCAGCTTGAAACGTGCGCACAGCAGAGTTACGACCAGCTTCTTGAGGCATCAACGGAAAACTGGCGTCAGTGGTGGCAGAAACGACGCGTTACGGTGAGTAGTGGCGATGAGCACGATCAGCAAGCGTTAGATTATGCGCTTTATCATCTGCGTATCATGACGCCCGCCCACGACGAGCGCAGCAGCATTGCGGCGAAAGGCTTAACCGGGGAAGGTTACAAAGGTCACGTATTCTGGGATACGGAAGTGTTCTTGCTGCCGTTCCATCTGTTTAGTGACCCGACGATTGCCCGAAGTTTACTACGCTATCGCTGGCACAACTTGCCTGGCGCACAGGAGAAAGCACGGCGTAATCGCTGGCAGGGAGCGCTGTTTCCGTGGGAGAGCGCTCGCAGCGGTGAAGAAGAGACGCCGGAATTTGCCGCCATTAACATCCGTACCGGGCTACGGCAAAAAGTGGCCTCGGCGCAGGCGGAACACCATCTGGTCGCCGATATCGCCTGGGCGGTTATTCAATATTGGCAGGTCACGGGGGATGAAAGTTTCATTGCTCATGAAGGTATGGCGCTACTGCTGGAGACTGCGAAATTCTGGATTAGCCGCGCGGTGAGAGTTAACGACCGTCTGGAGATTCATGATGTTATTGGGCCAGACGAATATACCGAACATGTCAATAATAACGCTTACACCAGTTATATGGCCTGCTACAACGTCCAACAGGCGCTGAATATTGCCCGCCAATTCGGCTGTAGCGACGACGTGTTTGTTCATCGCGCCGAAATGTTCCTCAAAGAACTGTGGATGCCAGAAATTCAGCCTGACGGCGTTTTGCCGCAGGATGATTCGTTTATGGCTAAACAGGTGATAAATCTGGCGAAATACAAAGCGGCGGCGGGGAAGCAAACCATTCTGCTGGATTATTCACGCGCAGAAGTGAACGAGATGCAAATCCTCAAGCAGGCCGATGTGGTGATGCTCAATTACATGCTGCCAGAGCAATTTTCAGCGGCATCGTGTCTGGCCAATCTGCAATTTTATGAGCCGCGCACCATTCACGACTCGTCATTGAGTAAAGCGATCCACGGCATTGTTGCCGCTCGTTGCGGCCTGCTGGCGCAGAGTTATCAGTTCTGGCGCGAGGGTACTGAAATTGACCTTGGCGCTGACCCGCATAGCTGTGACGACGGCATCCACGCTGCTGCAACCGGGGCTATCTGGCTGGGCGCGATTCAGGGTTTTGCCGGGGTGAGTGTGCGTGACGGTGAATTACATTTGAATCCGGCATTACCTGAGCAGTGGCAACATTTGTCATTCCCTCTGTACTGGCAGGGCTGTGAATTACAGGTCACTCTCGACGCGCAGCGTATTGCGATTCGGACTTCTGCGCCCGTTTCACTGCGGTTAAATGGTCAGCTTATTACCGTGGCCGAAGAGTCTGTCTTCTGTTTGGGTGATTTTATTTTGCCTTTCAATGGGACCGCTACCACGAATAAGGAGGATGAATGAAACTGCAAGGGGTAATTTTCGATCTGGATGGCGTGATTACCGACACCGCGCACCTGCATTTTCAGGCGTGGCAGCAGATTGCCGCCGAAATTGGCATCACCATAGATGCGCAATTTAACGAGACTTTAAAAGGGATCAGCCGTGATGAATCCCTGCGTCGCATTCTGCAACACGGGGGCAAAGAGGGCGACTTTAACTCTCAGGAGCGGGCGCAACTGGCGTATCGCAAAAATTTGCTTTACGTCCACTCACTGCGTGAACTGACGGTTAACGCCGTTCTGCCTGGCATTCGCTCTTTGCTGGCAGATCTCCGCGCACAACAGATCCCGGTAGGGCTGGCTTCTGTCTCCCTGAATGCCCCGACGATCTTAGCGGCGCTGGAGCTGAACGAGTTTTTCACTTTCTGCGCGGATGCCTCACAGCTTAAAAACTCGAAACCGGATCCGGAAATCTTTCTCGCCGCCTGTGCAGGACTGGGCGTGCCGCCACAGGCATGTATCGGCATTGAAGATGCGCAGGCGGGTATTGACGCGATTAATGCGTCCGGAATGCGTTCGGTTGGGATCGGCGCGGGCTTAACCGGGGCGCAATTACTGTTGCCCTCTACGGAATCTCTGACCTGGCCGCGGTTATCGGCCTTCTGGCAAAACGTATAGCAAAGGAATCAACATGGCACAGCTTTCGTTACAACATATTCAAAAAATCTACGATAACCAGGTGCATGTGGTGAAGGACTTCAACCTGGAGATTGCCGATAAAGAGTTCATCGTATTTGTTGGTCCGTCGGGCTGTGGTAAATCGACCACGCTGCGCATGATTGCCGGGCTGGAGGAGATTAGCGGCGGCGATTTGTTGATAGACGGCAAACGAATGAATGACGTTCCGGCCAAAGCACGCAATATCGCGATGGTGTTTCAGAACTACGCGCTTTATCCGCATATGACGGTTTACGACAACATGGCGTTTGGCCTGAAGATGCAGAAAATCGCCAAAGAGGTGATTGATGAGCGCGTTAACTGGGCGGCGCAAATTCTCGGCCTGCGTGAATACCTGAAACGCAAGCCGGGGGCGCTTTCTGGCGGGCAACGCCAGCGTGTGGCGCTCGGGCGAGCGATAGTGCGCGAAGCGGGCGTGTTTTTAATGGATGAACCGCTCTCTAATCTTGATGCCAAGCTGCGTGTGCAAATGCGCGCAGAAATCAGCAAGCTGCATCAGAAACTGAACACCACCATGATTTACGTGACCCACGATCAGACCGAAGCGATGACCATGGCGACGCGGATTGTGATTATGAAGGATGGGATTGTTCAGCAGGTAGGTGCGCCGAAAACGGTTTATAACCAACCGGCAAATATGTTTGTTGCCGGATTTATTGGATCACCAGCAATGAATTTTATTCGCGGCACGATCGATGGCGATAAATTTGTTACGGAAACGCTTAAATTAACCATTCCCGAAGAGAAATTAGCGGTTCTGAAAACGCAGGAAAGTTTGCATAAGCCCATTGTAATGGGAATACGCCCGGAAGATATTCTTCCGGACGCGCAAGAGGAAAATAACATTTCCGCCAAAATTAGCGTGGCGGAATTAACCGGTGCGGAATTTATGCTCTACACCACGGTTGGGGGGCATGAGTTAGTGGTCCGTGCCGGTGCGTTAAATGATTATCATGCAGGAGAAAATATTACTATCCATTTTGATATGACCAAATGTCATTTCTTTGATGCAGAAACGGAAATTGCGATTCGCTGAACAAAAGAAAAGGGGGAAGTGATTCCCCCAGAACATTATAAGGAACAATAATGAAAAAGTTATTACCCTGTACCGCACTGGTAATGTGTGCGGGAATGGCCTGCGCACAGGCTGAGGAAAAGAACGACTGGCACTTTAATATTGGTGCGATGTACGAAATAGAAAATGTCGAGGGTTATGGCGAAGATATGGATGGACTGGCCGAACCGTCTATCTATTTTAATGCCGCCAACGGTCCATGGAGAATCTCGCTGGCCTATTATCAGGAAGGGCCGGTAGATTATAGTGCGGGTAAACGTGGAACATGGTTTGATCGCCCGGAACTGGAAGTACATTATCAGTTCCTTGAAAGCGATGATTTCAGTTTCGGCCTGACCGGCGGTTTCCGTAATTATGGTTATCACTATGTTGATGAGCCGGGTAAAGACACGGCGAATATGCAGCGTTGGAAAATCGCGCCAGACTGGGATGTGAAACTGACTGACGATTTACGTTTCAACGGTTGGCTGTCGATGTATAAATTTGCCAACGATCTGAACACGACTGGTTATGCAGATACCCGTGTAGAAACGGAAACAGGTCTGCAATATACCTTCAACGAAACAGTTGCCTTGCGAGTGAACTATTATCTCGAGCGCGGTTTCAATATGGACGACAGCCGTAATAACGGTGAGTTTTCCACGCAAGAAATTCGCGCCTATTTGCCGCTGACGCTCGGCAACCACTCGGTGACGCCGTATACGCGGATTGGGCTGGATCGCTGGAGTAACTGGGACTGGCAGGATGATATCGAACGCGAAGGCCATGATTTTAACCGTGTTGGTTTATTTTACGGTTATGATTTCAAGAATGGTCTTTCCGTTTCGCTGGAGTATGCGTTTGAGTGGCAGGATCACGACGAAGGCGACAGCGATAAATTCCATTATGCGGGTGTCGGGGTGAATTACTCGTTCTGATACTGTTGTAAATTGCCGGATGCGGCGCAAGCGCCTTATCCGGCCTACATCAGACTTTTATTTCAACGACATATGTGTGGCAACAGTGATATTCTGCGCTGATGGTTTTCCTGTAATTAAGCGGAATAATAACTCGCAGCTTTGTTGGCCTAATTCCTGCGTCGGGACATCAATACCGCCCGGCGCAGGCGTTAATATAAAGGATAGCGTTTCATTACTGTAGCCAACCACCGCTAACTGTTGGGGAATTACAATGTTTTTCTCTGCCGCAGCACGATAAATGCTCATTAATTTTAAACTGTCAGTGGCAAACACTGCTTCAGGCAACGGGGATTGACTTAATAATTGTCTTGCTGCTTTTAATGCCGTTTCATGAGTATAACCGCCATCGATAATCCATTCGTCACGTACTGCAACATTATGTGTTCTCAGACTCTGCTTATAGCCATTAACGCGATCAACTGAAACATGGACATCGAGCGGAGCATGCAAGCAGGCAATATTTTTATGTCCGTTCTCAATTAATGCATCGGTCAACGCAATACTGTCACCATAATTATCAGTATCGACTGAATAAACATGGGAGTATTGACCTTCAACTTTGCCAATTACCACCACCGGAATATCATATTTATCGAGTTGAGCGAAAAACGATTCATCCGCAGGCGAACTTAACATTATAATGCCTTTAATCATTTTCTGCTTAATTTTACTTTCGCATTTTTGCAGATCTTCCGCAGGATTATGCGACGTCTGCAGTATCACATCGAACCCCTCGTCTTCTGCTTTGGCGGTAATGGCATGTAATACTTCCGAGAAGAATGGATTCCCTGCGGTGGTTTTGGTGGAACGGGTGGAAATAACCATAATTGCATCAAAACCTGAAGAAGTCAGTGCGCGAGCCAGTTTGTTCGGCTGATACTCTAATTCTTCAATTGCTCGTAACACTTTTTCACGCGCTTCTGGAGAGATATTGGTTTGCTTATTCAGCACGCGTGATACGGTAGATTTTGATACGCCTGCAACCCGGGCGATATCATAAATAGTAGGGGACATAGGTCAGGAACTCCGTCCGAACGTGAATGGTGCACATCTTATGAAGTTCGCCCCTTGATGACAACACGGCCAGGTTGATAATCAGTGGCATGGTCCCCACATTTATAACCTTAATCATGGTTTTCTGGTCTTCAGGGCAGCACAGGACAGCAATGAAGCGACTTAAAAATGAACTCAATGCGCTGGTGAATCGGGGTGTCGACAGACACCTGCGACTGGCCGTTACTGGACTTAGCCGCAGCGGCAAAACGGCATTTATCACCGCGATGGTAAATCAGTTGCTTAATATTCATGCAGGAGCCAGGTTGCCGCTATTAAGCGCGGTGCGTGAAGAGCGCCTGCTGGGTGTGAAGCGTATTCCTCAACGTGATTTCGGCATCCCGCGTTTTACTTACGACGAAGGTCTGGCGCAGTTATATGGCGATCCTCCCGCCTGGCCGACGCCAACGCGCGGCGTCAGCGAAATTCGTCTGGCGTTGCGTTATAAATCGAATGATTCACTGCTGCGTCACTTCAAAGACACCTCCACGCTGTATCTGGAGATTGTGGATTATCCAGGCGAATGGCTGCTAGACCTGCCGATGCTGGCGCAGGATTACTTAAGCTGGTCGCGGCAGATGACTGGCTTGCTTAATGGTCAGCGCGGCGTGTGGTCGGCGAAATGGCGGATGATGTGCGAAGGCCTGGACCCGTTAGCGCCTGCCGACGAAAACCGACTGGCGGATATTGCCGCCGCGTGGACCGATTATCTCCATCACTGTAAACAGCAGGGGCTGCACTTTATTCAGCCAGGACGCTTTGTTTTGCCTGGCGATATGGCCGGAGCTCCTGCGCTGCAATTCTTCCCGTGGCCGGATGTCGATGCCTGGGGCGAGTCGAAACTGGCGCAGGCCGATAAGCACACCAACGCCGGAATGCTGCGCGAGCGGTTTAATTATTACTGCGAGAAGGTGGTGAAAGGATTCTATAAAAATCACTTCCTGCGTTTTGACCGCCAGATTGTGCTGGTGGACTGCCTGCAACCGCTCAACAGTGGACCACAGGCATTTAATGACATGCGTCTGGCGTTGACGCAATTAATGCAGAGTTTCCATTACGGGCAGCGTACGCTGTTCCGGCGCTTGTTCTCACCGGTTATCGATAAGCTGTTGTTTGCCGCGACTAAAGCGGATCATGTGACCATCGATCAGCACGCCAATATGGTTTCATTACTGCAACAACTGATTCAGGATGCCTGGCAAAATGCGGCGTTCGAAGGGATCAGTATGGACTGTCTGGGGCTGGCCTCGGTACAGGCGACCACCAGCGGCATTATCGACGTTAACGGCGAGAAAATCCCGGCTTTGCGTGGTAATAGACTCAGCGACGGTGCGCCGCTAACCGTTTACCCAGGTGAGGTCCCCGCGCGTTTACCCGGTCAGGCATTTTGGGATAATCAGGGCTTCCAGTTTGAAGCGTTTCGTCCGCAGGTAATGGATGTCGACAAACCGCTGCCGCACATTCGCCTTGATGCTGCGCTGGAATTTTTAATAGGAGATAAATTGCGATGACCGAACCGTTAAAACCACGTATTGATTTCGACGGTCCGCTGGAGGTCGATCAGAACCCTAAATTTAAGGCGCAGCAGACCTTTGACGAAAGTCAGGCGCAAAATTTTGCCCCGGCCACGCTCGAAGAAGCACAGGAAGAAGAGGGGCAAGTTGAAGCGGTGATGGACGCTGCTTTACGCCCGAAACGCAGCCTGTGGCGTAAAATGGTGATGGGCGGGTTGGCGCTGTTTGGCGTGAGCGTTGTTGGCCAGGGTGTGCAGTGGACGATGAATGCCTGGCAAACTCAGGACTGGGTAGCGCTGGGCGGTTGTGCCGCCGGGGCAATGATTATCGGCGCAGGTGTGGGATCGGTGGTGACCGAGTGGCGGCGCTTATGGCGCTTGCGTCAGCGTGCGCATGAACGCGACGAAGCGCGCGATCTATTGCACAGTCACGGCACCGGGAAAGGGCGTGCGTTTTGCGAGAAACTGGCGCAGCAGGCGGGAATCGATCAGTCACATCCGGCGCTGCAACGCTGGTATGCATCAATCCATGAAACGCAGAACGATCGTGAAGTGGTTAGTTTGTACGCCCATCTTGTTCAGCCAGTACTGGATGCACAGGCACGTCGGGAAATCAGCCGTTCGGCGGCGGAATCGACGTTGATGATTGCGGTCAGTCCGCTGGCGCTGGTGGATATGGCCTTCATCGCCTGGCGTAATTTGCGCCTGATTAACCGCATCGCCACTCTGTATGGCATTGAGCTTGGCTATTACAGCCGCCTGCGCCTGTTTAAACTGGTCTTGCTGAATATTGCTTTCGCGGGTGCCAGCGAACTGGTGCGTGAAGTGGGGATGGACTGGATGTCGCAGGATCTTGCCGCGCGTTTGTCTACCCGCGCCGCCCAGGGAATAGGGGCAGGGTTACTGACCGCCCGACTGGGGATTAAAGCCATGGAACTTTGCCGTCCGCTGCCGTGGATTGACAATGACAAACCACGTCTGGGTGATTTCCGCCGTCAGCTCATCGGTCAGGTAAAAGAGACGTTACAAAAGAGCAAATCGTCCGGCGAAAAATAGTGCACTTTCGGGCGCTGATCGGATACCTTTACGCCGAAGTGCCCGTTTATCCATCGTTGTGTCAATGTTTGTTGACAGAAACCTTCCTGCTACTCAAATAGTGTCATATCATCATATTTATTGTTCTTTTTCATGTGAAGGTTCCCATGCGTCTGGAAGTCTTTTGTGAAGACCGACTCGGTCTGACCCGCGAATTGCTCGACCTGCTGGTGCTAAGAGGCATCGATTTACGCGGTATTGAGATTGACCCAATCGGGCGGATTTACCTGAATTTTGCCGAACTGGATTTTGACAGTTTCAGCAGTTTGATGGCGGAAATACGCCGTATTGCGGGCGTTACCGATGTGCGGACTGTGCCGTGGATGCCTTCCGAGCGAGAACATCAGGCGTTGAGCGCATTGCTTGAAGCATTGCCTGAACCCGTGCTTTCTGTCGATATGAAAAGCAAGGTGGACATGGCAAATCCGGCGAGCTGTCAGCTATTCGGGCAAAAACTGGAGCGCTTGCGCAATCATACCGCTGCGCAATTGATTAACGGATTTAATTTTTTACGTTGGCTTGAGAGCGACCCGCAGGATTCACATAACGAACATGTAGTGATTAATGGACAAAATTTCCTGATGGAAATAACGCCTGTCTATCTTCAGGATGAAAACGACCAGCATGTCCTGACCGGTGCGGTAGTGATGCTGCGCTCAACAATCCGTATGGGCCGTCAGTTGCAAAATGTGGCTGCGCAGGATGTCAGCGCCTTTAGTCAGATTGTCGCCATCAGTCCTAAAATGAAGCACGCGGTAGAGCAGGCGCAAAAGTTGGCAATGTTAAGCGCACCGCTGCTGATCACGGGTGATACTGGCACGGGTAAAGATCTCTTTGCTTACGCTTGTCATCAGGCAAGCCCGCGTGCGAGTAAACCATATCTGGCGCTGAACTGTGCTTCTATTCCAGAAGATGCTGTAGAGAGCGAACTGTTCGGGCATGCGCCGGAGGGGAAAAAAGGATTCTTTGAACAGGCGAACGGCGGCTCGGTTTTGCTGGATGAGATTGGCGAGATGTCGCCGCGAATGCAGGCAAAATTATTGCGTTTTCTCAACGATGGCACTTTCCGTCGCGTTGGGGAAGACCACGAAGTGCATGTCGATGTGCGGGTAATTTGCGCGACGCAGAAGAATCTGGTTGAGCTGGTGCAAAAAGGCATGTTCCGCGAAGATCTCTATTATCGTCTGAACGTGCTGACGTTAAATCTGCCGCCGCTTCGCGACTGTCCACAGGACATCATGCCGTTAACCGAGCTGTTTGTTGCCCGATTTGCTGACGAGCAGGGAGTGCCGCGTCCGAAATTAGCTGCAGATCTGAATACCGTGCTTACGCGTTATGCATGGCCGGGTAACGTGCGGCAGTTGAAAAACGCCATTTACCGCGCACTGACGCAACTGGAAGGTTATGAACTGCGTCCGCAGGATATTTTGCTGCCGGATTATGACGCTGCAACTGTGGCCGTTGGTGAAGATGCAATGGAAGGTTCGCTGGACGAAATTACCAGCCGTTTTGAACGTTCGGTATTAACTCAACTTTATCGCAATTACCCCAGTACGCGTAAACTGGCAAAACGTTTGGGCGTTTCACACACCGCGATTGCCAATAAGTTGCGGGAATATGGATTGAGTCAGAAGAAGAGCGAAGAATAAGTGGGATAAATGCCTGATGGCGCAATGCCATCAGGCATAATAATTTACGCTTTCAGTACCGCGAGAGCTGCTTCGTAATCCGGTTCGGTGGTGATTTCATTTACCAACTGACTGAAAATCACATTATCATTTTCATCAATCACGACAACCGCACGTGCCGCCAGACCTTTCAGTGGGCCTTCAGCGATCTCAACGCCGTAAGCTTGCAGGAATTCAGCGTTACGGAAAGTGGAGAGAGTGATAACGTTGTTCAGACCTTCCGCACCGCAGAAACGAGACTGGGCAAACGGCAGATCGGCGGAGATGCACAGCACAACCGTGTTGTCGATTTCGGTTGCCAGTTGGTTAAACTTACGTACTGATGCGGCGCAAACACCGGTATCAATGCTCGGGAAAATGTTCAGCACTTTGCGTTTACCTGCAAACTGACCGAGGGTGACGTCAGACAGATCTTTTGCCACGAGAGTAAAAGTCTGCGCTTTGCTACCCGCTTGCGGGATGGAATTGGCGACTGTAACCGGGTTGCCCTGGAAATGAACGATTTGTGACATGATTATCTTTCCTGTTTACATATAGTTAACGTCACACCTAGTTTATGCTAACTGTCAATAACACAGCAATCGCTATTTGCGCTTAATCCGCAGACCACCGCGGCAACAAGGAGTAAAGATGAGAACCGTTAAGGTATTTGAGGAAGCCTGGCCGTTACATACCCCGTTTGTTATTGCGCGAGGAAGCCGCAGTGAAGCGCGCGTTGTGGTGGTTGAACTGGAAGAAGAAGGCGTCAAAGGTACGGGAGAATGTACGCCTTATCCGCGCTATGGCGAAAGTGATGCCTCAGTTATGGCGCAAATAATGAGTGTGGTCCCACAACTGGAAAAAGGGCTGACGCGCGCAGAGTTGCAAAAAGTTCTGCCTGCGGGTGCGGCGCGTAATGCGCTGGATTGTGCACTGTGGGATCTTGCCGCACGACAACAGCAACAGACGCTGACTGAACTTATCGGTATATATCTTCCTGAAACGATCACCACTGCGCAGACCGTCGTGATCGGTACGCCGGATCAGATGGCAGGCAGTGCCGCAGCATTATGGCAGGCTGGTGCTAAATTGCTAAAAGTGAAGCTGGATAATCATCTTATCAGCGAGCGGATGGTGGCGATTCGCGCGGCAGTACCGGATGCGACGTTAATTGTTGATGCCAATGAATCCTGGCGTGCGGAAGGACTGGCGGCGCGATGCCAGTTGCTGGCCGATTTAGGCGTCGCAATGCTGGAGCAACCGCTTCCGGCTCAGGACGATGCGGCGCTGGAGAATTTTGTTCATCCATTACCCATTTGCGCAGATGAAAGTTGTCACACCCGCAGCAACCTGAAGGCGCTGAAAGGGCGCTATGAGATGGTTAATATCAAGCTTGATAAAACCGGTGGCCTGACGGAAGCATTGGCGCTGGCAACAGAAGCGCGTGCACAAGGTTTCAGCCTGATGTTGGGCTGCATGTTATGCACCTCACGCGCCATTAGCGCGGCGTTACCGTTGGTGCCGCAGGTCAGCTTCGCCGATCTCGACGGGCCGACCTGGCTGGCGGTAGATGTGGAACCGGCTCTCCAGTTTACGACCGGCGAATTGCATCTTTAGGATGCCAACGCAGTAAATTCGCCATCGCAAAAAGATATTTTTCGCTGGCTTCATCGGCGGAGATGGGCGGAAACTCGGCAGTGATACAGTGCAAGTTCAGATCAGCACACCAACTGCCAAAGGAACCGGGTGTGTCGTAGCCGACGCTGGTTACCAGCGGTAATTCAAATGCCTGGGCCAGCCATTCACCTAATTCACTGTGTCTGGGATCTTCAATACACGCCAGCGGATCGTGGAACGAGACGACCCAGGCGGGTTGAATGCGGTGAATGAGTTGGCATAACGCCTGGGTTTCAGGTTCGGAGCCGGGTTTATCTCCGGTCAGCAAGACAACGTCGCGCTCTTCGGCGGCACTGTTCCAGCGATATACCGTTTCTCCTTCCTTCCAGTTGGCGGCGGGAAAGTTCCTGTTTAAATCCACGCCATTGGCATTGGCCCGTAGACCCAACTGGCAACCGTCGGGATTCACACAGAGCACAACATGATGGCGGCGCAGAGACGGTGTTAATGTGCGTAATGCGCAGGAGAGGGCAACGACGGAAGAATTCTCATCGCCATGGGTACCTGCAAGAATCAAACCACTTTCGCTGCTGGCTGCATGGGCCGGAAACCAGAGCAGCGGCGCACCCAATAATGAACGTCCGTAATGTTCAGTTCCTGGGGGGAAAGCGCCCCGTTCGGCGCGTGGGCGGGTCACGGTCATAATCGTCTCTGACATTAGAAGTATTACAGGCAGTGTTGTGCAAATTTTGTGGATTATCAAATCCTTTTCGACAACGATATGTCATCGATCTTTTATCACTTTTTTACCGGAAGTTATTTGCATTTCTTCAAGGAGAAACAAATAATTACGCATCAATATTAACGTCGGTTTGAGGGTAACTTATGAAGCACGCTGTTTCAGTAACTTGTTGTGCGCTGTTAGTCAGCAGCATTTCTCTTTCGTATGCTGCTGATGTTCCGAGCGGCACAGTACTGGCAGACAAGCAGGAGCTGGTGCGTCATATTAAGGATGAACCTGCATCATTGGATCCCGCGAAAGCGGTTGGTTTGCCGGAAATTCAGGTGATTCGCGATTTGTTTGAAGGACTCGTGAATCAGAACGAAAAAGGGGAGATTGTCCCCGGCGTCGCCACCCAGTGGAAAAGCAATGACAACCGTATCTGGACCTTTACTCTGCGCGATGATGCTAAATGGGCAGATGGCACACCGGTTACAGCGCAGGATTTTGTCTATAGCTGGCAACGTCTGGTAGACCCGAAAACGTTGTCTCCATTTGCCTGGTTTGCCGCGTTGGCGGGGATAAACAACGCTCAGGCGATTATTGATGGTAAAGCCACTCCTGACCAACTTGGCGTCACTGCCGTTGATACCCATACCCTGAAAATCCAGCTTGATAAACCATTACCGTGGTTTGTTAATTTGACGGCCAATTTTGCCTTCTTCCCGGTGCAGAAAGCCAACGTTGAAAGCGGTAAAGATTGGACGAAACCGGGGAAACTTATCGGCAACGGCGCATATGTGCTTAAAGAACGCGTGGTGAATGAAAAGCTGGTGGTTGTACCGAATACCCATTATTGGGATAACGCAAAAACGGTGCTGCAAAAAGTGACTTTCCTGCCGATTAATCAGGAGTCCGCTGCCACGAAACGTTATCTTGCAGGTGACATTGATATCACTGAATCCTTCCCGAAAAATATGTATCAAAAGCTGTTGAAGGATATTCCTGGACAGGTTTATACGCCGCCGCAGTTGGGGACTTATTATTATGCCTTCAATACGCAAAAAGGGCCGACGGCAGATCAACGCGTCCGTCTGGCATTAAGTATGACGATTGATCGCCGCCTGATGACGGAAAAAGTATTGGGTACTGGTGAAAAACCAGCATGGCATTTTACGCCAGATGTTACCGCTGGATTTACGCCGGAACCTTCGCCGTTTGAACAAATGAGTCAGGAAGAACTGAACGCCCAGGCGAAAACATTGTTAAGCGCTGCCGGTTATGGACCCCAGAAGCCGTTGAAACTGACGCTGTTGTATAACACTTCAGAAAACCATCAGAAAATTGCGATTGCCGTAGCGTCGATGTGGAAAAAGAATCTTGGTGTGGATGTCAAATTGCAGAATCAGGAATGGAAAACCTATATCGATAGTCGTAACACCGGTAATTTTGATGTTATCCGCGCATCATGGGTTGGGGACTATAATGAACCGTCTACTTTCCTGACGCTGTTAACGTCAACGCACTCGGGAAATATTTCACGGTTTAATAATCCGGCATACGATAAAGTGCTGGCCCAGGCATCGACTGAAAATACCGTTGAAGCGCGCAATGCCGATTACAACGCGGCAGAGAAAATTCTCATAGAACAAGCGCCTATAGCACCGATTTACCAGTATACCAATGGGCGATTAATCAAACCGTGGTTGAAAGGTTATCCAATTAATAACCCGGAAGATGTGGCCTATAGCCGCACAATGTATATTGTGAAGCATTAATATGATGTCATCTGGCGCGTTTATGCGCGTCAGATTTAACAACCCCGATAAAATACCTTCTTTTTTAAAATCCCCCCTATAAAAAAGCACTCCCAAGATAATTATTTGATTTTTTCTGCCAATGTTCAGCATAAATAATAATCAAATATTTTATTTGAAAGGTGTATTACATACTCCCAATATAAGCTGTGCTTTACTTTTCTTTACAACGCAAGACGTATTGCTTTCCTTGTGAAAATTTTCATTCGCAAACAGACACACAGCTAAAATGGGGTGGTGAAATGAAAAAATCCTTAGCTATTCCTTTAGTTATCTCGTTATTACTCCTTCATTATCCTTCTTTAAGTCTGGCCGCAGAATCACTGCCCGATGCCACGTCGTTGGGGCTGGAAAACTTAACGAATGATCTCTCTCGACAAGAATTGTTTGTAAAAATACTGGAATCGGATCCTTCTCGTGATAAAGAGTTTGATTCCTTTGCTGTAAAAAAATATTTTAAATTTCCGGCTGATGTCGCTTACGATTCGGTATTGAATCAACCACGACCCAGTTCTTTATTTGGAGTGGATATCAGCCATCATAACGGTAAAAACTTCCCGATCGAACTGTTGGCAAAAAATAAGTCTGTGTTCTTGTATATGAAGTCCAGTCAAGGAACGCGTTATGTTGATCCTGAATTCGCCGGTTTTTGGCAGCGGGCTGGAGATACTGAGCGAGGGATAAAACTTCACCGTGGGGCCTACCACTTTCTTTCCAGTGGCACACCGGCAGACGACGCGGAATTGTGGGGACGCAAGCAGGCAATGACGTTTGTTAAAGTTATTAAAGCCAACGGTGGGTTAAGGGCGACAGATATGCCACCGGCGGTGGATGTTGAGTGGGATGTAGATTCATCAACGGGTAAGGACCGCTGGCAGAAGCGTAAACCCACTGAAATAATCACGATGATCAAAGCATTCACCGCGCAGGTAGAAGCCGATTTAGGGCGTAAACCGGTTATCTACACTGCGCGTGCGTGGTGGAAAGATGCCGTCGGAGGAGAAAAAAGTTTTGCCCAGGTTGCAGAACATAATCTGTGGCTGGCTGATTATTCTAATCAGGCACAGGCCAGCGAAACGCCGCGTTCAATTAACCAGACAAAATGGGCAATCTGGCAGTTTACTGATGCTGCGCAGCTTAATTTGGGATCAAGTAAGAAATTCGATGCCAGTATATACAAGGGCCCGACCGCTGAGTTTTATTCCACTCTGGGTGTGCAGGAGTTTTAAATCATGAACATGCGATGGCCAAATTTATGTAAAACGGTCCTGGGGCTGTTAATTGCAGGAATATCACTGGGGATGACTGATGTCCGCGCAGATGACATTTGCAAAAATGGGGCAATGGTCCCTGATGAATATTGTCATTTTTTTGTCCACTATGGGCCAGAGAACCCAGGGAAACTGGATATCCGGATCAGTGATGCGTTAAAAATACCCGATCAGGATGCAGCGAAAACTCGCTCCATCGGGTTGATTATTGCAATTTCAAAATATCCACTATTACATGCAGATATTCCGGCAGCCGCGGTGGATGGCCAAAGAATGGCTGATTTTCTTATCAACGGACAGAAGTTTGATGAGGTTATTTTACTGAGAGATCAGGAAGCTTCATTAGATAATATTAATTATTTTTTAAAGGAGTATTTACCTGCCAGAGGGACGATGTTTGATAAGAAAGCTCGCTTGTTAATTGCTTATTCAGGCCATGGTCGTTTTGGCACTCAAAATGGTAATTCTGATAAAGCACCTGCGTTTGTATTGAGCAACGCTACGGATATTGATGGTTCAAAAGGCATGTATGAAATGCCAGCTCTGAACACACAAATTAATATTCTGGCAAAGCGTTATTTCCATGTTCTGACTTTAGTCAATGCTTGCTTTGGTTCTGGCTTGTATGGCATGACTATCGGAGCGGGTAATTCTAACTCGTACACTAATCCTGGTGCGTATGCAATAGCTGCCGGCGATGATAAAACAGAGGTTTACTCACTGGAGGCAAAGCGCGGTAGTGTCTTTTTCGATACAATTATCAAAGGAGTAACGAATGGTGTTGCCGACGAACGTTTTGGTAAGTCGTATATGGTAAAGGTAGATGGAAAAAAGGAATACTATGCAGGAATAACCAGAACGTTGAGTTTATTTATCTATGTTAATGATCAATATTCAGATATTAATGAAAAACTGGATGAACAAGGTAAGGGATTACATTTAAGCGATGCCTGGATAGGTGCAACAGAAATGCCCGCGGGGCCTGGGGGATTCTTCTTCATCAATGAACCTGCGGCAAGTCGTCTGGATAATAAGACTCAGTTGGCTGCGGGTAAAGCAGGGGAGTTTACGAATATTGATGTGGCCTCATTCTCGATTGATAAGTCAGCCCCTGTTCCCGCAGATAATCAGGAAAAAGATAATAAATCGATTGAGATTCCTTATGGCCCCGTAAGTGCAATTCCCAACCGTCCTGACATTCGTATTTTTAAAACGCCAGAAATTTACCCGATTCACGGGCATGATATTTCTTCTAACGATGGTGAAATAGACTGGAAATTATTCCAGGAAAAATCGTTTGCGCGTTTTGTGTATGCGAGAGTGGTTGGCTGGAGAGGTCCCGATTCATCATTTAAGTCTCACTGGAAACAATTAGCAGATTCCAAATTTGACCGTGGAGGTTATTTCAAATTTGATTTTTGTCGCACACCTGAGGCGCAATTGGAAACGGCAAAAAGTCTCCTGCCCGCAGACCCGAAAATGTTGCCGCCCGGCATTTTATTGGTAAATCCTGAAGGTGAAGATACAACTCAATTAAACTGCTTTAAAAAATCGGGAATGTCTAATGCACGTAATGATATTTTGCGTTTTGCCGATTTAATCTACAAGAATTATCATAAAACGCCCATATTGTATGGTAATCATAATAACCTGTCACATTTCATGGATAGCCGATTCGAGCAGTATATGGTGTGGATGGGGTATTGGGGACAAGCTGGTGTGAAGCTTGAAGGGCGTAATCCCTGGACACTTTGGCAATATTCAGGGAATGAAACGGTGCCGGGGATCGGTCACAGTACAGAGTCGGAAGTTTTCTTTGGTACTGAGGAACAATATGCTCAGTTTAAAGCTGGCGAGAATAATGTCGCGCTGGCCGCTGTTAATTGAATAATAAATAAGACTGGATGGCGAATAAGCATATCGCCATCCAGTTTCTGCGGGTTGTTACTTCACCTGTTCTGGTAGTGTGTTATTCTCCATATACAACGTCTGGCTGGGGAAGGCAAAGTCCGCGCCATGCGACTGTACAATATCGATAATTTTCAAATATACGTCCTGCTGGGCGGCAAGCCATTCGGCCCAAACCGTGGTTTTAGTAAAGCAATAAACCATAATATTTAGCGATGAATCGGCAAATTGGTTGAAATAAACCAATAGAGTTTGCCGCTGGTCGATGGCGGGATGATTATTAAGCATTTCGCGTACCGCTTCGACAATAGCGCCCACTTTAGCCGCATCTTCATAACGTAAACCAATGGTCGTAGTAATACGACGGTTGGTCATTCGACCGGGGTTTTCTACGCTGATAGACGAAAACAGCGAGTTCGGCACATACAGCGGACGATGATCAAATGTGGTGATTTTAGTCATTCGCCAGCCAATTTCTGCCACCGTTCCTTCGATATTTCTGTCAGGAGAACGGATCCAGTCGCCAATGCTAAAGGGGCGATCAAAGTAGAGCATAATGCCGGAAAAGAAGTTGCTCAGAATATCCTTACCGGCCATACCCACTGCAAGACCACCAATTCCACCAAAAGTCAGCAAGCCAGAAAGGCTCATGCCGAAATGTTCGCCATAGAGCAGAACAATGACGACGATGATGCTGATTTTGATGATCCGCGACATAATCCGTGCACTGGTAATATCGCGGCCTTTTTTAATCTGCTGTTTTTCAAACTGATTGATTAGAAGGAATAACTTAACCGTCAGGATAAGCGCTATCAGGGACGTACAGATAAAATCAATAGCGTCCGGGGTGATAAATTTGAGTTTGTAGTTTTCAATGACATAATTAATGATGCTACCGACAGCACTGATAATTATGGTGTAGATTAAAAATTGCACTGCGTGGAATAAGAATCCTTTTCTGTTATGATTTCCACGGCGAAACCAAAAGCTCATAAGAATCAATGCTGCGCAGCTACCGAAAATAATGACCAGATTAAGCGCATTATTTGTAAACAGTTCAGCGATCATTGTTTTATCAGGCTCCTCCAGATTGTTGACGTCATGCCGGAAACCCCTGGCGGGGTTATTTTATCGCGATAATTCATGCATATCATCAATAGACAGGGAAGGAAGTAGCAACATTAGCGAATTTATCAACGAGTTGATGATATGTTACGCGACAATCTATTTCTTTCAGAGCAGACAACGTCAAAATGTCATGGTATTGTTACACGCAAGTAACAAAGAGTTTGTCTGCAAAAGGATTACATTATGATCATGGCGAAACTGAAGTCAGCGAAGGGAAGAAAGTTTCTCGTAGGTTTGTTGGCGGTTTTCATTATTGCGGCGTCGGTAGTGACTCGCGCGACTATTGGTGGTGTTATTGAACAATACAATATCCCGCTGTCCGAATGGACGACATCAATGTATGTGATTCAGTCGTCAATGATTTTTGTCTATAGCCTGGTCTTTACCGTGTTACTGGCAATCCCGCTGGGTATCTATTTCCTCGGTGGAGAGGACAAGTAAGTAAAAGAAAAGGCCCGTAACTACGGGCCTTGAAAGCAGGTGACGAACGATTAATCGTCGTCTTCGTCATCCAGTTCGACAGGTGTCTGGTATTGGTCGGGTTTAATCACCAGCAGGTCGCAGCGAAGATGATCAATCACTTGTTCCGCCGTATTGCCAAGGAATGCTGCAGAAATACCAGTACGTCCTACGGTTCCCAGAACCACAATGCCTGCCTGTAAATGCTCCGCTAAATCGGGAATCACTTCTTCCGGCAGACCTTTTTCGACATGCGTCATTTTCTCGTCAATGCCGAATTTCTGCCGCAGGGCTTTCATTGCCAGTAAATGTTGCCCGCGAATAGCATCGTTATAAACGCTTGGATCAAATTCCGGCAGTTCAATCGCAATATTGATGGGGGTTACTGGATAAGCTCCAACCAGATGTACCTCGGTGTGGTTGACCTGGTCCGCCAGCTCGATCGTCTCTTTCACCAGTTTTTCATTGAGCGCATTATGATACGGCTCTTCGCTGGCGAGATTGACCGCCACCAGCGCCTTACCTCCTTCCGGCCACGGCTGGTCTTTCACCATCCACACCGGGCTTGGGCATTTGCGTAACAGATGCCAGTCTGTTGGAGTAAAAATCACCGCTTCCAGGCGGTCATGTTGGTGCGCCATTTTTAGCACCAGATCGTGCCCACCGCTAAGTACTTCCTGAATGATGGCTTCGAAAGGGCGGTTATGCCAGACCACTTTAATTTCAATGGGAACGCCAGCGTTAAGATAGTATTTCGCCTGCTCGTGGATCCACGCAGTACGCTGACTAATGACGCCCTGACGCATGGCGGTCCGCTCGTCGGGTGAGAGCAGGGTAGTCATCTCGTATGAGAAGTCATAAATAGGCAAAAAGGCTTTAATTTTGCCACCAATCCGTTGATGCAAATAAACAGCTCGCCGTAATGCGGGTTGATCGTCCTGGTTAGGATCGATAACAACAAGCATGTTCTGATACATAGCCATACAGAGTCTCCTTACAACAACTGTCAATGCAGTTTGTATTAAAAGAGTAACCCAGATCTGGTGAATGAAACAGTGATGAACCTTCTGCCAGATCAATAAATGAGAAAAATTTAATGATATGACAGAAGGATAGTGAGTTATGCGGAAAAATCAGGCGACGTTGCGTGTATGACCGGCTAGTTGGGCCAGCGCATCGTTATTTTCGATGGTGATATATTTACCTTTGACTGCCAGCATGCCGCTTTTCTGGAAGCGCCCCAGCAGACGGCTGATGGTTTCTACCGTCAGGCCCAGATAGTTACCGATATCGCCACGAGTCATCGTCAGGCGGAATTCACGAGGGGAGAAGCCGCGTTGGGCAAAACGACGGGACAGATTGTAGATAAATGCAGCCAGACGTTCTTCGGCATTTTTCTTCGACAACAGCAGGATCATGTCCTGATCGCCTTTAATTTCGCCGCTCATCAGACGCATCATCTGTTGGCGCAGATTTGGCATTTTACCAGACAGATCGTCCAGCGTTTCGAATGGAATTTCACACACCATCGAGGTTTCAAGTGCCTGGGCGAAGCTTGGATGATGACCGCTGCCTATGGCATCGAAACCCACCAGATCGCCTGCTAAATGAAAGCCAGTGATTTGCTCGTCGCCTTGCTCTGTAATGGTATAACTTTTAATCGTACCGGAGCGGATGGCATAAAGCGATTTAAGTTCATCACCAGCCTTAAACAGCGTCTGGCCTTTCTGAATAGGCTTCTTTCGCTCGATGATATTATCAAGCTGATCAAGCTCATGTTCGTTGAGTGTGAACGGGATGCAAAGCTGACTGATGCTGCAATCCTGGCAATGGATAGCACAACCGCCAGACTGAATGCGCCGTATAATTCGCTTTTCCGGGATCATAGGTCTGCTCAAGCCGTAATTGATATTTGTCAATTTTAACATCTTTTTAGGGAGCAAGTAAGTCTAAGCAAACCTTAACAGCAGAGAATTCCGATAATAGATGTAAATTTATACCTATCTAATTGAAAAACCTTAGATTGTTAATGATGACTTTACGTAAAAGTGTGAACAAGCAGGCACAAATTGCTTAATGTTTACAGTAAAAGATAACCTTCATGGCGCAATAACCACTCTTTTCGCTGCACTCCGCCTGCATATCCTGTCATTGTGCCGTTTCGGCCAATGACCCGGTGGCAAGGCACTACAATACTGATCGGGTTTGCACCGTTGGCTGCGCCGACGGCACGCGCGGCCCCTGGGCGGCCTAGTTGTTCTGCCAGTTGACCGTAATGCATTACCTGTCCACACGGGATAGTGCGTAGCGTTTTCCATACTTCCCGCTGAAATGGCGTGCCGCCGGTGGCAGTGGGTAGGGAATCAATAATGCTTAGATTACCGGCAAAATAATCACGAAGTTTATCGCTTAACCCACCGGGATTGGTGGCAGAAATACGCTCATAACCTTCTTTGCGATAATGGATGTCCAACAGTTGCACCATGCGATCGCTATACTCTTCCCACTCAACCGCCCGCAGACGAAATTGTTCATCGCAAATAATCCATAGAGGACCCAGTGGCGTGGCAATTTTTTCTTCAAGTAATCTCAGCATCCGTTCTCTCTTAAGATAAATGTGGGTAAACCCCCGGACTAATCAGCTGACCGACAAGATACCACGCAAGCAACATTAGCAGCCATACCACAAGAAGATAAGAGGGTACGGTAAGACTAATGAATAGTAGGTACCTGGATTCGCTTCCGGTTTTATCGATAGTGCTGAAGTGGATTTCCGGGCTAAATGCGTCTGCCGCTTCGTTACTTCTCCCGACACCGGCGAAAATGTAGTTTTCTGCAATGCAAACAAATGAATAAAAAATAGAGTCTGTCGACATCCGCCAGACTCTACAGTACACACAGCAGTGCATCCGCGTCTTGAATCCGGCCTGTTTCCTGTCAGCCGGTGACAGTGTTATAACGGTTTTGCCCATCAGTTGCCAATTTTCTTCAGTGACAGATTTCACGAAAATATAAGTTAAACCGTTCATCTCGTGATTGAATAATCATGCATCGTTAATCGACTGGTGAATTTAGCGGGTGATTAACCTGTGCGGCGTTTGAACATATTGTCGAATGACTTGCTTAAGTATATTTCAGGCGAAGTGCAACGAATTACCTTCATCATATATTGGTTCTGTGATGGACAAGTCGCCTTAATTAGGGCCTGTGCAGGCTCACTCCCGGCCTAAACTGTTCGATACTGCAACCTGGCTGGTATAAAATGCCCCGCCTGCGGGGGACACTTGCCGGTATGGAGCAAAATGTTGTTTCAACTTACGAAGTGAACGATGCAGCAAGTATCAGATGTATGAACGATTAACCCGTCTGAATCACGACGTGCGAAGGTACATAGGAGGTTACATGAACCTTGACGACAAATCGCTGTTTCTTGACGCCATGGAAGATGTCCAACCACTGAAACGCGCTACTGATGTCCACTGGCATCCTGTGCGTAACCAACGTGCGCCGCAGCGTATAGACACGCTGCAACTTGATAATTTCCTCACCACGGGATTTCTCGATATTATCCCGCTAAATCAGCCACTGGAGTTTCGTCGGGAAGGCTTACAACATGGGGTGCTCGATAAGCTACGCAGCGGCAAATATCCGCAACAGGCTAGCCTGAATTTACTACGCCAGTCGGTAGAAGAGTGCCGCAAAATGGTGTTTAGTTTTATTCATCAGGCGCGGGCGGATGGTTTGCGCAATGTACTTATCATTCACGGCAAAGGCAGAGATGATAAATCTCATGCCAACATTGTCCGTAGTTATGTTGCACGCTGGCTGACAGAGTTTGATGACGTACAGGCTTATTGCACCGCGCTACCGCATCATGGCGGCAGCGGAGCGTGTTACGTTGCACTGCGTAAAACAGCGCAGGCGAAACAAGAAAACTGGGAGCGTCACGCTAAACGCAGTCGATAATTCATTGACGCTTCCGCGCTATTGAAAATATCAAGCCGCCAGTACGCGGTTGCGTCCGTCATTTTTCGCCCGATACAACGCATCATCTACGCGTTTAAACAGTTCATCGATGCCTTCATTGCCTTCGTGATGTGCCACGCCAATGCTGACCGTAAAGCGCGGTAAACCAGAAATACTCACTTTTGCCACGCTCAATCGGATAGTTTCAGCGAGAGAAATTGCGGTATCCAGCGGAGTTCTTGGTAATAATAAGACGAACTCTTCACCTCCCCATCGAAACACCATATCGCCTTTGCGAGCGCAGCTTTCGAGCGTACGCGCCAGTGTGCATAAAACTTCATCACCTTTCTGGTGACCGTACAGGTCATTGATATGCTTAAAACGATCGGTGTCGATAAGCAACAAACTGTAATCCTGAGCGATTGCGAGATGCTGCATCTGGCCTTGCTCGGTGATGTCATAAAATTGTCGGCGGTTAAGCAACCCCGTCAATGCGTCATGGTGAGCAGCGTGCTCCAGCTGCTGTTCCAGCCTTTTTTGCTCGGTAATATCATGCACGATGCACAACATTAACTTGTCGCCATAAATCTCAATTGGCCCGGCATAAGTTTGCACATGACGAGTAGAGCCATCTGCCAGCTTATGGACAAAGTTAAGTGGTTTATGCCCGCCGGGTAAACGCGAAATTTCATGCATGACAGGCATCACACGGCGCCCAAGAATATTAATTTCCCAGGTGTGTTTCTGACAGATTGTTTCATGGTTATAGCCATAGAAATTGAGTGCGGCCACATTGGCGTCGACAATTTGGCCATCACGCGAGGGATCTATCAACAGCATTGGCGCGGAGTTAGTCAGAAAAAAGCGCGCATAAAACCCTTGTTTTTTACGCTGATAATTTGCAGAGCGGCTGGCTTTTAAGCCCAGACTCGCGGGTGTCTCCATTCCTTCAAATATAATCACTTCCCCATAATCACTCATCTCTTTAAGGGTCAACCGACAGCTTAATGCTGTCTCTTCACCATTACGATTGACCGTGAGAATTTCTACAATATCGAGTTGGTTACGCAGGTCTACGAGATATTTTGGTAGTTCGTTTTGGGAGGAGACGGAATAGAGGCCGGTTCGTAGCTGACTAAAAGTGAGTTCTTGCATCAACAGTTGTGCTGCGCTATTAGCATAAATTAACCGTTCTTCGAAGGGTGAAACGATCCAGACAGGACTGGTTAATAAGTCCAGGGTACTGAAGTTGTGCGTAGTCATTGAAATCCCGTTATTTTTATCAATTTTCTGTTGTTATCTGATCGAAAAAATGCCACGACAAATGATCAGATAATTCTGATAATGATAGACGCTATTTAACACTTTACCCCTTTTCTCATCATGAAAAGTATTTTGCTTTCTGTATTTAGTTTTGACAGGATTTTATTAATCATTTCAGGGTAATGGAGTGAGGAGATGTTGCGTAAGATGACCAGAAGACTAGACTACAAAATAAAGCATTGATAATGGAGGCACTGTGGATACGATTAAGGGATCGGACATAAATGTACCGGATGCAGTATTTGCCTGGATGTTGGATGGTAAAGGCGGCGTTAAACCGCTGGAAAATACAGATGAGATAGATGAAGAGCATCCCTGCTGGCTCCACCTTAATTATGTGCACCATGACAGCGCTCAGTGGCTGGCTACGACACCATTGCTGCCAAATAACGTGCGTGACGCACTGGCAGGGGAAAGCACGCGGCCCAGAGTCAGCCGTCTTGGCGAAGGGACGTTGATTACTTTGCGCTGCATTAATGGCAGTACTGATGAACGTCCCGACCAGCTGGTCGCCATGCGTGTTTATATGGACGGTCGGTTCATTGTCTCGACCCGACAACGTAAAGTACTGGCGTTAGACGATGTCGTTAGCGATCTGGAAGAGGGGACCGGCCCGACCGATTGCGGAGGCTGGCTGGTGGATGTGTGTGATGCATTAACCGATCACTCCAATGAGTTTATAGAGCAACTGCACGATAAAATTATCGACTTAGAAGATAATTTACTTGATCAACAAATTCCGCCGCGCGGTTTCCTGGCACTACTACGAAAACAACTCATTGTTATGCGTCGCTATATGGCGCCGCAACGGGATGTTTATGCTCGCCTTGCCAGCGAGCGCCTGCCCTGGATGAATGACGATCAACGGCGCCGAATGCAGGATATTGCTGACCGTCTTGGGCGCGGTCTGGATGAGATTGACGCGTGCATTGCGAGAACTGGCGTGATGGCGGACGAAATCGCCCAAGTGATGCAGGAAAATCTGGCCCGCCGTACTTATACAATGTCATTGATGGCAATGGTCTTTTTACCCAGTACATTTTTAACTGGGTTATTTGGCGTTAACCTCGGCGGTATTCCTGGTGGAGGATGGCAATTTGGTTTTTCGCTTTTTTGTATTCTGTTAGTTGTTCTTATTGGTGGTGTTGCTTTATGGTTGCACCGTAGTAAATGGTTGTAACAAAAGAAAATTTGTCTACTTTCTGTATACAAAAACGCCGTAAAGTTTGAGCGAAGTCAATAAACTCTCTACCCATTCAGGGCAATATCTTTCACGCAGGTGAATGCAACGTCAAGCGATGGGCGTTGCGCTCCATATTGTCTTACTTCCTTTTTTGAATTACTGCATAGCACAATTGATTCGTACGACGCCGACTTATCTAAGTCGGCTTTTTTTTGCCTGTTATCTGTCAACGTCTACCCTTTAAGAGTCTACCCAATGACTAAAGGGAAATATGATGACACTCATTTATTTGCAAATTCCTGTCCCTGAACCGATTCCTGGCGAGCCCGTCCCAGTTCCCGATCCAATCCCTCGTCCACAACCTATGCCCGACCCGCCGCCCGATGAAGAACCGATTAAATTGTCGCAACGTGAGCGTAGATCTGCGAGGATACGCGCCTGCTAACTTTGCGCTGATGACCACGAGAATAGATTGTGACCGCTTTTTCTACCCTGAACGTTTTGCCTCCCGCCCAGCTCACTAACCTTAATGAGTTGGGTTACTTAACCATGACACCGGTGCAGGCCGCCGCACTTCCGGCTATCCTTGCCGGAAAAGATGTTCGCGTGCAGGCGAAAACCGGCAGCGGAAAAACTGCGGCATTTGGCCTCGGGTTGTTACAGCAAATTGATGCGTCGCTGTTTCAGACTCAGGCTTTAGTGCTGTGTCCGACTCGTGAACTGGCGGATCAAGTCGCAGGGGAGTTACGTCGGTTGGCGCGTTTTCTACCAAATACCAAAATCTTGACCTTATGCGGCGGTCAGCCGTTTGGCATTCAGCGCGATTCACTGCAACACGCGCCGCATATCATCGTAGCAACGCCGGGGCGTTTGTTGGATCACCTGCAAAAAGGCACTGTTTCGTTAGATGCGTTGAATACGTTGGTAATGGATGAAGCCGACCGTATGCTGGATATGGGGTTTAGCGATGCAATTGATGACGTCATCGGTTTTGCTCCTGCTTCTCGCCAGACGCTTCTCTTCTCTGCTACCTGGCCGGAAGCGATCGCCGCAATTAGCGGTCGTGTACAACGAGATCCCCTGGCGATTGAAATAGACACAACAGATGCTCTGCCGCCTGTTGAACAACAATTTTATGAGACATCCAGCAAGGGCAAAATTCCGTTGTTGCAACGGTTATTAAGTGTGCATCAGCCATCGTCTTGTGTGGTGTTTTGTAACACCAAAAAAGATTGCCAGGCTGTGTGTGACGCGCTGAACGAAGTAGGGCAAAGTGCATTGTCTTTACATGGCGATCTGGAACAACGTGACCGCGACCAGACTCTGGTGCGTTTTGCCAACGGTAGCGCCCGCGTGCTGGTTGCGACCGATGTCGCTGCGCGTGGACTGGATATTAAATCGCTTGAACTGGTGGTGAACTTTGAGCTGGCGTGGGACCCTGAAGTTCATGTGCATCGTATTGGGCGTACGGCGCGTGCAGGAAATAGTGGTCTGGCGATCAGTTTCTGTGCGCCAGAAGAAGCACAGCGTGCCAATATCATAGCCGACATGTTGCAGATGAAACTTAACTGGCAAACGCCACCAGCCAGCAGGGACATTGTGCCGCTGGAGGCAGAAATGGCAACGTTGTGTATCGATGGCGGGAAAAAAGCCAAAATGCGACCGGGCGATGTGTTAGGTGCGTTGACGGGTGATATTGGTCTTGATGGCGCAGATATTGGCAAAATCACCGTGCATCCAGCGCATGTCTATGTCGCAGTGCGTCAGTATGTTGCCCATAAGACATGGAAGCAGTTACAGGGCGGCAAGATTAAAGGGAAAACGTGCCGGGTACGGTTGTTAAAATAACGAAATGTTGAATTGCCGGATGCGACGCTGGCCGCGTCTTATCCGGCCTACATAAGAGTAGCCCGATAAGCTTGCGTATCGGGCACTATCCTGGTTATTTCACTTCAACCACATTCAGCCGCAGTTCATCCAGTTGATTTTCGTCTTCTTCTGGTTGCCAGCCTGCGGGTTGCAGTGGGATCTCTTCACGGTCGAAGGCCAGATCGCCACCATTAACCACTTCTGAACCGTGGGTAATGCCTTTGAAATCGAACAGATTGGTATCGCACAGATGAGACGGCACTACATTTTGCATTGCGCTGAACATTGTCTCGATACGTCCCGGATAACGCTTATCCCAGTCGCGTAGCATATCGGCAATCACCTGACGTTGCAGGTTAGGCTGCGAGCCGCACAGGTTACATGGAATAATCGGGAAGGCTTTCGCATCGGCAAAACGCTGAATATCTTTTTCGCGGCAGTAGGCCAGCGGACGAATCACGATATGTTTGCCATCATCGCTCATCAGTTTCGGTGGCATCCCTTTCATCTTGCCACCGTAGAACATATTTAAGAACAGCGTTTGCAGAATATCATCGCGGTGGTGGCCCAGTGCGATTTTCGTGGCACCCAGTTCTGTTGCGGTGCGATAAAGGATACCGCGACGCAGACGAGAGCACAGTGAGCAGGTGGTTTTTCCTTCAGGGATTTTCTCTTTTACGATCCCGTAAGTATTCTCTTCAACAATCTTATACTCAACGCCCAGCTTTTCGAGATACTCCGGCAGAACGTGTTCCGGGAAGCCAGGCTGTTTCTGGTCAAGGTTAACGGCAACCAGCGAGAAATTGATTGGCGCGCTTTGCTGCAAATTACGCAGGATCTCCAGCATGGTATAGCTGTCTTTGCCCCCGGAGAGGCAAACCATAATGCGGTCGCCATCTTCAATCATATTGAAGTCAGCAATGGCTTCGCCCACGTTACGACGCAGACGTTTTTGCAATTTGTTCAGGTTGTATTGCTCTTTCTTACTAATTTCTTGATTTTGTGACATTTAATAGCGACTCAATTCGTTATATGGCATCAGAAAAGTATGCGTCATGCCGGAACGTCCAGCATAAGAAATCTGATATAAAAACTGTGGCGTGTATGGTACGGATTAGAGGGGAAAATGTCAGCACATTTGCGAAATGAATCAAAAAGCCCGCAGCGATCTGCGGGCGTTAGTGTTAGCGTACGACCAGCACTGAGCACTCTGCGTGACGCACTACGGCGGCGGCGTTAGAGCCCAGCAAGTAGGTGGTGATGTCCGGTCGATGGGAGGCGATAATGATCATATGAGCAGGGATCTTTTTCGCCATTTCCAGAATACGGTCTTTTGGCGAACCCTCTTCGACATGAACATGCACCCTGTCAGATGGCAGTTTGAATTTTTTAATTATCTCTTCCAGTTGCGATTTGGCTTCCGCTTTCAGGTCATCCATTGCGGGTAATTCTGCGGAATACGCTAATCCCAGAGAGGCATAGTAGGGCAGCGAAGGTATTACCGTCAGGAAATGAACCTCTGCGTCATCAATCTTTGCCTCTGCCTCAACGTGGCTAATCACGCGTTGAGTTAATTCTGAATCTGAAATATCGATAGGGACAAGAATCGTTCTGTTCATAAAACCTCCTGTTTTAGTATCCGCATAAAGTGTAACGCCAGATGACACATTTTGTGTAATGACGGAGTTCACATTTTTAATTTAGATCAAGGGCGGAAAAATATGAAGAAAAAGCCCGCCAAACGGCGGGCAGGCAAGATTAAAACTGGTATACCAGACCTAAAGCAACGATATCATCGGTAGAGATACCGTTCGCAGCGTAGAAGCCGTCATCTTCATCAAGCAGGTTGATTTTATAATCAACATAGGTGGACATGTTTTTGTTGAAATAATATGTTGCGCCAACATCAGCGTATTTAACCAGATCTTTATCGCCATCAGTCCCGACCAAATCGTTGCCTTTAGACATCAGGAAAGAGACAGCCGGACGCAGGCCAAAATCAAACTGATACTGGGCTGTAACTTCAAAGCTCTGAGTTTTGTCGGCAATCGTATTTGCTGAATTGCCGTAAGGCGTCATGTTACGGGTTTCAGAGTACATGGTTGCAAGGTAGATATTGTGAGCATCGTATTTTGCCCCTGCCGTCCATGCGTCAGCCTTATCGCCTTTTGCTGTAGAGAATTCCGCCTGTTGGTTGGTACGATCAGAACTGGTATACGCAGCACCAATGCTCACCCCCATACCTAAGTCATAGGTAGAGGAAATACCGAAGCCGTCGCCATTTGCATTCTTAATATTACGATCGCCACCGTTTGCAGTACCTTCTTGCTCATGGCTAACCTGGTTTTCGTTCGCTCCCTGATACTGTAACGCAAAGTTCAGGCCATCAACCAAACCAAAGAAATCGGTGTTACGGTAAGTCGCGACGCCGTTTGCACGACCGGTCATATAGTTATCGGCTTTAGTATAAGAGTCGCCACCGAATTCAGGCAGCATATCTGTCCAGCCTTCGATGTCGTACATCACGCCATAATTACGACCATAGTCAAATGAACCGAAGTCACCAAATTTCAGACCGGCAAATGCCAGACGAGTCCAGGAGTCGCCTTTATCATTTTCAGAGCCATTAGCCTGAACGTTATATTCCCACTGACCATAACCGACCAGTTGATCGGTAATTTGGGTTTCGCCTTTAAAACCAAAACGCACATAAGTTTGATCACCATCGCTATTCGCATTATCAGAAAAATAATGCAGGCCATCGACTTTGCCATACAGGTCTAATTTATTGCCGTCTTTATTATAAACTTCTGCTGCATGTGCAGCACCTGCGGCGAGCAGGGCAGGAATTAAGAGCGCCAGTACTTTGCTTTTCATTGAATAAATCCTTTAGTTATTTTATTTGCATTAATTTCCCCTGCTTGGGGAATGAAAACATCCTAAAGGAGAAGTTCAGTTAGCAGATAAATATCATTTGTTACGCCTTAAGTAAAACCTTAATCAAATAATTCTACGGAAATAGTGATAAGTTTGATGAATGTGTTATTGAGGATTCATGCAAAATTAAAATTATACATTTAATAAAGCATGGGTTATTCTGCGCGGGTTATATGCCTTTATTGTCACAGATTTTATTTTCGGTTGGGTCATTGCATTACTAATGTTCTTCCAATGAATAAAAAGACAAGCCCGAACTTTCGTTCGGGCTTTTTTTTGAGTTGGATAATCGTTATCCAGAAAGTTTACTCGGTGCTATTTTTTTCCGCCTTTCCGGCCATTTGTGCCAGGAAGTCATAACGTTTTTGCAAATCAGCGGCGGCATCTTTCCATAACTGTTCTGCCACTTCTGGCTGTTGCGTGTTCAGACGGCGGAAACGCTGCTCATGAAGAAGCGTTTCTTCCAGAGCTTCTGAAGGCGGGCGGGAATCCAGCGCCAGCGGCAGTTTACCCTCATCGGCTCGACGCGGATCAAAGCGATACAGAGGCCAGAAGCCAGTTGCGGTGAGTTGACGCATCTGATCGTGACTTAATGCCAGATCATAACCGTGCTCTTCACATGGGCTGTAAGCAATAATAAGCGATGGCCCCGGATACGCTTCAGCTTCCTGAATCGCTTTCACCGTCTGGTTGAGTTGAGCGCCAAGAGAAATCTGCGCGACATAAACATGACCGTACATCATCATGCTAACACCAAGATCTTTGCGTGCCTTGCGTTTGCCATGCTCACCAAACTTAGTTACCGCGCCAAGCGGAGTGGCTTTCGACGCCTGACCACCGGTATTGGAATAGCATTGTGTATCCAGCACCAGGATGTTGACGTTTTCCGTCAGACTCAGCACATGATCCAGACCGCCAAAGCCGATGTCGTAAGCCCAGCCGTCACCACCAATCAGCCAGATTGATTTCTCAACAAGCGCATCGGCGTCACGCAGCAGTTCGTGTGCTTCGGCAACATCGTTGAGTTGCTGGCGTAAATCAGCGACTTGTTCACGACGAACGTCTGGCGTGGCGTCTGATTTCAACGCCGCCAGTAACTCAGCCGGGATTTTATCGGCAAATTGATCCAGCAAACGCAATACGCGTGCGCGGTGTTGATCGACCGTCAGGCGGAAACCAAGGCCGAATTCGGCGTTATCTTCAAAGAGAGAATTTGCCCAGGCAGGTCCACGACCGTTGGCATCGGTGGTATATGGCGTGGAAGGCAGGTTACCGCCATAAATTGAAGAACAACCAGTAGCGTTGGCAATCAACATCCGATCGCCATAGAGCTGAGTGAGCAATTTAATATACGGCGTCTCACCACAGCCGGAGCAAGCGCCAGAATATTCAAACAGCGGAGTGATCAACTGCGAAGTACGAATATCAATACGTTCCAGTTTGCTGCGGTCGATTTCTGGTAAATTCAGGAAGAAGTCGTAGTTGATTTTCTCTTCTTCTACATGTTCCAGACGCGACATCATATTGATGGCTTTGATCTCTGGAGCCTGACGGTCTTTCGCCGGGCAAACTTCGACGCACAGATTACAACCGGTGCAATCTTCCGGTGCGACCTGCAACACATATTTCTGCCCGCGCATATCACGAGATTTCACATCCAGTGAATGCAGGCTGGCCGGAGCGTTTTCCATCGCTTCGGGCGGTACGACTTTCGCGCGAATGGCGGAGTGTGGGCAAGCCGCGACGCAGTGGTTGCATTGGGTACAGAGTTCCTCTTTCCAGATAGGGATCTCTTCAGCAATGTTGCGTTTTTCCCAGCGAGTAGTCCCCATCGGCCAGGTGCCGTCTGGTGGTAGCGCCGAAACGGGGAGGGTGTCGCCAAGTCCGGCGAGCATCGCAGCGGTAACCGTTTTGACAAAATCGGGTGCGGCATCAGATACCACAGGCGGACGGTTGGCACTTTGCGGATTTACCGGTTGCAGTGGTACTTCCTCAACGGATTCGAGCGCCAGCGCCAGAGCTTGCCAGTTGCGTTCCACCAGATCCTGGCCTTTGCTGCTGTAGCTTTTGGCAATGGCGCCCTGAAGTTCGGCCAGGGCGCTGTTGCCAGGCAGAATTTGCGTCAGGTGGAAGAACGCCATCTGCATGACGGTGTTAATGCGGGCTGCCAGCCCACATTCGCGGGCAATTTTCGCCGCGTTAATCACATAGAAACGCGCTTTTTTCTGGTTCAACACAGCCTGGACTTCTTGCGGCAGCCGCGACCAGACTTCATCGGCACTGTACGGTGTGTTGAGCAGGAAAATACCGCCTGGTTTTAAACGTTCGGCCATTTGATATTTGTCGATAAACTGCAACTGGTGGCAGCCAACAAAATCAGCTTGCGAAATCAAATACGCGGAACGGATGGGCTGCTCGCTTACGCGCAGATGGGAAACCGTCAGGCCCCCCGCTTTTTTAGAGTCGTAAACAAAATAGCCCTGTGCGTACCACGGCGTCGAGTTACCGATAATTTTGATATTGTTTTTAGTTGCGGAAACGCTGCCGTCGCTACCCAGCCCGTAAAAGAGTGCTTCCAGTTTTGCGGAGTTCGGCAGAGTATTTTCCGGCAACGGTAGCGACAAATTGGTTACATCGTCATAAATACCGACGGTAAAGCGTGCTTTCGGTTTGGCTGCGTTGAGTTCGGCGAATACTGCAAGCACGCAGTCCGGGCCAAACTCTTTGGATGATAAGCCATAGCGCCCGCCAATGACGCGCGGCAGTGTTTCGCGCTCGCCATTATTAAAGGCTTCAGCCAGCGCCGTCATTACATCCAGATACAGTGGTTCTGCCTGCGCACCAGGCTCTTTGGTGCGATCCAGCACCGCCACAGTACGTACAGAGCTCGGCAATGCTTGCAGTAAGTGTCTGGCGGAGAAAGGGCGGTAAAGTCGAACTTTTAGCACGCCCACTTTTTCGCCTCGGGTCAGCAATTCGTCCACGACTTCTTCACAGGTGCCGATGGCCGACCCCATCAGGATAATCACCCGTTCCGCCTGCGGATGACCATAATACTCAAACGGCTGATACTGGCGACCTGTAGCGGCAGCGAAATCAGTCATCGCCTGTTCAACATGGTCATAGACCGCGTTGTACCACGGGTTAGTGGCCTCACGTGACTGGAAGTAAGTGTCCGGATTAGCCGACGTACCGCGGATCACCGGATGTTCCGGATTAAGTGCGCGAATGCGATGAGCATCAATTTCTGCCTGGGGCATCAGCTCAAGAATAGTGTCGTCGGCCAGTGGGACAATTTTGTTGATTTCGTGGGAAGTACGGAAACCATCAAAGAAATGAATAAATGGCACGCGGCTTTTCAGCGTGGCGATGTGCGAAATGAGAGCAAAGTCCTGGGCTTCCTGCACGTTTGCTGCACACAGCATGGCGCAGCCAGTCTGACGCACCGCCATCACGTCTGAATGATCGCCAAAAATAGAGAGCGCATGAGTGGCCACAGTACGCGCAGCCACATGCAGTACAAACGGCGTCAACTCACCCGCCAGTTTATACAGCGTCGGGATCATCAGCAGTAAACCCTGCGACGATGTAAATGATGTCGAAAGAGCGCCTGTTTGCAAAGCACCATGCACAGTTGCGATAGCGCCAGCTTCTGACTGCATTTCAACTACACGAGGTGTATCTCCCCATACGTTCTTCAGGCCGTTTCCGGCCCAGGCATCAGCCTGTTCTGCCATCGTGGAACTCGGGGTAATAGGGTAAATGGCGATAACTTCACTGGTGCGAAATGCCACCGAAGCTACCGCGCCATTTCCGTCAATTGTGATCATACGACACCCTTACATTGCGCAAATGAGGGGCGCACGAAAAAACTGCGCGCCCAGTAGTAATCTTTTAATTTTAGCAAATGGCTTTCTGCTGCATTTTCGCTTTTGTGTTCTCTACATCGCGTAATGAATGTTTTGATCAAGCCCTGGGCGAAAAAAAAGCCACAAAATAGTAAAAATACGTTGCAATTCGCAATACAGTTCTCGACGTAGCCGCTTATGCTGCCTATTATTACGGCGGTTTCGTTGGACTTAAAGATTTGAGGAAGTAAAGATGCGAGTAATGTTGTGCGTTGGGGCTGCCGTTTTATTGTTGTCAGCGTGTAGTAGTGAACCTGTTCAGCAGGCGACCGCGGCGCATGTGGCCCCTGGTTTAAAAGCGTCGATGTCGAGTAGCGGAGAGGCAAATTGTGCAATGATTGGCGGTTCGCTTTCCGTTGCCCGTCAACTGGATGGTACAGCGATCGGGATGTGTGCATTACCCAACGGCAAACGCTGTAGCGAACAGTCGCTTGCCGCCGGAAGTTGTGGCAGTTATTAATTCACTAAATCCGCCAGCTTATACGTTAATGTCTGTTTCGCGGTCGCCAGCGTTAACTGATTCGCGGTCAGATCCACTTGCGCACCTTCTTTCAGCATTTCGCTGATGGTGTTATCGAGTTTGTTAAGCTGTGGGTTGGCACACATCATACGGGTCATTGCCATTCCTTTAACTTTCAGTTCTCCGTCCGAAAGTTTACCTTCGCCGCTAAAGCGGTTGCACATGTTGCCAGAAATCATCATCTTTTCGCCAAAGCTGATTTCTGGCGGGTTTTTCTCGCTGGCAACAGGTTGACCATTCACACTTTCCAGTACGAAACGGTGATGCTGTAGCTGTTCTGGCGTTACAGCAATTTTGTCATTACTTACACATCCCGCCATCAGCAGGCTTAGTGCGACTAGCGCGGCAACTTTCTTCATTTTAGTTCTCTACTTAAGGTATAAATTTGGTGCTGCTTGCCGGAGGCAACGCTGATTGCGTCTTATCCGTCCTTAAAACATATTTTAAGAATAGAAGATCAAATATCTTTGGGGATTATCTGAATAAGCTCCCCTGTAAGACAGGGGAGCGGTAAGATTAAACCAGTTCGTTCGGGCAGGGTTCGCCTTTTTCCAGATTGCTCAAGTTTTGCAGTGTAGTCTGGGAAATACTGGTCAGGGCTTCTGCCGTCAGGAACGCCTGGTGTCCGGTAAACAGTACGTTATGGCAGGCTGACAGACGACGGAAAACATCATCCTGAATCACATCGTTGGATTTATCTTCAAAGAAAAGATCGCGTTCATTCTCATACACGTCCATTCCCAGCGATCCAATTTTCTGGTTTTTCAGCGCTTCAATCGCCGCTTGTGAGTCAATCAGCGCACCACGGCTGGTGTTGATGATCATTACGCCATTTTTCATCTGATCGAACGCTGCCTCATTCAGCAGGTGGTAGTTCTCCGGCGTCAGCGGACAGTGCAGGGAGATAACGTCTGATTCAGAGAACAAAGTCGGCAGATCGACATATTCCACGCCGAGTTCCAGCGCTGCTGCACTTGGGTACGGATCGAACGCCAGCAGACGCATACCAAAACCTTTCAGAATGCGCAGCATCGCCACACCGATTTTACCGGTACCAATAACCCCCGCTGTTTTACCGTACATAGTAAAACCAGTAAGCCCCTCCAGAGAGAAGTTAGCGTCACGGGTACGCTGATATGCACGGTGAATACGACGGTTCAGCGTCATCATCATACCAATCGCATGTTCAGCGACAGCCTCCGGATCGTAAGCCGGGACACGCACCACTTTGAACCCCAGTTCTTTTGCTGCGTCGAGATCAACGTTATTAAAACCGGCACAGCGCAGGGCGATATATTTAACGCCGTGCTTTTTCAGCTCTTCCAGCACCGGACGGCTGCCGTCGTCGTTTACGAAAATACATACTGCTTCGCAACCGTTGGCGGTTTTTGCCGTTTTTTCCGTCAGCAGAAAGTCAAAAAATTCCAGCTCAAAGCCAAAGGACTCGTTCACCTGTTGCAGGTACTTTTTGTCGTACTGTTTTGTGCTATATACGGCGAGTTTCATAAGACTTTCTCCAGTGATGTTGAATCACATTTAAGCTACTAAAAATATTTTACAAAATTTCAAATTTAATTGAAAGTTATGGCGATATTAAAAATTCCAGGAACATCTATGCTTAGTGTAGGCGCAACCTTCAACTGAACGGTTAAACATGCCACAATACCTGTCTTGACTGCTTAATTTTTCGCTAAATCAGGATATTAACTACCCATGTTGGGTAAATATAAAGCCGTTCTCGCGCTGCTATTACTGATTATTCTTGTGCCGTTGACGCTACTGATGACGCTCGGGTTGTGGGTTCCCACGCTGGCGGGTATCTGGCTACCGCTCGGTACACGTATCGCATTGGATGAAAGTCCACGTATTACACGTAAAGGCTTAATCATTCCCGATCTCCGTTATCTGGTAGGAGATTGCCAGCTTGCACATATCACCAACGCCAGCCTTTCACATCCCAGCCGTTGGTTATTGAATGTCGGTTCTGTAGAACTTGACTCTGCTTGCCTGGCGAAACTGCCACAGGAAGAACCCTCTCCCGCAGCGCCGAAAACCCTCGCGCAGTGGCAAGCTATGTTGCCTAACACCTGGATCAATATTGATAAACTGATTTTTTCTCCCTGGCAGGAATGGCAGGGAAAACTCTCTCTCGCATTGACCGCTGATATCCAGCAACTGCGTTATCAGGGCGAAAAAGTCAAATTTCAAGGCCAGCTTAAAGGGCAACAACTTACCGTCAGTGAACTGGATGTCGCCGCGTTTGAAAATCAGCCGCCGATAAAACTGGTGGGGGAATTTACCCTGCCGCTAGTGCCGGATGGGCTTCCGGTAAGTGGTCATGCGACCGCGACGTTGAATTTGCCGCAGGAACCGTCACTGGTGGATGCCGAGCTGGAATGGCAGGAAAATAGTGGGCAATTGATTGTGATGGCACGAGATAACGGTGATCCGTTGCTCGATTTACCGTGGGAAATTACCCGTCAGCAATTGACGGTAAGTGATGGTCGCTGGAGCTGGCCATATGTAGGTTTTCCCCTGAGTGGGCGACTGGGTATCAAAGTCGACAACTGGCAGGCAGGGCTTGAGGACGCGTTGGTCAGTGGTCGTCTGAGTGTGTTGACCCAGGGGCAAGCGGGAAAAGGCAACGCGGTGCTTAATTTTGGTCCAGGAAAATTAAGCATGGATAACAGCCAAATGCCACTTCAACTGACAGGCGAGGCGAAACAGGCAGATCTCATTTTATATGCCCGCTTACCGGCACAGTTAAGCGGAAGTCTGGCTGACCCAACGCTGGCCTTTGAACCGGGCGCATTGTTACGCTCTAAAGGGAGAGTCATCGATTCGCTGGACATTGACGAAATCCGCTGGCCTTTAGCTGGCGTAAAAGTGACGCAGCGCGGTGTGGACGGTCGCTTGCAGGCCATTTTGCAGGCTCATGAAAATGAATTGGGCGACTTTGTACTACACATGGATGGGCAGGCAAAAGATTTTCTCCCGGATGCAGGACGCTGGCAGTGGCGTTACTGGGGAAAAGGCAGTTTTACCCCGATGAATGCTACCTGGGATGTCGCAGGAAAAGGCGAGTGGCATGACAGCACGATTACGCTTACCGATCTCTCGACCGGTTTCGATCAGTTGCAATATGGCACGATGACGGTGAAAACGCCGCGCTTAATTCTTGAGAAACCTGTTGTCTGGGTACGCGACCCACAGAATCCGTCTTTTAGTGGTGCGCTTTCGCTGGATGCAGGGCAAACGCTGTTCACGGGGGGCAGCGTGTTACCGCCATCAACCTTAAAATTTAGTGTTGAAGGGCGCGAACCAACGTATTTCCTCTTCAAAGGTGATTTACATGCTGGCGAGATTGGTCCGGTACGGGTAAATGGGCGCTGGGACGGTATTCGTCTGCGTGGCAACGCTTGGTGGCCAAAACAATCGCTCACTGTATTTCAGCCGCTAGTGCCACCTGACTGGAAGATGAAACTACGCGATGGCGAGTTGTATGCTCAGGTAGCCTTTTCCGCGGCGCCTGATCAAGGCTTCCGTGCGGGTGGTCATGGCGTATTAAAAGGTGGCAGCGCCTGGATGCCTGATAACCAGGTCAACGGCGTCGATTTTGTACTACCGTTCCGTTTTGGCGACGGTGCGTGGTATCTGGGAACACGGCGACCTGTATCATTACGCATTGCTGAAGTGGTTAACCTTGTGACGGCAAAAAATATTACTGCCGATCTTCAGGGGCGTTATCCGTGGACCGAAGACGAACCCTTGCTACTGACCAATGTGAGTGTTGATGTTTTAGGCGGTAACGTGCTGATGAAACAATTACGTATGCCGCAGCACGATCCGGCACTATTGCGCCTGAATAATCTCTCATCCAGTGAACTGGTTAGCGCCGTCAACCCGAAACAATTCGCGATGTCAGGGGCATTTAGTGGGGCATTACCATTATGGCTGAATAATGAAAAATGGATTGTAAAAGATGGTTGGCTGGCAAACTCAGGTCCCATGACCTTACGTCTGGATAAAGATACGGCGGATGCAGTAGCAAAAGACAATATGACCGCTGGAACTGCCATTAACTGGTTGCGTTATATGGAAATTAGTCGTTCATCGACAAAAATTAATTTAGATAATCTTGGTGTGTTAACCATGCAGGCAACGATCAGCGGTAATAGTCGTGTTGATGGCAAAACAGGCACGGTGAATCTGAATTACAGTCATGAAGAGAATATTTTTATGTTATGGCGTAGTTTACGCTTTGGCGATAATCTCCAGGCATGGCTGGAGCAGAATGCCCGGCTGCCGGAAACAGGCTGCCCATCAGGAAAAGAGTGTGAGGAAAAACAATGAAAATAGTGATAGCCACGTTGGCGTCCTCTTTTATGTTAGTTGGCTGTACGCCGCGCATTGAAGTGGCTGCGCCGAAAGAGCCGATTACCATCAATATGAACGTTAAAATTGAGCATGAGATCGTCATCAAGGCGGACAAAGACGTTGAAGATTTGCTCAAAACCCGTAGCGATCTTTTTTGAGGTAACGATGAAAAGAACATTACTCATAATGGTGTGGATTATTGGCCTGATGAGCAGCAGTGCGATGGCATTAACCCTGAACGAAGCCAGAAGTCAGGGGCGGGTCGGTGAAACGCTTAACGGTTACGTGGTTGCGCTGGAAACGGATGCCGAAACACAGGCATTAGTAAGAGATATTAATGAAGCTCGTAATCGTAGCTACCAGCAACTGGCAAAGCAAAATAAGGTATCCACGGATGAGATAGCAAAACTGGCAGGGCAAAAACTTGTCGCTCGCGCGAAGCCGGGTGAATATGTACAGGGGATTAATGGTAAATGGTTGCGAAAATAAATTACCTTTAGAAACAAAACATTTATATTAGTGTTTCTATAATGCCGGTCATTATTAGTGCGTGAGTTATTGTTATCGATGTTACTTATATGCTCTTTTATTATCTCGGCGGTTAATTGAAATTCACTATTACGATGGGTGTAATTAAATAATTCATTCGCTACGCAAATGGCGTCATTAATGTATTTTCTCTCTTCTTCCTGAATGTTTGTTTGAACTGTTTTCTGTGTGCAATATATTTTAACGAATGCCATGGTGTTATTTTAAATATGCTTCACCTTAATGTTCGCTATGTAAATAAAATAACTTTTGTTTATTGAATATTTCGCTGTAAGCATTTAGTGCTTTCTGCCTTCAAGTTTTGCGAAGTTTGTTACACGAGAACTATTTTTAAGGAGTTATATATGCATAGGGAAAAATTGTTGTCTGCATGTGTTGCGATGGCGTTAAGTAGCCAGACATGGGCTGCGGATACCACTGCAACTGAGTCAACAGACGAAACGCGGAAACAACGTTACGGGAACAGGAAATACCGTTAATCTACAGGGGGTAGAAAATCAGTTTGCCGGATAAGCAAAGCGCATCCTGCATGTTTTTTTACACATTCGCATTTATTACACATGCCCTCCCAGTGCGTTCATTTCTATACTGTGGGTTCTTAATCTGCCTTAAACAGGACAGGGTGTTATGAGCAACAACAGTGGTACGTTTACTCTTGGTTCAAAATCGGTAATACGACTGGGGTATGGCGCGATGCAGTTGGCTGGTCCCGGTGTTTTCGGGCCGCCAAAAGATCGCCATGTTGCTATTACGGTTTTACGTGAAGCGCTGGCATTGGGCGTCAATCATATCGATACCAGCGATTTTTATGGTCCGCATGTCACCAATCAGATTATCCGCGAAGCGTTACATCCTTATCCTGACGATCTGACAATTGTCACTAAAATTGGCGCGCGTCGCGGGAACGATGCTTCATGGATTCCGGCATTCTCCCCTGAGGAGCTCAAGCAAGCAGTACACGATAACCTGCGTAACCTCGGCCTGGACGTGCTGGATGTGGTTAACCTGCGCGTGATGCTCGGCGACGGTCACGGCCCGGCAGAAGGGGCGATTGAAGCCCACTTTACCGTACTGGCCGAATTGCAACAGCAGGGGCTGGTGAAGCATATCGGCCTGAGCAACGTCACGCCGACGCAGGTCGCTGAAGCGCGTAAAATTGCGGAAATTGTCTGCGTGCAGAACGAATACAACATCGCGCACCGCGCCGACGATGCGTTGATCAATGCGCTGGCGCGTGACGGTATCGCCTATGTACCGTTCTTCCCGCTTGGTGGTTTTACGCCGTTGCAATCCTCCACGCTTTCCGATGTTGCTGCAAGCCTTGGCGCGACGCCGATGCAGGTGGCGCTGGCGTGGCTGTTACAGCGTTCACCGAATATTTTGCTGATTCCTGGAACGTCATCTGTTGAGCATCTACGGGAGAATATGGCTGCTGAAAAATTGCATCTTTCTGCGGATGTGCTGGCAACGTTAGAGAGCATTTCACGAGAATAACTAATTTCACATCAGGGAAGCATTTTGTTTCCCTTTTTAATGGCATGGAGTGCATATGTTTAAGGCCAGGATTTGCGGCTGGATACGTTTACTTCCCCTGTTTATGCTGAGTCTTCCAGCAGAGGCGGAACTTCGATGTGTTGCAAATGAAGTTGATATTGAACCATTTTTTTCTGTGGCTACAGCTGAAGATAAACAGCAAGTTGAACAAGCTATCAACGGTAGCGTTAATCTTGTCCCCGTCGGTTTATCTGCACCGGACTGGAAAGTGCATCGTGGTGATTTAGTGGTGGAAGGGAATATAGAAAGTAATGAAAAGTTGATTGTTCTTGGTAATTTGACTGTCAAGGGTGACATTTCCACTTACTCACTTTCTAACCCATGGGTTATTCTCGGCAACGTGACAGCAACGAATATAGTAACAGATTCGCCACTGCTAATTACCGGTTCGATAAACGCAAGCGGACTGGTATTCATCGACTCATATTACGATAATCCGTCTACGATTAAGGGGAATATCAATGCGCGCGGGATATTTATCAATGACATAATTGCACCTGTTGTTGTATCTTCGACAAATAGTGAATTCACGGTGCGCGCCAGTGATAAAAATGACACTGAAAATATTAAAAAAGCGCTGGTACTAATAAATCCTGATGCATATTTCTGGGGTGTAATAAATGATGAGAATGCTCTGCAAGGGTTGTTTAAGCGAAGTAATATTCGCATGGCAGGAAATGTCTGTAATCAGATGGAAAAGGGGGCGCTGTTTCGCCCTAATCTTTCTCCAGAATTAGCTCAGGAGTTACAAATGCTGGATGAAGGCAAAGTAGCTGCATTTGAAGGCCGAGACATTGCGACATTTGATCTTGCCGTAATGCGAACACTGCCAACACTTAAAGGAATTTCAGCAAACTTACGCAAACAACTTATTAATAGCAATGATGAACAAACGATCGAGAGTATGGCGAGATATATGCCTGATAATGAGATTCTGGAGCTAACCGATCAGCAATTGGGTTACCAACCAGTTGTTATGGGATTGCTCGACCGTGAACCTCTCTCTGTCGAAATAATGACGCGAATGAGTCTTCTACCTGATGGCGTCGGCCCGCTGAATCTTGCTCTACGTGAAGATCTCCCTCTGGATATCGTCATGAATCTGGCGAAAAGAGACTGGGACATGATCATTCAGGGGCTTTATAAAGATGCGTGGTTATTGCCCGAATCAATAATAGATGGCTATATCCGCAGTGATGAACCTGCTATTCGTCAGGTCGGCGCTGAAGGACAACTCACTTACAATCAGGCAATGCGGTTAGCGAACGATTCATCAAACGATGTTGTCAAAAGTTTAGCGTTTAAGCTTGCAGATATGAAACACCATGGTCAATTGTTGCGGATGACGCCAGAAGAGAGTGACAAAATTGCAGCATATTTATACCAAAAATTCGAAACTGACGATAATTTAATAAATGCGTTATTTTTAGCATTGCCAGATAACTTACAGTTTAAGTTTATTAAAAAGATGGCGGGAAAATTTCCTGCCTCCTTTTGCTGTCGGGACATGCAGGTAATTCATTCAGACGCTGCTTTACAATGGTTCTTGACACGTTTCAACGATCCAGAAGGGTGGAGTAATCTGGCGAAAAATAAGTATCTGAGTACGGCGATGAAACAAAAAATTTGGCAACGCGCTTTATCGCATCGAAAACATCATCCTGAAGCAGATTCAGCCGCATATGAAACCAGTGCCGATATGATTTTGTCTGAACTGATTAGCAACGGTGAAGTTGATAACCAGATGCTATTGAATGCCGCTACCCTGATACGTTTGGAAGACTGGGCCTATTTAGAGAGTGCCTTATTTAGTTGGGATAATTTGCCCGCCGTAGTATTGAATAAATTGCAGCAAAATATGCCACGCAATGATATTTGGGCGAAGTTTTTTCTCAGGCAGGAAAACAGTACCCGTGCGCAAGTTAACGAAGCGTTACGTGTTTATTATGCACTTGACTCTGATGCGTTAGCGCAACTGGATAAGTTGGCAAAAGAACCGGACCGCATTTGGTGGAGTTCGCTGGCAAAAAATAATCTAACATTTTTCAAATTAGGCGCACTTAACAATCGACACACACCACCTGCGGCACTGGCGGCAGAAACTGATTCAGAGTGGCGGATTGTGGCGATGAATAATCCCCATTTTCCCGCTAATGTGTTGTCGGCAAGACTAAAACGCGAACCGTTACTGGTATTAGAATTGGCAAATCCCGATCCGCAGTTAATTCGTCAACTGGCGCTTCAGGGTAAAACACGAACTATCCGGGAACAGGCAATGAAGACGTTGGATATGATTCATTGACTTGTAAAGTAGCATTTTGTACCATGATATAAATATGAGGGTAATTATATGTGATATAAAAATTATAATTCTTGTGCTTTCATATTTTTCAAAATTATCTTGATATTGCAACACTCTCCATTAGGTGAGTTGATACAACATATCGCAAACTGAATTATCAAGGATTGATAATGACACTCTATCAGATTAAACCGCTTTTTCAGTCGCTGTTAAGACCAACGATGTTTTGGCTTCACAAGCACCATTTCACAGCAAATCACATCACTCTTGCTGCTTTGGCGCTTTCTCTTATTACCGGTTTGCTATTGATTTTAGTACCGCAACCCATCGTGTTTCTGCTATTACCCATCGTGCTTTTTGTTCGTATGGCGTTCAATGCGCTGGATGGCATGTTGGCGCGAGAGTATAACCAGGTAACACATCTTGGCGCGATATTAAATGAAATTGGCGATGTTATTTCTGATATGGCTCTCTATTCCCCATTTTTATTTTTACCTTACAGTAACACGCCACTCGTGATGTTGATGTTATTTGGGGCTGTTTTGACTGAGTTCTGCGGTTTACTGGCACAGACAATTAGTGGTATCCGCAGTTATGCCGGGCCATTAGGTAAAAGTGATCGCGCATTGTTTTTTGGTCTTTGGGGTATTGTTATTGCTATTCATCCACAGTGGATGCAATGGAATAATATTTTATGGGGTGTTGCGGTAATTCTTATTTTCTGGACTGCAATTAATCGTTGTAGAAGCGTGTTTCCCCCTGGAGCAAAAAAATAATGCTCGAAAAATCGCTGGTAATAATATTTTTACTGTTAATTTTAGCAACTTTGATAAACTGTTATCTGGATTGGCGTTTACCAGAGAGAAAAGGGGATGAAGTCACATTACGTATTCGTAGTTGGTGGGGCATCGTCATTTGTTTTTCACTGGCAATATCAGGCCCGCGTTGGATTACGTTGACTTTTTTTGCACTACTGAGTTTCTGGGCGTTGAAAGAATATTTTACGCTTATCTCCGCGCAATACCCGAGTTGGTTATATCTAATCATCCCCCTTAACTATTTGCTTATAGGCTTTAATCGATTTGAGTTATTTCTACTATTTATACCACTGTCAAGCTTTCTTATATTGGCTACATGGCGGGCATTCTCCGGTGAAACAGCAGATTTTCTGAATTTCGTCAGTCACATCTTCATGGGTTGGATAATGACGATTTTTGCGCTGAGTCATGCAGCCTGGTTATTGATGTTGCCGTCCATAAATATTCAGGGGGGCGCGTTGCTGGTGTTATTTCTGCTGGCATTAACCGAGTCAAATGATATTGCGCAGTATTTATGGGGGAAATCCTACGGCAGGAGAAAAGTGGTACCCAACGTTAGTCCGGGGAAAACGCTGGAGGGCCTGGCAGGAGGCGTAATCACCACCATGATGATAGCGCTGATCACTGGACCATTACTGACACCGTTAAATGCACCGCAGGCATTATTGGCGGGTTTGTTAATTGGTCTTAGTGGCTTTTGCGGCGATGTGGTGATGTCAGCTATCAAGCGTGATATCGGGGTTAAAGACAGTGGCACACTATTACCAGGACATGGCGGACTCCTTGACAGGATTGACTCATTAATTTTCACCGCCCCGGTATTTTTTTATTTTATTCGCTACTGCTGTTACTGAAGGAAAATAGAGAAAATGGAAAATTCACGCATCCCTGGGGAACATTTTTTTACCACCAGTGATAATACCGTATTGTTTTATCGCCACTGGCCCGCCATACAGTCAGGGGTGAAAAAAGTCATCGTCTTATTTCATCGCGGGCATGAACATTCTGGTCGATTGCAACATATTGTTGATGAACTGGCGATGCCAGATACTGCTTTTTATGCATGGGATGCCCGAGGGCATGGAAAAACTTCGGGGCCGCGTGGTTATAGCCCATCACTTACACGGTCAGTGCAGGATGTCGATGAATTTGTCCGTTTTGCTGCCAGCGATAGCCAGGCCGGACTGGAAGATGTTGTCGTTATCGCGCAAAGCGTCGGCGCAGTGTTGGCTGCTACATGGGCGCATGATTATGCACCAGGCATTCGCGGGTTGGTGCTGGCTTCTCCGGCCTTTAAAGTAAAATTGTATGTACCATTTGCGCGCCCGGGACTGGCGCTATTGCATCGTCTGCGTGGCCTGTTTTTTATTAATTCCTATGTGAAAGGGCGCTATTTGACCCACGATCGGGAACGGGTGGCGAGTTTCAATAATGACCCGCTGATTACACGGGCGATTGCCGTCAATATTTTGCTCGATCTCTATAAAACGTCTGAACGTATTGTTAGCGATGCGATGGCGATTACGCTTCCCACGCAACTTCTGATATCGGGCGACGACTATGTTGTGCATCGCCAACCGCAAATTGATTTTTATCAGCGATTACGTAGCCCTATGAAAGAGCTGCATCTGCTACCGGGTTTTTATCACGACACGTTGGGTGAAGAGAACAGGGCGCAGGCATTTGAAAAAATGCAAAGCTTTATTAGTCGATTATATGCTAACAAGTCGCAAAGATTTGATTATCAGCATGAAGATCGCTTAGGGCCATCGGCGGATAGATGGCGGCTGCTTTCAGGTGGTCAGGTACCATTATCGCCAGTTGATATGGCGTATCGCTTTATGCGTAAGGCGATGAAATTGTTCGGGGCGCAATCTGCGGGCCTGCATCTTGGAATGAACACTGGTTTTGATTCTGGCAGCACGCTGGATTATGTCTATCAAAATAAACCGCAAGGCAGTAACGCATTTGGGCGCTTAATCGACAAAATATACCTGAACAGTATCGGCTGGCGTGGTATTCGCCAGCGCAAAACCCATTTACAAATGCTGATTAAACAGGCCGTTGCCGATCTCAACGCCAAAGGTTTACCTGTCCGCGTGATTGATATTGCAGCAGGGCATGGACGCTATGTACTGGATGCGCTGGAGAACGAGTCTGCTGTAAGCGATATTTTGTTGCGTGATTACAGTGAGTTAAATGTTGCACAAGGGCAAGAGATGATTGCCCTACGGGGGATGTCTGGGCGCGCGCGTTTTGAACAAGGCGATGCGTTTAACCCGACAGAACTCAGCGCGTTAACTCCGCGGCCTACATTGGCGATTGTATCTGGCCTCTATGAGCTTTTTCCCGAAAATGCGCAGGTGAAAAACTCACTCGCTGGTCTGACGAATGCCATCGAACCGGGCGGTATTCTCATCTATACCGGGCAGCCCTGGCATCCACAACTGGAAATGATAGCCGGAGTGTTAACCAGTCATAAAGATGGCAAGCCGTGGGTCATGCGCGTGCGTTCGCAAGGGGAGATGGATTCGCTAGTGCGTGATGCCGGATTTGATAAATGTACACAACGGATCGATGAGTGGGGGATCTTTACGGTTTCGATGGCGGTGCGTCGTGACAGCTGAAGGCCGGAGCGTATTGCGACAAGGAGCCGGCTGAGTATTGTTGCTGGCCCCGTTTTTCTTCTTCATTCATAGTTAACCGCGTAGGCGACCATAACCGCCATGATATCGGCAGTCAGGTAGTTTGCGTCTAAGCGGGTAAGTGTGGACTGCACGATTTAGCAGAGCAGCCCACATTACTATCTGTCAGTCCGATTATGCAGCAACTATGCTATCAATTGTCGCTTTTGCATCTGCCTGCGCTTTTGCTGCCATTTCCGGACCGTACGCGATCCCTTCAGCGAAGACAAATTTCACATCAGTAATGCCGATAAAGCCCAGGAACGTGGACAGATATGGCGTCACCAGATCCGTTGGTCCATCTTTATGGATCCCGCCACGGCTGGTAATAACAATGGCTTTTTTACCCGTGACCAGACCTTCAGGGCCGTTCTCGGTGTAACGGAAAGTAACGCCTGCGCGCGCAACCAGGTCAAAATAGTTTTTCAGCTGAGTTGAGATGTTGAAGTTGTACATCGGTGCTGCAATAACGATGACATCATGAGCTTTCAGCTCGGCAATCAGTTCATCAGAAAGTGCCAGGGCTTCCTGCTGACGCGGGGTTAATGGCGCATCGCTCGGACGCAGAGCGCCAACCAGTTCACCATCCAGGACCGGGATCGGATTTGCCGCCAGGTCACGAACGGTGATTTCATCAGCGGAATGTTTTTCACGCCACTGTTCAACAAAATAATCGGACAACTGATTTGACTGAGAGTACCCTGCCAGGATGCTGGATTTAAGAACTAATACCTTGCTCATGGTGTTTCCTTATAGATGTTTGAATGGGCGATGCCCCGTTGCTTGTTGACACTTTATTCACAATCCTGCCACAGAGATAGCGCAATATATCGAAGCCTATGTTCGAATTTATTGAACAACACATAAAAAGCCGCGATGTGGTACTCTATATCTATCATTTAAAAGAACTTTAATCAGGCACTACGCTGCCCTCTAACGTTATGACAGAACAACAAAAATTGACTTTCAATGCCTTGCAGCAGCGACTTGATACGCTAATGCTGCGTGACAGACTGCGCTTTTCTCGCCGTCTGCACGGCGTGAAGAAGGTTAAAAATCCTGATGCACAACAGGCTATTTTCCAGGAGATGGCGAAAGAAATTGACCAGGCGGCAGGGAAAGTTCTGCTGCGTGAAGCGGCACGTCCGGACATTACTTATCCGGACAATTTACCGGTTAGCCAGAAAAAACAGGACATTCTCGAAGCAATTCGTGACCACCAGGTCGTTATCGTTGCCGGGGAAACGGGTTCCGGTAAAACCACACAGCTACCGAAAATCTGCATGGAGCTGGGACGCGGGATTAAAGGGCTGATTGGCCATACCCAGCCGCGTCGACTGGCAGCACGAACGGTGGCGAATCGTATTGCCGAAGAGCTGAAAACGGAGCCGGGCGGCTGTATCGGCTATAAAGTCCGTTTTAGCGATCACGTTAGCGATAACACGATGGTCAAGCTGATGACTGACGGGATTCTGCTGGCAGAAATCCAGCAAGATCGCCTGTTGATGCAATACGACACCATCATCATCGACGAAGCGCATGAACGTAGCCTGAACATTGATTTTCTGCTCGGCTACCTGAAAGAGCTGCTGCCGCGTCGCCCGGACCTGAAAGTGATCATCACCTCGGCGACCATCGATCCGGAACGTTTTTCACGCCATTTTAATAATGCGCCGATCATCGAAGTCTCCGGTCGGACTTATCCGGTAGAAGTTCGTTATCGTCCGATTGTTGAAGAAGCGGATGACACCGAACGTGACCAGTTGCAGGCGATTTTCGATGCCGTGGACGAATTAAGCCAGGAAAGCCCGGGTGACATTCTGATCTTTATGAGTGGCGAACGGGAAATTCGCGATACCGCCGATGCGCTGAACAAGCTGAACTTACGCCATACGGAAATTCTGCCGCTTTATGCGCGACTGTCTAACAGCGAACAGAACCGCGTGTTCCAGTCGCACAGTGGACGGCGAATTGTGCTGGCGACCAACGTCGCGGAAACCTCGCTGACCGTGCCGGGTATTAAATACGTTATCGATCCCGGCACGGCGCGTATCAGCCGCTACAGCTATCGTACTAAAGTGCAGCGTTTGCCGATTGAGCCGATTTCGCAGGCTTCAGCTAATCAGCGTAAAGGTCGCTGCGGACGTGTGTCCGAAGGGATCTGTATTCGTCTCTATTCGGAAGACGATTTCCTCTCGCGCCCGGAGTTTACCGACCCGGAAATTCTGCGTACTAACCTGGCATCGGTTATTTTGCAGATGACCGCGCTGGGGCTGGGCGATATTGCCGCGTTCCCGTTTGTTGAAGCGCCGGATAAACGCAATATTCAGGATGGTGTTCGTCTGCTCGAAGAGCTGGGAGCCATCACCACGGATGAACAGGCCAGCGCCTATAAACTAACGCCGCTTGGTCGCCAGTTATCACAACTACCCGTTGACCCACGTCTGGCTCGTATGGTGCTGGAAGCGCAGAAACACGGTTGCGTGCGTGAGGCGATGATTATCACTTCCGCGCTCTCTATTCAGGACCCGCGCGAGCGGCCAATGGACAAGCAGCAGGCATCGGATGAAAAACATCGTCGCTTCCATGATAAGGAGTCCGATTTCCTCGCGTTTGTGAATCTGTGGAATTATCTCGGCGAACAACAAAAAGCGCTCTCTTCGAACGCCTTCCGTCGACTGTGTCGCACCGATTACCTCAACTATCTGCGTGTACGCGAATGGCAGGACATCTATACCCAGTTGCGTCAGGTGGTGAAAGAACTCGGCATTCCGGTTAACAGCGAACCGGCAGAGTATCGTGAAATTCATATCGCGTTGCTGACCGGATTGCTTTCGCATATCGGGATGAAAGATGCCGATAAACAGGAATATACCGGCGCACGTAACGCGCGTTTCTCCATCTTCCCTGGTTCCGGTTTATTCAAAAAACCGCCGAAATGGGTGATGGTAGCGGAGTTGGTAGAAACCAGCCGCCTGTGGGGGCGTATTGCCGCGCGCATCGATCCGGAATGGGTGGAGCCCGTCGCCCAGCACCTGCTCAAACGTACCTACAGTGAACCGCACTGGGAACGGGCGCAGGGCGCAGTCATGGCGACGGAAAAAGTCACCGTCTATGGCCTGCCGATTGTTGCCGCGCGTAAGGTTAACTACAGCCAGATTGATCCGGCGTTGTGCCGCGAACTCTTTATCCGGCATGCGCTGGTGGAAGGAGACTGGCAGACGCGTCACGCTTTCTTCCGTGAGAATCTTAAACTGCGCGCGGAAGTGGAAGAACTGGAACACAAAACGCGTCGTCGCGATATTCTGGTTGATGACGAAACGTTGTTTGAGTTTTACGACCAGCGCATCAGCCACGATGTGATCTCCGCACGTCACTTCGACAGCTGGTGGAAAAAAGTCAGCCGCGATACGCCTGATTTGCTCAACTTTGAAAAGAGCATGTTGATTAAAGAGGGCGCAGAAAAGATCAGCAAGCTGGATTATCCGAACTTCTGGCATCAGGGCAATCTCAAGCTGCGTTTAAGTTATCAGTTTGAGCCGGGAGCGGATGCTGACGGCGTGACCGTGCATATTCCGCTGCCGTTACTTAACCAGGTTGAGGAGAGCGGGTTTGAATGGCAGATCCCAGGCCTGCGCCGTGAGCTGGTTATTGCACTGATAAAATCGTTGCCGAAACCGGTACGCCGTAATTTTGTACCTGCGCCAAACTACGCCGAAGCGTTTTTAGGCCGCGTCACGCCGCTGGAACTGCCGTTGCTCGACAGCCTTGAGCGCGAACTGAGGCGGATGACTGGCGTCACCGTTGACCGCGAAGACTGGCATTGGGATCAGGTGCCCGATCACCTGAAAATCACCTTCCGTGTAGTGGATGACAAAAACAAGAAGCTAAAAGAAGGGCGCTCATTACAGGATCTGAAAGATGCGCTGAAAGGCAAAGTACAGGAAACGTTGTCTGCAGTGGCCGATGACGGCATTGAGCAGAGTGGCCTGCATATCTGGAGCTTTGGTAAACTGCCGGAAAGCTACGAGCAGAAACGTGGCAACTACAAAGTCAAGGCGTGGCCTGCTCTGGTGGATGAACGCGACAGCGTGGCGATCAAACTGTTTGATAACCCGCTCGAACAGAAGCAAGCGATGTGGAATGGTCTTCGCCGTTTACTGCTGCTGAATATTCCATCGCCCATCAAGTATTTGCATGAGAAGTTGCCAAACAAAGCCAAGCTGGGGCTGTACTTTAACCCGTATGGTAAAGTTCTGGAGCTGATCGACGATTGTATCTCCTGTGGCGTGGATAAACTGATTGACGCCAACGGTGGTCCGGTCTGGACCGAAGAAGGTTTTGCTGCGTTGCATGAAAAAGTGCGGGCAGAACTGAACGACACGGTGGTGGATATTGCGAAGCAGGTCGAACAAATCCTCACGGGGGTGTTCAATATCAACAAACGGCTGAAAGGGCGTGTTGATATGACGATGGCGTTGGGACTCTCGGACATTAAAGCGCAGATGAGCGGGCTGGTGTATCGCGGCTTTGTCACCGGGAATGGCTTCAAACGTCTGGGCGACACGCTGCGTTATTTGCAGGCGATTGAAAAACGCCTGGAGAAACTGGCGGTTGATCCGCATCGTGATCGCGCTCAGATGCTGAAAGTTGAAAACGTTCAACAGGCATGGCAGCAATGGATCAACAAACTGCCGCCAGCACGTCGTGAGGATGAAGACGTAAAAGAGATCCGTTGGATGATAGAAGAGCTGCGCGTCAGTTATTTCGCCCAACAACTCGGTACACCGTATCCGATATCAGATAAGCGTATTTTGCAGGCGATGGAGCAAATTAGCTGATAACGCTGCTATCTGGTTGATAAATCTAAACCCGGTCAGTTCAAAGCTGCCGGGTTTTTTCTTTATGAATTCCGAAAAAGCCCCCGTGCAATAGGGTAAGCCCGGAGATAAGTGTAACCTTTTTGCGTGCAGATACATCAATCAGGGTGGGGCGGTAGCACGCCATGTGCCGATGGGATAAGCCGTGGAGCAGGGCGCAATTCTAAATGAAAAGGAGATCCAGGATGGTCGTTTATTCAACAGAATATCAACAAGTTATGCGGCTGTATCAACATGATGACGAAGAAATACTGGTGCTATTTAGCGATACTGGCGGAGATGCCGGGCGAATTAAAGACGCTCGCCTGCGGACGGCGAGCGCTGACTTTATTGCGTATAAAAATCTTGCTACCGGTGAAATTAGTAAGATGCGAAAAGCAGCCATGGACAGAAACTACCTGGCGTCAGTCCTTGCGGGGTGCGGGCTTTCGTAATCTTACCCTGGTGCTGGGAATATTAAAGATGCAATGATTTTGTATAAGAAGGGTAAATATAAAATAATGATTAATTTATTCTTTTTTTTGAAATTCTCATTCAGGAAGTTGTGAATCATAGACAATGAATACTACCCCTTATGAAGGTGAGAATTTCCTTTTTTATGAAGAAAAAATCCGTTGGCGAATGAGTCGACAAATTTCAAGTGCGAACACAATATTTTATGAGAACCAAAAACAGAGTATTCAGAAAATTTTAGAAAGATATACAAAACGTACGCCCAATCTTGTTTTTTGGGAAAATGAATACAGATGGGCAATTGTTAATGCTCAGGAAGTGGTGAGTAAATTTGATGGGCATCTCTACTGCATCTATCTTAAATAATTAACCATGAGTGTTTATCACTGTCACAGAAAATCAAGCGTATTTATATCAATGAGCTGAAACGTATTATTGATTACTCATGGTACTTAAACACACTCGCACCATTTTTGCAGCAAGTTAATGTGTCTGCTATCGAGTGCAGCATAATATATTGAGGGCTGTCGATATGAATGAATATTATATAAATATCACACCAACTTCGTTATCGTTTAAAAACGCTGACCTGTCTGGATTAAGCTATAAGAATGCCAGGCTTGAAATCACGCTGATATGCCCGGCGATCAAGTCAGATATCAAAATATCCTTTGACTGGATACATTCATTTCGCGTCACTGATGAAGGTGACCTTTTAGATATGTTGGGAGTACACGGTATTAATCAAACGGGGATCTATCGGGTAGTCAATTCATCTTACCTGGCATGGTTTATTGAGCAAAGTTGTGGGATCCATGAAAATAAAATGATCGAGCATTATGTGATTGCAGCATCTAATGATGTCGTTGATGTTTTATCTACGCTTTCTCCGCATATACAGTATGAGTAAACTTAATAGCAACCTGGTAAAGGGGCGGTTGAAAAAATTCGAGTTCTTCCTTTCAGAGTGCTCCGCTTCTCATTATTATCTCACGCAGTATTCTTAAGGAAATGAGAAGGAGGGACCATGAATATTAACCCGTTTCCGACGCTTTCAGCGTCAACCATTGATGCTATAAACGTTATCGGTCGATGGCTGGCGCAGGATGATTTCTCCGGTGAAGCTCCGTATCAGGCCGATTGCGTAATACTTGCAGGCAATGCTGTCATTCCCACTATCGATGCCGCTTGTAAAATTGCAAGAGATCAGCAAATTCCATTAATGATCAGTGGTGGTATAGGTCACTCGACAACTTTTTTGTATAGCGCTGTCGCACAGCATCCGCATTACAACACCATTCGCACTACGGGCAGATCAGAGGCTACCATCCTTGCGGATATCGCCCATCAGTTCTGGCATATTCCACGTGAAAAAATCTGGATTGAAGATCAGTCAACTAACTGTGGAGAAAATGCCCGTTTCAGTATCGCATTATTGGATCAGTTAGCAGAGCGAGTCCACACAACGATCGTCGTCCAGGATCCCACTATGCAACGCCGAACCATGGCGACGTTTCGTCGTATTACAGGAGATAACCCTGATGCACCTCGCTGGCTAAGTTATCCGGGATTCGTTCCACTGTTGGAAAATGATGCAGGCAGTGTGACGTTTGCTAATCCGCTGACAGGACTATGGCCAGTTGAACGATATTTGTCCCTACTTACTGGCGAGCTGCCACGCTTGCGCGATGACAGCGATGGCTATGGGCCACGTGGACGCGATTTTATCGTTCACGTTGATTTCCCGCCAGAAGTTACGCAGGCATGGCAGATATTACAGCATGACGCTGTGCTTATTGAGGCAATGGAGAGTCGCTCACTGCGCTAATAATTGCCCGTTTGTGAACACATGCTTGCAAACGGGTAATAATCTCATCTTTTTCTTCCTCTCTTTATTCCCGTCGCATCTCTTTTTATGAAGCCTTTCACAAAATTGCACATCTACGATGCCTTCTCTGCTGTGATTGATGTTAATTAACATGCGAATTACAAAATATAAACACATCAATCACAGGAGTAGCTCATGTCTGTACCCGTTCAACATCCTATGTATATCGATGGACAGTTTGTCACTTGGCGCGGCGACGCATGGATTGATGTGATTAACCCCGCAACAGAGGCAGTGATTTCGCGTATTCCTGATGGTCAGGCTGAAGATGCTCGCAAAGCTATCGACGCAGCAGAGCGTGCGCAGCCAGAATGGGAAGCATTACCCGCGATCGAACGAGCTAACTGGTTACGGAAAATCTCTGCGGGGATCCGCGAACGGGCCAGTGAAATTAGCTCATTGATCGTCGAGGAAGGTGGCAAAATTCAACAGCTGGCCGAAGTCGAAGTCGCTTTTACTGCTGACTATATCGATTACATGGCGGAATGGGCTCGTCGCTATGAGGGCGAGATTATTCAAAGTGATCGTCCCGGGGAAAACATCCTGCTGTTTAAACGTGCGTTGGGCGTAACGACCGGTATCCTACCGTGGAATTTCCCGTTTTTCCTTATTGCCCGCAAAATGGCGCCTGCACTTGTTACAGGCAATACCATTGTTATTAAACCCAGTGAATTTACGCCAAACAATGCGATCGCATTTGCTAAAATCGTCGACGAAATTGGCCTGCCGCGTGGCGTGTTTAACCTTGTATTAGGGCGCGGTGAAACGGTTGGTCAGGAACTGGCGGGGAACCCGAAGGTCGCAATGGTCAGTATGACAGGCAGCGTCGCTGCCGGAGAAAAAATCATGGCGACCGCGGCGAAAAATATCACCAAAGTGTGTCTGGAGCTGGGGGGCAAAGCCCCTGCTATCGTCATGGATGACGCCGATCTTGAATTGGCAGTTAAAGCCATTGTTGATTCACGCGTGATAAATACCGGACAGGTGTGCAACTGTGCGGAACGTGTCTATGTGCAGAAAGGTATTTACGATCGCTTTGTTAATCGACTGGGTGAGGCAATGCAGGCAGTTCAATTTGGTAACCCCGCCGAACGTAACGACATTGCCATGGGGCCGCTGATTAACGCTGCGGCTCTGGAAAGGGTGAAACAAAAGGTGGCGCGGGCAGTAGAAGAGGGCGCGAGAATCGCGTTGGGCGGTAAGGCTGTAGAAGGGAAAGGATATTATTATCCGCCAACGTTGCTGTTGGATGTCCGCCAGGAAATGTCCATTATGCACGAAGAAACCTTTGGGCCAGTGCTGCCGGTAGTCGCTTTTGACACGCTGGAACACGCTATCTCCATGGCCAACGACAGCGATTATGGCCTGACGTCATCGATATATACCGAGAATCTTAACGTGGCGATGAAAGCCATCAAAGGACTCAAGTTTGGCGAAACCTACATCAACCGAGAAAACTTCGAAGCTATGCAAGGTTTCCATGCTGGATGGCGTAAGTCGGGTATTGGCGGCGCAGATGGCAAACATGGTTTGCATGAGTATCTGCAGACTCAGGTGGTCTATTTACAGTCGTAATGTATGAAAGAGGCGGAGGTTTTTCCTCCGCCTGTGCTGGTCACAGTTTGGCGAATTTTTCCAGGGTACGAATGAGTTGAGTGACAAAACCATACTCGTTATCGTACCAGGCGACGGTCTTCACCAGTTGTAAATCGCCCACGGCGGTGATTTCCGTCTGGGTAGCGTCAAACACCGAACCAAAATGGCTGCCAATGATATCGGAAGAGACAATTTCTTCGTCGGTATAACCAAATGACTCGTTATTGGTCGTGGCTTTTTTAAGTGCGTTATTCACCTCTTCAGCAGTCACTTTTTCCCCCAGGATAGACACCAGCTCGGTCACTGAACCTGTTTTTACTGGCACGCGTTGCGCATGGCCTTTAAGTTTGCCGCTAAGTTCCGGGATCACCAGGCCAATGGCTTTTGCCGCACCGGTAGTGTGGGGGATGATATTTTCCGCCGCCGCCCGCGATGCGCGTAAATCTTTACCACGCGGACCGTCCACCAGAGACTGGGTGCCAGTATAGGCATGAATCGTTGTCATTGTGCCAACTTCTATCCCGAAACTGTCATGCAATGCTTTGGCCATCGGCGCAAGGCAGTTGGTTGTGCATGACGCCACAGAAACAATGGTGTCGTTGCCATCCAGAGTGTCATCATTGACGTTATAAACGATGGTTTTCATTTCTCCTGCCGGAGCGGAAATCAACACCTTCTTCGCGCCAGCGTCCAGATGCGCCTGGGATTTTTCTGCGGAAGTATAAAAACCGGTGCATTCAATGACAATTTCAGCACCTTTTACTTTCCAGGGGATATTTTTTGCTTCTTTTTCGGCGTAAACCGCAATACTTTTTCCATCAACAATAAGTGAATCCTCTGTGAAATCGACGCTCCAGGGGAAAGGACCGTAGTTTGAATCGTGCTTTAGCAGGTAGGCGAGAATTTTCGGAGATGTAAGATCATTAATGGCGACAACGTCAATGTTACTTTTAATCTCAAGTAGCCGACGTAATACCAGCCGGCCGATACGACCAAAACCGTTAATGCCAACTTTGCTCATGGTTTTCTCCTGTCAAGAACTTGTGGGTAAAAATGAGTCCTTTCCAGGCTTAGACCAGGATGACGGGATGGGCAATCTACATTTTTGCCGTGAAACATAACGTACTGAAAACGGGTGAACAATATTTAATGAAATTTTAAGAAAAGCTCGTTATGTTAACGGAAAATTGTGTTAAAGCAGGAAATGTTATGGGAATTAGATATTCAAGGTTACAAATTGGCATTCACTGGCTGGTCTTTTTGCTGGTTATCGCAGCCTATTGTGCAATGGAGTTTCGTGGTTTTTTCCCGCGTAGCGATCGACCGGTGATCAACATGATCCACGTTTCATGTGGCATCTCAATTCTCGTGCTGATGGTGGTTCGTCTGTTACTCAGATTGAAATACCCAACGCCGCCTATTGTACCGAAACCCAGGCCCATGATGACGGGACTCGCTCATTTGGGACATTTGGTGATCTATCTCCTGTTTATTGTGTTGCCAGTGGTTGGTTTGGTGATGATGTATAACCGGGGTAATCCGTGGTTTGCGTTTGGTGTGACGATGCCTTACGCGTCAGAGGCCAATTTTGACCTGGTGGACAGATTAAAGTGGTGGCATGAAACGTTAGCGAATCTTGGATATTTCGTTATCGGGCTTCATGCGGCGGCCGCTCTGGCACACCACTATTTATGGAAAGACAACACGCTTTTGCGCATGATGCCGCGCAAGCGCTCCTGAGGGTATTAGAAGAAAGCGCCTGTACTAAACCAGACCCGTGGTACAGGCGAAGAATACGGGCCTACATCGGAAGCGCCTATTATATTTATTTGTATGACAAATAAAACCATAATCCGAATTTATATGTTTAGTTGATTGATATTTAATCAAAATATCTTCTGTTAAGATTGAAATTCAATTTCCCCAATCATTGATCTCCCTAAGTGAAATAAAAACCGCACAGCGTATAACTTTTATACCGAACATAAGATTCGGCAAACCATGGAGGTTGTATGAAAAAGTTGCTATTTATTTTACTGATGGGATTACTGATGTCTTTTTATGTTGATGCCGGGCGCAAACCCTGTTCTGGTGCGAAAGGGGGGATCTCTCACTGTACAACTGGCGGCAAATTTGTCTGTAACGATGGTTCTATCAGCGCATCGAAAAAAACATGCACTAACTAAAAGGGGCGCCATGAGAAAATGAACTCGTCAACCAGATGCGCGGGGAGAGTTCCCCGCGCAGGCCCTTACCTGGACTGACAGGCCATGAGAGCCGCCACCTCCTTATCACCGTCCCGGAATCGCAGTTCGTAGAGCGTTTGTCGGGTCAGGAGGGTGAATGCCAGAATCGTGATACAGATAATGAGCAGACACACCACCAGGGGATTTCGCTTCATAGCCTTTCTCCTTGCCGGATGGCAGGTAAGAGGCTAACATCTGAATTGTTGGGTTCATTCGTTGGCCTCGGTTGATAGAAATATCGGTCGGGGCCTTCGTCTTTCTGATTCCCGGTAAGCCTGAAAACAGAAAGTCTCAGGCGCCCGCAAACATCCTATGTAATTACCCTTATCAACGAAATAATCACTTCACGAAATTGCGTGACGGATTCCGGTAAATCGTTATCAGAGAACACTCGCTGCAAGACTTAATGCGAGTGAGCTTCCAGTTGAGGCATGAATAAGGGGCGCCATGAGAAAATGAACTCGTCAACCAGATGCGCGGGGAGAGTTCCCCGCGCAGGCCCTTACCTGGACTGACAGGCCATGAGAGCCGCCACCTCCTTATCACCGTCCCGGAATCGCAGTTCGTAGAGCGTTTGTCGGGTCAGGAGGGTGAATGCCAGAATCGTGATACAGATAATGAGCAGACACGCCACCAGGGGGTTGCGTTTCATAGCCTTTCTCCTTGCCGGATGGCAGGTAAGAGGCTAACATCTGAATTGCTGGCTTCATTCGTTGGCCTAGGTTGATAGAAATATCGGTCGGGGCCTTCGTCTTTCTGATTCCCGGTAAGCCTGAAAACAGAAAGTCTCAGGCGCCCGCAAACATCCTATGTAATTACCCTTATCAACGAAATAATCACTTCACGAAATTGTGTGGCGGCTTCCGGTAAATCGTTATCAGAGAACACTTGCAAGACTTAATGCGAGTGAGCTTCCAGTTGAGGCATGAATAAGGGGCGCCATGAGAAAATGAACTCGTCAACCAGATGCGCGGGGAGAGTTCCCCGCGCAGGCCCTTACCTGGACTGACAGGCCATGAGAGCCGCCACCTCCTTATCACCGTCCCGGAATCGCAGTTCGTAGAGCGTTTGCCGGGTCAGGAGGGTGAATGCCAGAATCGTGATACAGATAATGAGCAGACACACTACCAGGGGATTTCGCTTCATAGCCTTTCTCCTTGCCGGATGGCAGGTAAGAGGCTAACATCTGAATTGCTAGGTTCATTCGTTGGCCTCGGTTGATAGAAATATCGGTCGGGGCCTTCGTCTTTCTGATTCCCGGTAAGCCTGAAAACAGAAAGTCTCAGGCGCCCGCAAGTATCCTATGCAATTACCCTTATCAACGAAATAATCACTTCACGAAATTGCGTGGCATTTTCCAGAATTTTTCGTAATACGCCTTACAAGGTATAACTACTTGTAAGTCTCTTCATTCCGACGGTAATAAATAATTGTTGTAAAAATGTGATATGAGCAGGTTTTTGGCTGTAAGCAATTACCATCGATTGCCGATGACTCTCTATCGGGAGTAAACCAGGAAGAGAGACAACGGTCATGAATACAACATCCGCACACCGCTTAGGCTTTTTACATCACATCAGGCTGGTTCCGTTATTTGCCTGCATTCTTGGCGGCATCCTGTTTCTGTTTGCATTGAGTTCATCCCTGGCAGGGTATTTTCTCTGGCAGGCAGACCGCGATCAGCGCGATGTCAGCGACGAGATCCAGATACGCACGGGTTTAGCAAACAGCTCTGATTTATTGCGTTCAGCTCGGATCAATATGATTCAGGCCGGGGCAGCGAGTCGTATCGCTGAAATGGAAGAGATGAAGCGAAATATTGCGCAAGCGGAATTGCAAATAAAGCGATCGCAACAAGGCTATAACGTTTACCGTACTCGCATGGTGAAAACTCCCGCTGACGATGCGCTGGACGGCGAATTAAATCAGCGATTCCAGGCTTATATTTCCGGCCTGCAACCCATGTTGAAATATGCCAAAAATGGCATGTTTGAAGCCATTATCAATCATGAAAGTGAGCAGATCAGAACGCTTGATAACGCCTATAACCAGCAGTTAAGCAAAGCCATTGAGATACGTAGCGCCAGAGCAAACCAGCTTGCGGAACTGGCGCATCAGCGTACTCGTCAGGGAGGGATGTTTATGATTGGCGCATTTTTACTTGCGCTGGTCATGACGCTGATAACCTTTATGGTGTTACGCCGGATTGTCATTCGTCCTCTGCAACATGCGGCCCAACGGATTGAAAAAATAGCCAGTGGCGATCTGACTTCAGTTGACGAACCCACTGGCCGCAGTGAAATTGGCCGCTTAAGTCGCCATCTACAGCAAATGCAGCATTCGCTGGCGCTGACGGTGGGAGCTGTCCGCCAGGGGGCTGAAGCAATCTATCGTGGCACCAGTGAGATTTCTGCTGGTAATGATGACCTTTCTTCGCGCACCGAAGAACAAGCGGCGGCAATTGAACAAACCGCCGCCAGCATGGAGCAACTCACCGCAACAGTGAAGCAAAATTCTGATAACGCACATCATGCCAGCAAACTGGCGCAAGAGGCCTCAATTAAAGCCGGTGCTGGCGGACAAACAGTTTCCGGTGTAGTGCGGACAATGGGGAATATCTCCAGTAGCTCGAAGAAAATTTCTGAAATCACGGCTGTTATCAACAGTATTGCCTTCCAGACCAATATCCTGGCGCTCAACGCCGCCGTTGAAGCCGCACGAGCCGGTGAGCAAGGACGCGGATTTGCCGTTGTCGCCAGCGAAGTGCGTACACTTGCAAGCCGCAGCGCCCAAGCGGCGAAAGAGATTGAAGGCTTGATCAGTGAGTCCGTCAGGTTAATTGGACAGGGGGCCGATGAAGTGGCAACGGCAGGGAAAACCATGAGCGCTATTGTTGATGCCGTGGCGAGCGTCACGCATATCATGCAAGAAATAGCCGCTGCATCGGATGAACAAAGCAGAGGTATCACACAGGTTAGCCAGGCGATTTCTGAAATGGATAAAGTGACGCAGCAGAACGCTTCTCTGGTGGAAGAGGCTTCAGCTGCGGCGGTGTCTCTTGAAGAACAGGCGGCGCGGTTAACTGAAGCCGTAGATGTGTTCCGTCTGAAGAAACGCGCTGTGCTGGCAGAACAACGCGGTGTTGGTGATCCAGTGGATTTGGCAACGGTGTGATAATGCTAAAAAAGGGATCGCAAGATCCCTTTTTTTTTCAGAACGGCATTGATTTTCGAATGGCGTTAATCATCAACTGGCAACCGGAAGAGAGTGTTGCATCTACGCGGGTCAGTATTCCAATAGGTTCGCCTGCTCCATGCCCCGGAACAGGCAGGGCCACCAGCGTGGCATGACGCAGGTCGTCTTTCACAGCGCCAGAGGGAACAAACCACACATAGTCGTATTCAACCGTAAGCTGACGTGAAAGCGATGCAGACAACGTTTCAATACAGCCTGAAGGGATTTTACATCCCTGACTTTTTACTAGCGCCTCTGAATGCTGCCGTGGCGCGGTGCCTTCTGGTGATACGACAACAGGCCATTCCAGTACCCGACTTAACGTTACGTTCTCCTGAAGCAGAGGATGATTAGGCCGAACAACTAACTTCAGTGATTCGAGAAACAGCAGTTCGTAATTAAGTCCGGTCATCAGTTCAGGATCTGACATCCGACCAACACCAATATCGATTTCACCTGCTTTTAATCCCGCCAGGATCATCGTGTTACTCATGGTGGCAACTTGCAGTGTGGTTTCTTTTTGTTGCTGATGAAACTGACCTATAACAGAAGGTAATATCCCCAGCGCCGCGGTAGGTAGCGCGCCCACTCTGACGACATCCTTGTTAAAGCCTTCTTTACGATTAAATGACTGTCCTGCGGTATTGATGGCGTCAAGAACTCTGACTGCGTGAGTTAAAAATTGCTCGCCAGGTAAGGTAAGCTGCGCGCCTTGACGTCCACGGTCGAACAGGCGAGCTCCCGTCAATTGCTCCAGCTCATTCAATGTCTTAGACAGTGCCGGTTGACTCAGGTTAAGGGTTTCAGCCGCGCGCCCCAAAGTTCCTTGTTGTGCGACAGCTACGAATGTATGAAGGTGGCGCAAACGGATGCGCTGACTAAACAGACTATTTTTTTCCATAAGCGATGTTAAAAACGAAGCAGTGCCGCTGACAAGTGATGTTGTTTGATTATGATAACTTGATTGCAAAATATTATTAACATTTAAAGTAATTATGTTACATCAATATCGATAATATTGATGATTTCGCGGCGAGATCACAGTTTGTAAATTCTTCCCACCAGAATGAATGCGGTTACCTACACTCCAGATTATTGACCACTGGGGGTAGACATCATGGCGAACAGCATCACAGCGGATGAGATTCGGGAACAGTTTTCGCAGGCAATGTCAGCCATGTATCAACAAGAAGTTCCACAGTACGGTACGTTGCTGGAATTGGTCGCTGACGTGAATCTGGCTGTGCTGGAAAATAACCCCCAACTGCATGAAAAAATGGTGAATGCGGATGAGCTGGCGAGGCTTAACGTTGAACGTCATGGGGCGATACGTGTGGGAACCGCGCAGGAACTTGCCACATTAAGGCGGATATTCGCCATTATGGGAATGTATCCGGTGAGTTATTACGATCTCTCGCAGGCCGGCGTGCCGGTACATTCTACGGCATTTCGGCCCATCAATGATGCCTCGCTTACGCGTAATCCTTTCCGCGTTTTTACCTCATTGCTCCGTCTTGAACTTATCGAAAACAAAACATTGCGCCATAAGGCGGCGGAAATTTTACGCCAGCGCGATATCTTTACCCCACGTTGTCGGCAACTGTTAGATGAACATGATCGAGAGGGCGGTTTTAGCGAAGCGCAGGCGCGGGAGTTTGTGCAGGAAGCCCTGGAGACATTTCGCTGGCATCAGTCAGCAACGGTAGATGAAGAAACCTATCACGCATTACATAACGAGCATCGGCTGATCGCTGATGTAGTCTGCTTTCCGGGCTGTCATATCAACCACCTGACGCCACGCACGCTGGACATTGATCGGGTGCAGTCGATGATGCCGGAATGCGGTATTGAGCCAAAAATTCTCATCGAAGGGCCGCCGCGCCGCGAGGTGCCGATTTTATTGCGTCAGACCAGCTTTAAGGCTCTGGAGGAAACGGTTCTGTTTGTGGGGCAACAGCAGGGGAGACATTCCGCGCGATTTGGTGAGATAGAGCAGCGCGGAGTGGCGTTAACGCCGAAAGGGCGGCAACTGTATGATGAACTTCTGCGTAATGCCGGAACCGGACAGGATAATCTCACTCATCAACTGCATTTGCAGGAAACCTTTCGCGCTTTCCCGGACAGCGAATTTTTGATGCGCCAGCAAGGGCTGGCATGGTTCCGTTATCGACTGACACCATCGGGTGAAGCGCATCGTCAGGCGATTCATCCAGGGGACGATCCACAGCCCTTAATTGAACGCGGTTGGGTAGTGGCACAGCCCATTACCTATGAAGATTTCTTGCCCGTTAGTGCGGCGGGGATCTTCCAGTCAAATCTGGGTAATGAAACGCAGTCACGCAGTCACGGTAATGCCAGCCGCGAAGCCTTCGAACAAGCGTTGGGCTGCCCGGTTTTTGATGAGTTCCAGCTTTATCAGGAAGCGGAAGAACGCAGTAAACGCCGCTGTGGTTTGCTTTAAAATAGGACCATCCTGCTTTGCAAAAATTTGCCTGATTTTACAAACGAATCAGGCTCATCCCATCGACATAAAAAAATTGCCGATTTATGCATATTCTCTGAGTTCAGCAATTGGATTATTAATAAATATTGTCTAGAGTGAGCGGTCATAAATAAGCACTTTCTTGCCGCTGAAAAAGACCAGCGCGGGACCATTCACAACACCAGAAGGACTCACTTTCAGGTATGGATCGTAGACGATTTATTAAAGGTTCAATGGCTATGGCCGCCGTGTGCGGTACCAGCGGCATTGCTTCTCTTTTTTCTCAGGCGGCATTCGCGGCAGATTCTGATATTGCCGATGGGCAAACTCAGCGTTTTGACTTCTCCATTTTACAGTCAATGGCGCACGACTTAGCGCAAACAGCGTGGCGTGGTGCGCCGCGTCCGTTGCCTGACACACTGGCGACAATGACCCCGCAGGCTTATAACAGCATTCAATACGACGCCGAAAAATCGCTCTGGCATAACGTTGAGAACCGCCAGCTGGACGCTCAATTCTTCCATATGGGGATGGGATTCCGCCGCCGCGTTCGTATGTTCTCGGTTGATCCTGCAACACATCTGGCGCGTGAAATTCACTTTCGTCCAGAATTGTTCAAATACAATGATGCGGGTGTTGATACCAAACAATTAGAAGGGCAAAGCGATCTCGGTTTTGCTGGCTTCCGAGTATTTAAAGCACCGGAACTGGCTCGCCGCGATGTGGTATCGTTCCTCGGTGCAAGCTATTTCCGCGCCGTTGATGACACGTATCAATACGGTTTATCGGCCCGTGGTTTGGCAATTGATACTTATACCGACAGCAAAGAAGAGTTCCCCGACTTTACCGCCTTCTGGTTTGATACCGTAAAACCAGGTGCTACCACTTTTACCGTTTATGCCTTACTCGATAGCGCCAGCATTACCGGTGCTTACAAGTTCACCATCCAGTGTGAAAAGAGTCAGGTGATTATGGATGTTGAAAATCATCTGTATGCGCGTAAAGACATCAAGCAATTAGGCATTGCGCCGATGACCAGCATGTTTAGCTGCGGCACTAACGAACGTCGTATGTGCGATACTATTCATCCGCAAATCCATGATTCCGACCGTCTTTCCATGTGGCGGGGCAATGGTGAGTGGATCTGCCGTCCGCTAAATAATCCCCAGAAATTGCAGTTCAATGCCTACACTGACAATAACCCGAAAGGCTTTGGTTTGTTGCAACTGGATCGTGATTTCTCCCATTATCAAGACATCATGGGCTGGTACAACAAACGACCAAGTTTGTGGGTGGAACCGCGTAATAAATGGGGTAAAGGCACCATTGGTCTGATGGAAATCCCAACAACGGGTGAAACGCTGGATAACATTGTCTGCTTCTGGCAGCCAGAAAAAGCAGTAAAAGCAGGTGATGAGCTTGCATTCCAGTATCGTCTGTACTGGAGCGTACATCCCCCCGTTCAATGTCCATTGGCTCGTGTTATGGCGACGCGTACCGGCATGGGAGGTTTTCCGGAAGGTTGGGCGCCGGGTGAGCATTATCCAGAAAAATGGGCGCGTCGTTTTGCTGTAGATTTTGTTGGTGGTGACCTGAAAGCGGCTGCACCTAAGGGGATTGAACCTGTTATTACGCTCTCCAGCGGTGAAGCGAAGCAAATCGAAATTCTCTACATTGAACCGATCGATGGTTACCGTATTCAGTTTGACTGGTATCCGACTTCGGACTCTACTGATCCGGTTGATATGCGGATGTATCTCCGCTGTCAGGGCGATGCCATCAGTGAAACATGGCTGTATCAGTATTTCCCACCAGCACCTGATAAGCGCAAATACGTTGACGATCGCGAGATGAATTGATTCGTCATTTTTTTCGGCACCTTCTCATGGAAGGTGCCGTCTGGTGAAACACGATCCCGCTCGCATTTTTCCCCAAGCTATCTGAGTAATCTGATGATGTGTATTTCATGTACACTTTGTCAGCCACTAACAGGGAGTGCGTATGTTTCCAGAATACCGAGATTTGATATCCCGCCTGAAAAACGAAAATCCTCGCTTTATGTCCTTGTTCGATAAGCACAACAAACTTGATCATGAGATTGCCAGAATGGAAGGATCTGATGGTCGTGGATACAATGCGGAGGTGGTCCGCATGAAAAAACAGAAGCTCCAGTTGAAAGATGAGATGCTCAAAATCCTGCAACAGGAGAGCGTCAAAGAGGTGTAAACTTCCTTAAGCCGCCTTGCAGGCGGCTTTTTAAATCGCCGCGCAGATTGACCGAAATTGACATGACCGAGACGATAAAAGTTAGTGACTCAATTGAATTACGTGCCGTTGAAGAAAATCACATCACGCCGCTCCATCACTTGATCTGTAAAAATAAAAGCTGGTTGCAGAATTCGCTAAACTGGCCACAGTCTGTTAATACCGAAGATGACACGCGGAAAACGGTGCAGGGTAATATGATGTTGCATCAGCGTGGATATGCCAAAATGTTCATGATCTTTAGTGAAGATGAACTTGTTGGCGTCCTGTCTTTTAACCGCATTGAACCGCTGAACAAAACCGCAGAAATCGGTTACTGGCTGGATGAATCCCATCAGGGGCAGGGGATTATTTCGCAAGCTTTGCAGGCACTTATTCATCATTACGCAAAACGTGGAGAAATCAGACGCTTCGTCATTAAATGTCGGGTAGCGAACTTACAAAGCAATCAAGTAGCGCTGCGTAATGGCTTCACGCTTGAAGGATGTCTGAAACAGGCTGAATTTCTCAACGACACTTATGATGATGTAAATATATATGCGCGCATCATTGATTCACAATAGCCCTGCCAGAGGCGTTCTGGTTATGCGTTCTTCACCATTAATGACTTTTGGACCGCGTACATGAACAGTGTCGCCATCAAAGGCTTCAACGACGGCGTCATTGGTTATTTCGACATGGTTTTCAATCATCACCGCACCTGTAATGCGGCTGTTCCCCTGTATGGTGACGTGATTATCGAGTAAAACCGGTCCACCACGTACGAGTGCATGACCGCCCACCAGAACATGATGTTTTAACACACAATTGCCTTCCACCGAGGCATATTCCGCTACCTGCGAACTGTAATGAAGCGTGGGAATGGCATCTTCTTCTGTTCCGGCGATCACACGTGCGTGTCCGTAAACTTTCGCACAGTCACACAGCCAGACGTTGTTCTCTTCATTACCTTCAATATGGGCAGAGTCAAAAACTTCGGCGCGATGCTCAATGAACGCAAACTTCACAATGGCATCACCATATATTTGCGCCTGATGAACAATGCGCGAGGCGCTGACTCTTGCGCGATCATAAATTTGCAACAGAAGATGGTGGTCGGGCGTTAAACCTTGTGCAGCGACAATCATTGAATTCTGATCAATGCAGACGTGATCAGAAATTCTACAATTTCCGCATATTAATGAATCATGAATTGTGACGTTGTCACTTATCAGAGCGCCCTGACTGATTTTGCTATTATCGATCCACACGTTATCCGTAGCGTAAACATCGCCCCATAGCTCGCTGCTTCCGGTGATGCGTGTATTACCGGATATCACCGTTCCGGCAAACGCGATGGCATTCTGGTCATAGATCCAACAATTTCCGTCCTGGGCCAATACGGTTTCATTATCAATCCAGCCGCCAGGCGTTCCGGCTATTACGTCATTAAAATCAGCGACGGCAATAATCTGCCGCAATAAAACACTTTTTTTATCGCTATCTTCCTGATAACTAAAAGCTCGTTGTTCTTCACTAAGACGATATTTGCGCATAGCGTTTTCCTGCAGGTGACCTACTATAACCGTAGCAAATTCTGTGACTCTGGCTATGTTTAGCAAATTTCCATAAAATGCATTTCAAATATACTTTATAAATTAAACAAAATGAGTAAGAAGATGCAGAGCGATAAAGTGCTCAATTTACCGGCAGGCTACTTTGGCATTGTGTTGGGGACGATAGGGATGGGATTTGCCTGGCGCTATGCCAGTCAGGTTTGGCAGGTCAGTCACTGGTTGGGCGATGGGCTAGTGATTCTGGCGATGATCATTTGGGGATTACTGACTACGGCATTTATTACCCGACTGGTACGCTTTCCTCACAGCGTGCTGGCGGAAGTACGCCATCCGGTGATGAGTAGTTTTGTTAGTTTATTTCCGGCAACAACGATGCTGGTGGCAATTGGTTTTGTCCCCTGGTTTCGCCCGCTGGCGGTGGGCTTGTTCAGTATTGGTGTGGTGGTACAACTGGCTTATGCCGCCTGGCAAACAGCCGGTTTATGGCGTGGTTCCCATCCTGAGGAAGCTACGACACCCGGACTTTATTTACCGACTGTTGCCAACAACTTCATCAGCGCAATGGCCTGTGGCGCATTGGGTTACACCGATGCCGGTCTGGTATTTTTAGGGGCTGGTGTTTTCTCCTGGTTAAGTCTTGAGCCGGTGATCCTTCAGCGTCTGCGCAGCTCGGGAGAATTACCCACGGCACTGCGTACATCGCTGGGTATTCAGCTTGCACCTGCACTGGTGGCATGTAGCGCCTGGTTGAGCGTCAATGGTGGCGAGGGCGACACGCTGGCGAAAATGCTTTTTGGTTATGGTCTGCTGCAACTTCTTTTTATGTTACGTCTGATGCCGTGGTATCTCTCCCAGCCGTTTAATGCCTCATTCTGGAGTTTCTCGTTTGGCGTTTCCGCACTGGCAACTACCGGGTTGCATTTAGGGAGCGGTAACGACAATGGTTTTTTCCATACCCTGGCGGTGCCGCTATTTATTTTTACCAATTTTATTATCGCATTACTGCTCATCCGTACTTTCGCGCTTCTGATGCAGGGAAAATTGTTAATCAGAACAGAGCGCGCCGTTTTAATGAAAGCTGAGGACAAAGAATGATCATTCGTGATGAAAACTACTTCACTGATAAATATGAATTAACCCGCACACACTCTGAAGTTCTGGAAGCGGTGAAAGTGGTTAAGCCGGGTAAAACGCTGGATCTGGGCTGTGGTAATGGCCGTAACAGCCTTTATCTGGCTGCCAATGGTTATGATGTCGACGCATGGGATAAAAATGCCATGAGCATTGCCAACGTCGAGCGCATCAAATCCATTGAAAAACTGGAAAATTTACGCACCCAGGTTGTTGATCTGAATAACCTGACGTTTGATGGACAATACGATTTTATTCTTTCTACCGTGGTGCTCATGTTCCTGGAGGCTAAAACCATTCCTGGGCTGATAGCCAATATGCAGCACTGCACCAAACCCGGTGGTTATAATCTGATTGTGGCAGCAATGGACACAGCAGATTTTCCATGTACCGTCGGCTTCCCCTTTGCCTTTAAAGAAGGGGAGTTACGTCGATATTACGAAGGCTGGGAGATGCTGAAATACAATGAAGACGTGGGTGAATTACACCGCACCGACGCCAACGGTAATCGCATTAAACTACGTTTCGCGACGATGCTGGCACGTAAAAAATAAGCTAGCAGGGCAAAGGCGCATGAAAATGCTCACGTTGAGATGTGTGACTGCTGTTTTTTTTCGGTAAGCATATTTTTTATCGATGTGATGTGAAATAAATCACAGTGGTTGAAGTTTTTTATCGGCTTAAATGCCTGAAATTTAACAACTGAAGATTGACTCAGCCCCCTTTTCGTCATTGACTATATTGTCAGAAAAGGGGCTGGAAAATTTATTTTCACCAACACTTTTTTTGCCACAACACGAAGCGGTGCTTTTTGCTATAACTTAAAAAGTAATATAATCATCTCAGGAAACTATTCATGCGTACCACATCAATTGCGAAAGTTGCGGCTTTATGCGGCTTGTTGGCTCTGTCAGGTTGTGCCTCTAAAATCACCCAGCCAGATAAATATTCTGGCTTTTTAAACAATTACTCCAACCTTCAAGAAACAACTTCAGCAACGGGTAAACCGGTATTACGCTGGGTTGATCCAAATTTTGATCAAAGCAAATATGACAGTATCGTCTGGAACCCAATCACCTATTATCCGGTGCCTAAACCGTCTACCCAGGTAGGGCAGAAAGTTCTGGATAGAATTTTGAGCTATACCAACACTGAAATGAAAGAAGCCATCTCACAGCGTAAACCACTGGTTACTACTGCTGGGCCTCGTAGTCTGATTTTCCGTGGTGCTATTACTGGTGTAGATACCAGCAAAGAAGGGCTGCAATTCTATGAAGTGGTTCCTGTTGCATTAGTGGTAGCGGGAACACAAATGGCAACCGGTCACCGTACTATGGATACCCGTCTGTACTTTGAAGGTGAACTGATTGATGCGGCTACCAACAAACCGGTTATCAAAGTGGTTCGTCAGGGCGAAGGTAAGGACCTGAACAACGAAAGCACACCAATGGCTTTCGAAAATATTAAGCAAGTTATTGATGACATGGCGACCGATGCCACCATGTTTGACGTGAACAAAAAGTAACGCCAGTCGCGCCATCGCAAGATGGCGCTTCTGATTATCGGTTTCTGTTAGCGATCAAATTCAATACTACATAACTGACACCACCGGCAATTAATCCCCAAAACGCCGAACCAATACCTACCAGCGTCAGCCCACTTGCCGTTACCAGAAAGGCCACCATAGCAGCATCGCGCTCACGCTCATTATGCAAAGCCTGATACAAACTGCCTCCGATGGTACTTAACAGTGCCAGGCCAGCCAGCATCTGGATCCAACTTACAGGCAGTGCAGCCATCATCCCGGTAATGGCACTGCCAAACAGACCCGCCAGTAAATAAAAGACGCCAGCCGCAGCGGCAGCCAGCCAACGCTGGTCTTTGTCCGGGTGCGCCTCCGGGCTCTGGCAAATAGCCGCAGTGATAGCTGCAATACCTACGGAATAGACGCCGAAAGGAGAAAACAGAAGCGCCAGTAATCCAGTAAAGACAATCAGCGGAGAAACCGGAGCTGAATAACCAGCGGCTTTCATTGCTGCAATCCCTGGCGCGTTTTGCGATGCCATCGTCACCAGAAACAGAGGCAAGGCAACGCTAAGACTGTGAGCAAATGAAAACTCAGGGGCGAGATAAGTGGGGAGAACTGGTTTGAAAACGATATCTTTTGTGACAACGTCACCTTGCGTGATAACGACCACGCTCCCAACAATCATCGCCGCAATTACTGCATAACGCGGCGCAAAAGCTTTTGTCGCCAGCCACGCCAGCAACATACTTCCGCATAATGTAAACTGACCATCCAGGCTGGCAAATGCCTGTAAACCAAAGCGTAACAGAATTCCTGCCAGCATTGCCGCTGCCAGCGAGTGCGGAATAATACGCATAAGACGGGCGAATAATCCTGTCACACCACAGAGAACAATTAGCGCATTCGTGACAATAAAAACGCCGATGGCCTGGTTTAGCGTTAGTCCCTGTAACCCGGTGACCAGCAACGCAGCACCGGGTGTTGACCATGCGGTAAGAACAGGCACGCGATACCATAATGTCAGGGCAAGAGTACTGACGCCCATCGCCAGTCCCAGCGCCGTCATCCAGCCGGAAATTTGCTCTGTGCTGGCCCCCGCGACGATCGCCGCTTGCCAGATTATTGCCGCAGAACTGGCATAGCCAATCAGGACCGCCAGAAACCCAGCAAGCAGTGTGGGAGGAGGAATGGAAAACAGACGCATAGTTACCTCGTGCGTTATAGCGTACAGGTACCGTAGCATTTGTCCGTTATAACGCACAAGTGATAAACTCCCGTTTTGCAGGAGGAGTCATATGGAAAATCTCGCTCGCTTTTTATCCACTACGCTTAAACATCTTCGTCAGCAGCGAGGCTGGAGTCTCTCGCGACTGGCAGAAGCAACGGGCGTTTCAAAAGCGATGTTAGGACAGATTGAACGTAATGAATCCAGCCCGACGGTCGCAACATTGTGGAAAATAGCTACCGGAATGAACGTACCGTTTTCGACGTTTATTTCGCCGCCGCAGACCGCTACGCCATCCGTTTATGATCCACAACAGCAGGCAATGGTGATCACTTCTCTATTTCCTTATGATCCGCAACTCTGCTATGAACACTTCTCGATCATGATGGCCCCCGGTGCAGTAAGCGAATCAACACCGCACGAAAAGGGAGTTATCGAGCATGTTGTCATCATTGATGGGCAGCTTGACCTGTGCGTTGATGGTGAGTGGCGAAGCCTTAAAAGTGGAGAAGGTGAACGCTTTGCCGCAGATGTCGCCCATGCCTATTGCAACCGTGGCGAGCAAACCGTGCATTTTCATTCCATTATCCATTACCCGCGTAGTTGAACAGGAAAACTATTTCGCAACGTCGCGCTTGTGGCTAAAATAACCGCCTTTTTTCAGCTACTGGATAAGAAAGTGACCGTATCTTCTCATCGCCTTGAACTGTTAAGTCCGGCACGCGATGCCGCCATTGCCCGCGAAGCTATTTTGCACGGTGCCGATGCTGTTTATATCGGCGGCCCTGGTTTTGGTGCCCGTCATAACGCCAGTAATAGTCTGAAAGATATCGCCGAACTGGTGCCATTTGCCCACCGTTATGGCGCAAAAATTTTCGTCACGCTTAATACCATTTTGCATGACGATGAACTGGAACCGGCGCAACGACTGATTACCGATCTTTACCAGACAGGCGTAGATGCGCTGATTGTTCAGGACATGGGGATTCTGGAACTTGATATTCCGCCGATTGAACTGCACGCAAGTACGCAGTGTGATATTCGTACTGTAGAGAAAGCGAAGTTTCTTTCGGACGTCGGCTTTACCCAGATTGTGCTGGCGCGTGAGCTTAACCTGGAGCAGATTCGTGCGATTCATCAGGCCACGGACGCGACTATTGAGTTCTTTATTCATGGCGCATTGTGCGTGGCATATTCTGGTCAGTGCTACATCTCTCATGCACAAACGGGGCGTAGCGCCAACCGTGGTGATTGCTCCCAGGCGTGCCGTTTGCCATACACGTTGAAAGATGATCAGGGGCGGGTGGTTTCCTATGAAAAACATCTGCTGTCGATGAAAGATAACGATCAGACTGCCAACCTGGGCGCGTTGATCGATGCGGGCGTGCGTTCTTTCAAGATTGAAGGGCGCTACAAAGATATGAGTTACGTGAAGAATATCACTGCCCATTATCGCCAGATGCTGGACGCTATTATTGAAGAGCGCGGCGATTTGGCTCGTGCTTCATCAGGCCGTACGGAACATTTCTTTGTGCCTTCGACAGAAAAAACCTTCCATCGTGGTAGCACCGACTACTTTGTTAACGCGCGTAAAGGCGACATTGGCGCGTTCGATTCACCAAAATTCATCGGCCTGCCGGTGGGTGAAGTATTGAAAGTGGCGAAAGATCATCTCGATGTTGAGGTTACCGAACCGCTGGCTAACGGCGATGGTCTGAACGTGATGATTAAACGTGAAGTGGTTGGCTTTCGCGCCAATACGGTAGAGAAAACAGGGGAAAATCAGTACCGCGTCTGGCCAAATGAAATGCCTGCGGATTTGCATAAAATTCGCCCACACCATCCGCTTAACCGTAACCTTGACCATAACTGGCAACAGGCACTGACCAAAACCTCCAGTGAACGTCGGGTCGCGGTAGATATTGAACTGGGTGGCTGGCAAGAACAGCTCATTCTGACATTAACCAGCGAAGAGGGCGTCAGCATCACTCATACCCTGGATGGGCAGTTCGACGAAGCGAATAACGCCGAAAAAGCGCTGAACAACCTTAAGGATGGGCTGGCAAAACTGGGGCAAACCATCTATTACGCCCGCGATGTGCAAATTAATTTGCCGGGGGCGTTATTTGTGCCAAACAGTCTGTTAAATCAGTTCCGCCGTGAAGCCGTCGAAATGCTGGATGCTGCACGTCTTGCCAGCTACCAGCGTGGCAGTCGTAAACCGGTTGCTGAACCTGCACCGGTTTATCCGCAAACGCATTTGAGCTTCCTTGCGAACGTCTACAACCATAAAGCACGCGAGTTCTATCATCGCTATGGCGTACAACTGATTGATGCGGCGTATGAAGCGCATGAAGAGAAGGGCGAAGTCCCGGTGATGATCACCAAACACTGCCTGCGCTTTGCCTTCAATCTGTGTCCGAAACAGGCGAAAGGCAACATTAAAAGCTGGAAGGCAACGCCGATGCAACTGGTTAACGGCGATGAAGTGCTAACGCTGAAATTTGATTGCCGCCCGTGTGAGATGCACGTCATCGGTAAAATCAAAAATCACATTCTGAAAATGCCGTTACCGGGAAGCGTTGTCGCATCCGTAAGCCCGGATGAGCTGCTGAAAACATTGCCGAAGCGGAAAGGATAAAACGCAAATTTTCAGGGTTATTCACAACTCATTGAATCTACGGCCGGGTAAGGTGTTCACGCCACATCCGGCAACAAACGACTCAACTCTGTCCTGCTTCTGGTTTGCGTGACTTTTGCCAGTAAAAATGCTCGCGCAAACCTTCTGCCGACTCTTCCGCCACGGCGCGCAATTCATCACTGTCCGCTTCATGACGCAGTTGATGATCTACATTCTTCACCCATAAAAATTCATGCCCTTTGTGTCCTGCCATCAACTGTCCAGAGAACAGTGCACAGGTTAATAAGACTACTGATAACGCTTTCGTAAACATCCCGCCACCCTTTTATTACTCTTTGCCGCTATGATGCCGATAGTTTCTTTAGGTTATTATTCAGTTTTGCAAATTAGCGCAAAGAAATTCTGGAATCAGCCTTCCTGATTTGGCATTGCTTTCTGTCGGTGCGGCGAATAAGTGCTATTTTCGAGAAAACCACAAAAGGAGGTAAGCATTTATGTTTACTTTATGGGTATACTCAGCGGCAGGGAGGCGATGTGAAACAAAACGAGTTCAGACGTTGGCTCGAATCTCAGGGCGTCGATGTGGCGAATGGCAGCAACCATTTGAAACTCAGATTTCGCGGGAGGCGCAGTGTTATGCCACGCCACCCTGGCGATGAGATCAAAGAACCGTTGCGTAAAGCAATTCTGAAACAACTCGGTTTGAGTTAATCGCCAATTAAAAGGTTAATGACATGCGAGAGACAGTCGAAATTATGCGTTATCCCGTCACTCTTACACCCGCGCCGGAAGGCGGTTATGTGGTTTCTTTTGTAGATATCCCTGAAGCGTTGACTCAGGGAGAAACTGTCGCTGAAGCGATGGAGGCAGCAAAAGATGCCTTAATCACCGCATTTGATTTTTATTTTGAAGACAACGAGCTTATCCCGTTGCCTTCGCCATTAAATAATAACGACCACTTTATTGAAGTACCTTTAAGCGTTGCCTCTAAGGTATTGCTGCTAAATGCTTTTTTGCAGTCAGAAATCACCCAGCAAGAGCTGGCGAAGCGAATTGGTAAACCTAAGCAGGAGATTACCCGCTTGTTTGATTTACATCACGCGACGAAAATCGACGCCGTCCAGCTTGCGGCTAAAGCCCTGGGCAAAGAGTTATCGCTGGTGATGGTTTAATTACAGTTAACGAAAAGTTGTCATTTTTAACAACTGATATAGACTGCCGGATCACCTGTACATAAAAACGATCCGATAATGAAAAAATACCAGCAGCTGGCAGAACAATAACGCGAGCAAATTGCGTCGGATATCTGGCAACCCGGCGATCGCCTGCCTTCTCTCCGTGAACAGGTAGCGCTTTCTGGCATGAGTTTTATGACCGTCGGTCATGCTTATCAGTTGCTCGAAAGTCAGGGGTATATTATTGCGCGGCCGCAGTCAGGTTATTACGTTGCGCCACGCACGGTGAAATCACCGCAGGCACCAGCTATTCCGGTAACGCGTGATGAAGCGGTCGATATTAACACCTATATTTTTGACATGTTGCAGGCCAGTCGCGATCCGTCAGTGGTGCCGTTTGCTTCAGCCTTTCCCGATCCCCACCTGTTCCCGCTACAGCAGGTGAACCGCTCACTGGCGCAGGTGAGTAAAACCGCAACGGCGATGAGCGTGATTGAAAACTTGCCGCCAGGGAATGCAGAACTGCGTCAGGCTATTGCTCGCCGCTATGCCTTGCAGGGCATGACTATTTCACCCGATGAAATCGTTATCACCGCCGGGGCGTTAGAGGCATTAAACCTCAGTTTGCAAGCGGTAACTGAACCGGGCGATTGGGTGATAGTAGAGAATCCTTGTTTCTACGGCGCGTTGCAGGCACTGGAGCGGCTACGGTTGAAGGCGTTGTCGGTAGCGACGGATGTTAAAGAAGGGATAGATCTTCAGGCGCTGGAACTGGCGTTACAGGAGTATCCGGTCAAAGCCTGCTGGCTAATGACTAATAGCCAGAATCCACTCGGATTTACCTTAACACCGCAGAAAAAAGTGCAACTGGTAGAGTTGCTCAATCAGTACAATGTGATGTTAATTGAAGATGACGTTTATAGTGAGCTTTTCTTTGGCCGGTAAAAACCGCTACCCGCGAAAGCGTGGGATCGTCACGATGGTGTTCTGCTTTGCTCATCATTTTCTAAATGTCTGGTGCCAGGCTTTCGCATTGGTTGGGTCGCTGCAGGAAAACATGCACGCAAAATCCAGCGATTGCAGTTGATGAGCACGCTTTCCACCAGTTCACCGATGCAGCTTGCACTGGTGGATTACCTTTCTACTCGCCGTTACGATGCCCATCTTCGTCGTCTACGTCGCCAGCTTGTCGAACGTAAACAACGCGCCTGGCAGGCGCTGCTGCGATACCTGCCTGCGGAAGTCAAAATACACCATAACGACAGTGGTTATTTTCTCTGGCTGGAGCTTCCCGAACCGTTAGATGCGGGCGAATTAAGTGTTCAGGCATTGGCGCATCACATCAGCATCGCACCGGGTAAAATGTTTTCTACTGGCGAAAGTTGGTCACGTTTTTTCCGTTTTAATACTGCATGGCAGTGGGGCGAGCGTGAAGAAAAGGCGGTTAAACAATTAGGCCACCTTATTAAAGAATACCTGAAATAGATCCTCATTTAATTTCTCTCAGGTTGGGTAATATGAATTTCGAATAGAAGCTATATTTCCTAACCCCTTGTCTATACTCCAGAAGATAGCTTCACAAACGGCATAATGCGCGTTAGCTCACATCCTGATTAAATTTTCTCGGGGGCAAGGGTGCGCCTGCAAGCCGACGTCTATGGTTAAGCAAGGAGATATTTTTACGGCACGGCAGCTGAACAATTAATTACGACAGGAGTAAGACTTTATGAGCAAGACATTTGCCCGCAGCAGCTTGTGTGCGCTTACCATGACATTAATGACCGCTCACGCCGCCGAACCTCCCTTAAATTTAGATAAACCGGAAGGGCGACTGGATATTATCGCCTGGCCGGGATACATCGAACGCGGACAAACCGATAAACAATACGACTGGGTGACGCAATTTGAAAAAGAAACAGGTTGCGCGGTAAACGTGAAAACTGCGGCGACTTCCGATGAAATGGTCAGCCTGATGACCAAAGGCGGTTACGATCTGGTCACAGCATCCGGCGATGCTTCGCTACGCCTGATTATGGGCAAACGCGTGCAGCCGATTAATACTGCGTTAATCCCCAACTGGAAAACGCTTGATCCTCGGGTCGTGAAGGGCGACTGGTTTAACGTGGGGGGAAAGGTTTATGGCACGCCATATCAATGGGGTCCTAACCTGTTGATGTACAACACCAAAACCTTCCCGACACCACCAGATAGCTGGCAAGTGGTTTTTGTTGAGCAGAATCTGCCAGACGGCCAAAGCAATAAAGGTCGCGTACAGGCTTATGACGGTCCTATCTACATTGCGGACGCTGCGCTGTTCGTCAAAGCGACTCAGCCGCAGTTGGGCATCTCCGATCCATACCAACTCACCGAAGAACAGTATCAGGCGGTACTGAAAGTACTGCGCGATCAACATGGCTTGATCCATCGCTACTGGCATGACACCAGCGTCCAAATGAGCGATTTCAAGAACGAGGGTGTGGTGGCTTCCAGTGCCTGGCCGTATCAGGCCAACGCATTGAAAGGCGAAGGGCAACCGATCGCCACCGTCTTCCCGAAAGAGGGCGTTACCGGCTGGGCTGACACCACCATGCTACATAGTGAAGCGAAACATCCGGTTTGTGCCTACAAATGGATGAACTGGTCATTAACGCCGAAGGTGCAGGGCGATGTAGCAGCTTGGTTTGGTTCGCTTCCGGTAGTGCCGGAAGGCTGCAAAGCCAGTCCGTTGCTGGGCGATAAAGGCTGTGAAACCAACGGGTTTAACTATTTCGATAAAATCGCCTTCTGGAAAACGCCCATTGCGCAAGGGGGCAAATTTGTCCCGTACAGTCGCTGGACGCAGGATTACATTGCCATTATGGGCGGCCGCTAACTTCACTGGGGTGTGTTATGACGTACGCAGTGGAGTTTGACAACGTCTCGCGGTTGTACGGTGACGTGCGCGCGGTAGATGGCGTCAGTATTGCGATAAAAGATGGTGAGTTCTTCTCTATGCTGGGGCCGTCCGGCTCCGGCAAAACCACCTGTCTGCGCCTGATTGCTGGCTTCGAACAGCTTTCCGGCGGGGCGATTGCTATCTTCGGCAAACCGGCCAGTAATCTGCCGCCCTGGGAGCGGGATGTGAATACCGTCTTCCAGGACTACGCGCTGTTTCCCCATATGTCGATTCTCGAGAATGTGGCTTACGGGCTGATGGTTAAAGGCGTGGATAAAAAACAGCGACATGCTATGGCGCAAGAAGCGCTGGAGAAAGTGGCGCTTGGTTTTGTTCAGCAACGTAAGCCGTCACAGCTTTCTGGTGGTCAGCGCCAGCGAGTCGCCATCGCCAGAGCACTGGTGAACGAACCGCGCGTATTGTTGCTGGATGAACCGCTCGGCGCGCTGGATCTCAAATTGCGAGAACAAATGCAGCTGGAGCTGAAAAAGCTGCAACAGTCTCTCGGCATCACGTTTATCTTCGTTACCCACGATCAGGGCGAAGCGTTATCGATGTCCGATCGTGTGGCGGTTTTCAATAATGGACGCATAGAACAGGTCGATTCCCCGCGCGATCTCTATATGCGCCCACGCACGCCGTTTGTTGCGGGATTCGTCGGGACATCCAACGTTTTTGATCCGCTAATGGCCGAGAGTCTTTGCGGCATGATGGGCAGTTTTGCCCTGCGGCCGGAACATATCCGCCTGAATACACCTGGTGAAGTGCAGGCCAATGGCACGATTCAGGCGGTGCAATATCAGGGAGCAGCCACACGTTTTGAACTGAAACTTAGCGGTGGAGAAAAACTGCTGGTTAGCCAGGCAAATGTAACGGGCGAAGACTTACCCGACACGCTCATACCCGGTCAACAGGTGATGGTTTCCTGGGCGCGTGATGTGATGGTGCCGCTGGTTGAGGAGAGGTGAATGGCGATGAACGTATTGCAGTCACCTTCGCGCCCGGGAGTTGGAAAGATATCCGGATTTTTCTGGCGTAAACCAGGACTGGGGCTATTTTTACTACTGCTTGGTCCACTGATGTGGTTTGGCATCGTTTATTTTGGCTCGCTGCTGACGCTGTTATGGCAGGGTTTTTATACCTTTGACGATTTCACCATGTCAGTAATGCCAGAACTGACACTGGCGAATATCCGTGCGCTGTTTAACCCGGCTAATTACGACATCATTATCCGCACACTGACGATGGCAGTGGCAGTGACTGTCGCCAGTGCCATTCTGGCCTTCCCGATGGCGTGGTATATGGCGCGCTATACCAGTGGCAAAATGAAAGCGTTCTTTTACATTGCGGTGATGTTGCCCATGTGGGCAAGCTACATTGTCAAAGCCTATGCCTGGACCTTATTGCTGGCTAAAGACGGTGTAGCGCAGTGGTTTTTACAGCATCTGGGGCTGGAGCCACTACTCACGGCGTTTCTTACACTACCGGCAGTGGGCGGTAATACGCTGTCAACTTCAGGGCTGGGCCGCTTTCTGGTGTTTCTCTACATCTGGCTGCCGTTCATGATTCTCCCCGTGCAGGCGGCGCTGGAGCGTTTACCTCCGTCATTGTTACAGGCGTCGGCAGATCTCGGCGCGCGTCCACGGCAAACCTTCCGTTATGTGGTATTGCCGCTGGCGGTCCCGGGGATAGCAGCCGGGTCTATTTTTACTTTCTCGCTGACGCTTGGTGATTTTACCGTCCCACAACTGGTTGGCCCGCCAGGGTATTTTATCGGTAATATGGTCTACTCCCAGCAGGGGGCAATAGGCAATATGCCGATGGCTGCGGCCTTCACCCTGGTTCCGATAGTCCTTATCGCACTTTATCTGGCGTTTGTGAAACGCCTGGGAGCGTTCGATGCACTCTGAACGCGCACCGTTTTTCCTCAAACTGGCAGCCTGGGGAGGCGTGGTTTTCCTTCACTTTCCTATCCTTATTATTGCTGCCTATGCTTTTAATACTGAAGAGGCAGCATTTAGCTTCCCCCCGCAAGGCCTGACACTGCGCTGGTTCAGTGTGGCGGCGCAGCGTAGCGATATCCTTGATGCCGTGACACTGTCACTTAAAGTGGCGTCGCTGGCAACATTAATTGCGCTGGTATTGGGGACACTGGCAGCCGCTGCGCTCTGGCGACGAGACTTTTTCGGCAAAAATGCTATTTCACTGTTACTGCTGCTGCCTATTGCGCTGCCAGGTATTGTTACTGGTCTGGCGTTATTAACTGCGTTTAAAACCATCAATCTGGAGCCTGGCTTTTTCACCATCGTGGTCGGTCATGCGACTTTTTGTGTAGTGGTGGTGTTTAACAATGTCATCGCCCGTTTTCGCCGCACCTCATGGAGTCTGGTGGAGGCGTCAATGGATCTTGGGGCCAATGGCTGGCAAACCTTTCGTTATGTGGTGCTGCCCAATCTCAGTTCGGCGCTACTGGCAGGAGGAATGCTGGCGTTTGCCTTGTCGTTCGATGAAATCATCGTTACGACCTTTACGGCAGGTCATGAACGGACGTTACCACTGTGGCTGCTCAATCAACTTGGGCGACCGCGTGATGTACCGGTAACGAACGTCGTGGCTCTGCTGGTTATGTTGGTAACAACCTTGCCGATCCTGGGAGCCTGGTGGCTAACCCGCGAAGGCGACAATGGTCAATAACCACTGATACAGGAATATGCTATGCAACATAAGTTACTGATTAACGGAGAACTGGTTAGCGGCGAAGGGGAAAAACAGCCTGTCTATAATCCGGCAACGGGGGACGTTTTACTGGAGATCGCCGAGGCATCTGCAGAGCAAGTTGATGCTGCTGTTCGCGCGGCAGATACGGCATTTGCTGAGTGGGGGCAAACCACGCCGAAGGTGCGCGCAGAATGCCTGCTGAAACTGGCGGATGTTATCGAAGAAAACGGTCAGGTTTTTGCCGAACTGGAGTCCCGTAACTGTGGCAAACCTCTGCATAGTGCGTTCAATGATGAAATTCCAGCGATTGTCGATGTTTTTCGCTTTTTCGCCGGAGCTGCTCGCTGCCTGAATGGTCTGGCGGCAGGAGAATATCTCGAGGGACATACTTCGATGATCCGTCGCGATCCGCTGGGCGTTGTGGCCTCTATCGCGCCGTGGAATTATCCGCTGATGATGGCAGCATGGAAACTGGCTCCGGCACTGGCGGCGGGGAACTGCGTGGTACTGAAGCCATCAGAAATCACGCCGCTGACCGCACTAAAACTGGCCGAGCTGGCGAAAGATATCTTCCCGCCGGGCGTGATCAACGTACTGTTTGGCAGAGGCCAAACCGTGGGCGATCCGCTGACCGGGCATCAAAAAGTGCGCATGGTGTCGCTGACGGGCTCTATTGCCACCGGTGAGCACATCATCAGCCATACTGCGCCATCCATTAAACGCACCCACATGGAGTTAGGCGGCAAAGCGCCTGTCATTGTTTTTGATGATGCTGATATTGAAGCTGTGGTCGAAGGTGTACGCACGTTTGGCTATTACAACGCTGGACAGGATTGCACCGCAGCTTGTCGAATCTACGCGCAAAAAGGCATTTACGATGCGCTGGTGGAAAAACTCGGCGCCGCTGTCGCAACCCTGAAGTCGGGCGCGCCGGATGACGAATCAACGGAACTGGGGCCGTTGAGTTCACAAGCGCATCTCGACCGCGTCAGCAAAGCAGTGGAAGAGGCAAAAGCGACGGGACACATTAAAGTGATTACCGGCGGGGAGAAACGAAAAGGTAACGGTTATTACTATGCGCCGACACTGCTGGCAGGTGCGTTACAAGAAGATGCCATCGTCCAAAGAGAGGTATTTGGGCCGGTAGTGAGCGTGACTGTCTTCGACAACGAAGAACAAGTGGTTAACTGGGCAAATGACAGCCAGTATGGTTTAGCCTCTTCGGTGTGGACGAAAGATGTGGGGCGGGCGCATCGCGTTAGTGCACGTCTGCAATATGGCTGTACGTGGGTCAATACTCATTTCATGCTGGTAAGTGAAATGCCGCATGGTGGCCAGAAACTTTCCGGTTATGGCAAGGATATGTCACTTTATGGGCTGGAAGATTACACCGTAGTACGCCACGTAATGGTTAAACACTAAGGATAATGTTGTAGCCTGGAAGAGTGTGAGAAGATCTAACGCACTGTCAGAGAGTTGATATCTCTCTGACAGTGTGTACTGCGTGCAATATTGCTACATCAAATAAACCAACCAAATCTCATAGAGATAAGAGCGAACAACCCAACAGCAGCAAAGAGATTTATCAGCACTACGGTTCTACTGGAAACATTCATATTTTGCCACCTTTTGTCATAGCCCCTATGTGTATAGTACGGGTTAAGTAAATCCGCAATAATACTCATTCTGAAGATGGACAAGGGCAGACCCCAGGTTATAGACATATCTCAAAACGGTTGGGAAACTTGATGTATATCAAAAAATAACGCATATTTGCGCGCGTTTTCTTCCTCTGGCTGGACGCCCGTACATGTCTCTTTATCAATACCTGCTTGTTTTTTATGCTGTTATGGCAGCGATCGCGTTTGTTACTACCTGGTTTCTTTCCCACGATAAGAAGCGTATTCGCTTTCTGAGCGCCTTCCTGGTGGCGGTGACCTGGCCGATGAGTTTTCCGGTGGCACTGCTGATTTCGCTATTTTAAATCTTGAGCGCTAGCTTGACGGCACAACGCAGGCTTATATCATTTGAGTGAATCGATAAATTTCACAAGTGGCTAAGGAGAAAGTATGTCGCATCTGGATGAAGTCATCGCGCGCGTGGATGCCGCGATTGAGGAGAGCGTCATTGCCCATATGAACGAATTATTAATCGCCCTGAGCGATGACGCAGAGTTAAGTCGGGAAGAGCGTTACACCCAGCAGCAGCGTTTGCGTACAGCAATCGCTCATCACGGGCGTAAGCATAAAGAAGATATGGAAGCTCGCCACGAACAGTTAACCAAAGGCGGCACCATCCTGTGATTAAAACGTGCGTCTGGCCACCAGCCAGGCGCCTACTACCAATAAAACCGCTCCGCAAATTGGGCCGATCAGCGCCCGCAGCGGCACACCATGGCTACGCAAAATATCCAGCACCAGCCCTCCAATCAACTGACTGGCGACTAATACTGCAATGGTCGTTGCCGCGCCAACGTTTTGATATCCGCTGATACTGGCGAAGACAAAAAACGATCCCAGCAAGCCAGGAATCAGTGTCCACCAACGCACGCTGGAAACCAGTTCACCAAACCCTGCCATCCCTTGTTTAAACCATAAAATGGCGACGAATAGCACAATCCCCACCAGTGAGTTCAGCAGCATGGCGATGAGAATAGTTGAGGAAGTCTGGGTGATGCGCACCATCAGTGTGTTTTGCACCACCAGGCCAATTCCGGCGGCAATCAAAAAGGCAAGGGTGAGCGATTGATTCATCCAATCGCGTCCGGTTCAGTGCGCTCGTCGAGTTGCAACTGCATAAATGTCAGATCCAGCCAGCGACCAAATTTAGTGCCTACTTGCGGCATTTGTGCGGTGACGACAAATCCCAGCGACTGGTGGAGATGCAGCGAGGCCTGATTTTGCGATTCGATTCCGGCAACCATCACATGTTTACCGCAGTCCCTGGCTTCATCGATCAATCGGCTTAACAATTTGCGCCCAAGACCTTTGCCTTGATGATCAGGATGAACATAAACTGAATGTTCCACAGTATGGCGAAAACCGTCGAAACTACGCCAGTCGCCAAATGAGGCATACCCAGTCACTACGCCGTCTTCCTCGCTCACCAACACCGGATAACCCGATAAAGTCCGCGCTTCAAACCAGGCAATGCGATTGTCTGCATCCACTGTTTGGTCATTCCAGATAGCTGCCGTATACAACACGGCGTGGTTATAAATTTCCGCAATTGCAGCACAATCGGCTTTGCGGGCAAAACGGATGGACATATCTGGCCTCGATTAAATATTGATGATGACGTTATCAATACTATCGAAAACAGCCCGAAGCAACGGATTCCTCGATGAAATTATTGCGTGTCGCAGAGGCGTTGTGACGGTCGTAAACAAATCCAATCCCGTGAGCCTGCTACTATTGATCGATTCATGCCAAAAGCACAGGAGAGCATTATGGGGCAACAAAAGCAGCGTAACCGCCGTTGGGTTCTGGCCTCGCGTCCGCATGGCGCACCGGTTCCCGAGAATTTCCGTCTTGAAGAAGACGAGGTCGCAACACCAGGTGAGGGGCAGGTGTTACTGCGTACTGTTTATCTGTCGCTGGACCCGTATATGCGTGGACGTATGAGCGATGAGCCCTCTTACTCACCGCCAGTTGATATTGGGGGCGTGATGGTCGGCGGTACGGTGAGCCGGGTAGTCGAATCGAATCATCCTGATTACCAGCCAGGCGACTGGGTGCTGAGTTACAGCGGTTGGCAGGACTACGACATATCCAGTGGCGATGAGCTGGTGAAACTTGGCGATCAGCCAGAAAATCCTTCGTGGTCGTTGGGGGGACTGGGGATGCCAGGCTTTACGGCTTATATGGGGCTGCTGGATATCGGTCAACCAAAAAAGGGCGAAACGCTGGTAGTTGCTGCAGCAACAGGGCCGGTTGGTGCAACGGTGGGGCAAATCGGCAAACTGAAAGGCTGTCGCGTAGTGGGGGTAGCAGGCGGCGCGGAAAAATGCCGTCATGCTACTGAGGTGCTGGGCTTTGATGTTTGCCTTAATCATCACGCGGATGATTTTGCCGAACAACTGGCGAAAGCGTGTCCAAAAGGCGTGGACATCTATTATGAAAATGTTGGCGGTAAGGTATTTGATGCGGTGCTGCCTTTACTCAATACATCCGCGCGGATCCCCGTTTGCGGGTTAGTGAGCGGCTATAATGCTACGGAATTACCCTCCGGTCCGGATCGTTTACCGCTGCTGATGGCCACAGTGCTGAAAAAACGCATTCGTCTGCAAGGATTTATTATTAATCAGGATTATGGTCATCGCATCCATGAGTTCCAGCAAGAGATGGAGCAGTGGGTAAAAGAGGGAAAAATTCACTATCGTGAACAAATTACCGACGGTTTAGAGAACGCTCCACAGACATTTATCGGTCTGTTGAACGGTAAAAACTTCGGCAAGGTGGTGATCCGTGTCGCGACTGACGGCTAACAATTCAACGGCGGCGTAAAGCCGCCACAAAAACCCAGGCAAAAATCTTAATCCCAGCTTTAATTAACTAACCACGTCACTGTTCGACTGCTAATAACTAAAAAAGTGATTGGTTATTAATTATCTAATTATTACACCAGGTAAACTACTTCTGCCTTGTGGGCAGAGTCGGAAAGAATACACTTTTAAGGAAGTAAAATGCCTGGAACTGAAAAAATGCAGCATGTCAGTTTGACCATGCAGGTTGAAAATAATCTGAAGTACCAACTTAGTATTGGTGCACTGAAACCTGGCGCACGGTTGATCACCAAAAATCTGGCGGAGCAACTGGGTATGAGTATTACACCAGTACGCGAAGCGTTATTGCGTCTGGTTTCTGTTAATGCGCTATCTGTCGCGCCGGCACAGGCCTTTACGGTACCGGAAGTGGGGGCGGGGCGGTTAGATGAAATCAATCGTATCCGCTACGAACTGGAATTAATGGCAGTCGCTTTAGCGGTTGAAAATATTTCCCCGGAAGGCATAGCAGAGCTTCAGGATTTACTCAAGGAATTACAGCAGGCACAAGAAAATGGCGATATGGCACAACTCATTAATACTAATCGGCAATTCCGCTTTGTAATTTATCGTTATTCAAAAATGCCTATCCTGTGTGAAATAATTGAGCAACTGTGGGTTCGGATGGGGCCTGGGTTACATTATCTTTATGAAGCGGTAAATACTGACGAATTGCGCGATGGTATTGAAATTTATCAGGCTCTACTCGCAGCATTGAAAGAAAAAGATAAAAAGCAAAGCTGTCATTATCTGACAGATATTATGAAAAAGAATATTGCGATTATTAACCAGCAGTATAGTCATGAATGATAACGACGAAAAGATGCCCAGTAATTACCGGGCATCTTGATTTTTATTCAAATCGCCAGTCGAAATTTACTCCAATGCCATAATTACGCCCGGGAGCAGATTCGTAATATCGGCCATTTGATTCATTAACAATCACTGAACCGACATATTCTTTATCAAATAAATTATCAACACGGCCAAATAAATCCACGGTCATATTATGGAAATTATATTTGTATCCGGTGAACACTCCGACAAGGGTATAAGAAGGTGCTTTGGTTGTGTTTTCATCATCCGCCATAATATCGCCCATATAACGCGCTTCTGTGCCTGCATACCAGCCTTCTTCCGGCACATACCCCAAAGACGCAAAGCCCATATTACGGGCTATTCCTGGCATCCGGTTACCATTACAGTCCTGATCATTACAAACATTGCTGCGATAGGTCGCATCGAGCCAGGTCCATGATGCTTTTACGCGGAAATCTCCGGCGAAGCGTTGATCCCACGCCAGTTCTGCGCCCTGACGACGTGTTTTTCCTGCATTCTTATACGTAGTGCGTCCACCGCTACTGCTGTCGACAACAATTTCATCATCGGTGTCGGTCTGGAACAATGCGAGACTAAGCAGCCCATCACCAATACGCGTTTTACTGCCGATTTCAATTGTATCGTTGGTGGATGGTTTTAAACCAAAGTTCATACCGCTTTGACCGTCAGCACGATAAGACAGCTCATTGATGGTCGGTGTTTCAAAACCTCGACCAGCCGCCAGATAGATATTCCAGGCATCGGTCATCGCATATTTCAGTGAACCTGCCGGTAGCCATTTGTGGTAACTGGCGTCACCGCTGTCATTGCCATTTCCAGGCGTGACGTAATGATCGTTAGAATCAAACCATACGGAACTGTAGCGCACGCCAGCATCCAGCGACAGTTTATCGGTCAGTTGCCACTGGGTTTGCAAATAGGGATCGACGTTCCACATCAAATTGCGTTCGTCACGGCGCAAATTACCTTTTAGTCCGTACTCTGGCACGCCATTATTCAGGCGGAAGTTATTGTAGCCCTTGCGGTTTTCACTCATATTTTCGTAGTTCAGACCGGTGGTGAACGTGACTGGAACGCCCAGTTCAGCACGGTGTGTCCAGCGGGTGTCTATACCCTGGTAATGGCGCTGCAAACTAATCACGCCGCCCGCATGTGACGGATTAAGCTGCGGAGTCATCGGAATCGACTGGTACTGTGTGGTTTCTCGCTCTCCGGCATACATCATTACACTCAAATCATCCCGCGAACTCAGGCTACGCTCATAGCGCAACCCAGCCTGAGTTTGCTGGATGGTTTTTCGTGTGTCGTACTGTTCAGCGCGCGGCGCCTGTTGTGGATTGGCCTTCCATTCTGCTTCGGTTAATCCACCAGGATCATCTGCTTTGATATCCACGCTATTGAAAATCAGGCTTAATTTGCTGGCGTCATCAATGCGTACGCCTAATTTAGCATTGGCTAAATTTTTCTGCGCGCCACTATGGTCACGATAGCCGTGGGTCGTAAAGCGCGTGGTTGAAACGGTGTAATCGACATCGCCAGGCTGTGTGCCGTCGCCCATTGCGCCCGTTGCTTTCAGGCCATAGCGCCAGCTGCCAAAACTGCCGTAGTAACTACTGGCTCCAATGGTTGGCGGCTGTTGCCCGGTCTGGGTGGTGACATTCATGACACCGCCAGACGCGTTGCCATACAGGGCAGAGAAGGGACCACGCAGCACTTCCACATTTTGCACACTGCTTAAATCGATGTTGGATGTTTGCCCTTGTCCGTCTGGCATGGTGGCGGGAATACCGTCCACATACAGGCGAATACCGCGAATACCGTAAGTGGAACGGGAACCAAATCCGCGAATCGACAGCTGTAAATCTTGCGCATAGTTCTGCCGGTTTTGTACCTGTAAACCTGGCACACTGGTCAGTGATTCAGACAAGTTAATGCGCGGTGTTGCCAGGCGCATCTCTTCGCCATCCACCACGCTTACAGCTGCTGGGGTATCCAGCTCGGAAATCACCTGCGGCGCGGCACTGACAATCATGGTTTGTTCATTGGTTGCAAAAGCGGAAGGTGAAAGGACAATCAGTGCGGGCAAAACGGTTTGTCGGACGGAGAAAATCTTCATGAAAAAAGCCAGGTTAAGGATGGAAAAACGCTGCCATGGTAATGAAAATGTAAATTTATGGGAAACGAAACGGCACAATACGTTAATTGATTGAAAAAATTGTAGTCGTAACGGCAAGAAATACTCCACATTTGAGAAAATAATGATTACCATTCCCATTTATAACAAGGGCGTAACGAAGATTACGTTCAGCGAAGCATTGTGAAGCAGCAAAAATATCGGTTCATCAAAGGGAGTCGTCATGCATTTACGTCATCTGTTTTCATCGCGCCTGCGTGGTTCATTACTGTTAGGTTCATTGCTCGTTGCTTCATCATTCAGTACGCAGGCCGCAGAAGAAATGCTGCGTAAAGCGGTAGGTAAAGGTGCCTACGAAATGGCTTATAGCCAGCAGGAGAACGCGCTGTGGCTTGCTACTTCGCAAAGCCGAAAACTGGATAAAGGCGGGGTGGTTTATCGTCTTGATCCGGTCACTCTGGAAGTGACTCAGGTGATCCATAACGATCTCAAGCCGTTTGGTGCCACCATTAACAACGCTACTCAAACGTTGTGGTTTGGTAACACGGTAAATAGCGCGGTTACGGCAATTGATGCCAAAACGGGGGCGGTGAAAGGCCGTCTGGTGCTGGATGATCGTAAGCGCACGGAAGAGGTGCGTCCGCTGCAACCGCGTGAGCTGGTGGCAGACGATGCCACGAATACCGTTTACATCAGTGGTATTGGTAAAGAGAGCGTAATTTGGGTCGTTGATGGCGAGAATATCAAACTGAAAACCGCCATCCAGAACACCGGTAAAATGAGCACTGGTTTAGCGCTGGATAGCAAAGGTAAGCGTCTTTACACCACCAACGCTGATGGTGAATTGATCACCGTCGACACTGCCAACAACAAAATCCTAAGCCGTAAAAAGCTTCTGGATGATGGCAAAGAACATTTCTTTATCAATATCAGTCTTGATACCGACAACAACCGCGCATTTATCACCGACTCTAAAGCTGCAGAAGTGTTAGTGGTCGATACCCGTGATGGTAATGTTCTGGCGAAGGTTTCGGCACCGGAATCACTGGCTGTGCTGTTTAACCCAGCGCGTAATGAAGCCTACGTGACTCATCGTCAGGCGGGTAAAGTGAGTGTGATTGACGCGAAAACCTACAAAGTGGTTAAAACGTTCGATACGCCGACTCATCCGAACAGTCTGGCGCTATCTGCCGATGGTAAAACGCTGTATGTCAGTGTGAAACAAAAATCCACTAAACAGCAAGAAGCCACCCAGCCGGACGATGTGATTCGTATTGCGCTGTAACAGACATGGGGGAGTGTGTCTTTCGTAGGACGGATAAGGCGCTAGCGCTGCATCCGGCATGAACAAAGAGCGCTTCAATTTGCCCGGCACTGCGCCGGGCAAATTTTGCAATTAACTCGCCGTTTCAGGCTTAAAGACAATATCCTGTTTCTCTTCTTCGACTACTACCGGTGCAGTGCTGTGAATTTCGGCAACGCGTTTGCGCACGCCAAACCATCCTGCAACCAGAAGAATACCGATAATCGGTAGCGCCGCGATGGTGTAAGTCCCGTTAGGGTAATCGAACGCCATCAGCACCAGCACACTCAGTAAAAACAGTAGCGTCAGCCATGACGTAAAGGGCGCGCCTGGGAGTTTAAAACTGACATCCGCAGCTTTGCCTTCTTTGATGGCTTTACGTAGACGCATCTGGCAAACGATGATAAACGCCCAGGAGGCGATAATTCCCAGCGACGCGAAGTTCAACACAATCTCAAATACGCGCGAAGGTACCAGATAGTTGAGGAATACGCCGACGACATACACGACCAGCGTCGCCAGAATCCCAGCATACGGCACATGCTGGCGACTCATTTTTGCCATAAAACCTGGTGCAGAACCGCCCATCGCCATTGAGCGCAAAATACGTCCGGTGCAGTACAGACCCGAATTCAGGCTGGAGAGGGCAGCAGTCAGTACCACAATGTTCATAATGCTGCCAATATAAGGCACGCCCAGTTTGGAAAAGAACGTCACAAACGGACTTTGCCCAGCCTGATATGCGCTCCACGGCAATAACATAACCAGCAGCACTACGGAGCCGACGTAAAACAGGCCAATACGCCAAATCACGCTGTTAATTGCTTTTGGCACCATGGTCTGTGGATCTTTACATTCCCCAGCGGCAGTACCCACCATTTCAATGGAGGCAAAAGCAAACACTACGCCCTGAATCAACACCAAAGCAGGCAGCAGACCATGGGGGAAGAAGCCGCCATTATCGGTAATTAAATGAAAGCCAGTCGTGTTGCCATCCAGCGGTTGACCGCTACCGAGAAACACCGTACCTACCACCAGGAAAGTAACAATGGCGAGTACTTTAATGAGTGCAAACCAGAACTCCATCTCGGCGAACCATTTCACGCCGATCATGTTCATGGTGCCAACGATAGTCAGAGCGCCAAGGGCAAATACCCACTGCGGTACACCACCAAATGCGCCCCAGTAATGCATATACAGTGCGACGGCGGTGATATCGACAATCCCGGTCATCGCCCAGTTGATGAAGTACATCCAGCCAGCAACATAAGCGGCTTTCTCTCCTAAAAACTCACGAGCATAAGAGACAAAACTGCCACTGGAAGGGCGATGTAATACCAACTCACCCAACGCACGCAAAATAAAAAACGAAAACAGGCCGCAGATTAAATAGACCAGTGCCAGTGCTGGCCCCGCCATTTGCAGTCGGGCCCCTGCGCCTAAAAACAAACCCGTACCAATCGCGCCGCCAATGGCGATCATCTGCACCTGGCGATTGCCCATCGCTTTGTGATACCCCTCTTCGTGGGCATTAAGCCAGCGGCGTTTCGCGGCGTGTTGATCTGAAGTGTCGGTGTCGTGTTTACTCATTGCTCTCCCTGATTGCTTTAATGAAAAAAGTCTTTTATGTCGCCATGAACAATGTTTATTCATCCTGGCGATGACAATATTCACCATTATTCTTTATGGGTATAACGGTCGGCGCAGAATCCTACCTTTTATCGTGTAACGATGCAAAATAATCCCACTATAGATGTACGGGGATAAAGGCGGCTGGCGACAAAATAGCAACCTGATGAAATCATGACAGAAACAAGCACTATTGCTTTGATGATACTCGGCTGCAGTCCGACTCTTTCGTCACTCGTTCGTCGCTCTGAACGCCAGTGGTTGCAGTGAACACTAGTGTGGTTGGTCGCCAACATATCCCTTCGCTGATTATCATTGAATAGTGAGGGGACTGGTTTCAGGGGTAATACGCCAAATACCAATACAATTGCAGATTTGATGTGCCAGTTGCCGACGTTACAGAAGGTGCCAAAAAATGTAAGAGGAATGTTGGTTGATACACGCGCTATTGCCCAACAGGAACTTCTTGAATTAGTCCTGTTCCAGGGGAATTACAACGCTTAAAAATTACTTCAATATAATTAATGTGTATATCATTCTCGATATTAATTTGTGAAGTGAATTTGATATATTCCTAATTCTTAATTTACATTACTAATGTTTGGGGCATAACGTTAAGATAGCCAGGTGCAGATTAAAATCTCAGGGTGGGGCGGTAGCGTTTACGGATATTAATTAATTGATATAAGCTATGTTATCTGTGCAATTATGTATATCAATTATTGATGCTGAAGATAAATAAGGGTATTGAGGCTTAATGTTAAGGGATCGTAATCCAGGGAAAGAACATCGGGGACACGCTTTTTGTACTAAATGATTTGTATATTATGTTCAAAAAATGAGATATTCCTCATTGCTTGAAATTGTATAATCAAATGCTCCTTATATAAACAAGGAGAGCAAAATGGAATTTGAAAAATAGATAGAACATATTCCGATTATCCCCGATTACAGACAAGCCCGGGAAGTAGAACATAAATTGTCATTATTGGCTAGCATAAAAAGGAAGGTATGCCAGAATTTAATAGTGGTATGTATGATTAATTACTTGTGAGGTAAAATATGGAAAAAGTTACAACAGGAACTACGAAAGCTCATGGGAATAATATAATTACTCAGCAGATAACCCGGCCTAAGGAATTATTTTTATTATTTTGGATTAATGAAGATGATAAAGGGGAAAAGATGTTTTCAGAGGCTAGTCAGACGCGTTTGAAAAATATAAAACGAGCATCATGGTATGATGAGAATATACATAAAGTCCATTGCCCTCCGATACAGGCATTTCATGAGATTAAAACAATTGTTTCTGTATGGATAGATAAATATGGTGGAAGAGATAAAGTAACAGTAAGAGAAGTTGGTGTTTTTTCACATTCTGCTACTTTGCATGGGCCAATTTGTTATGACACGCCAAATATCCCCCCAGCTCCTAATTGGTCAATACAAATGGGCATCTCGGGGGGATGGGATTCTATTGACTTCAACTGGAAAAGTAATTGCGCTATGTGTGTTTTTTATGGTTGTAATTCTGGGCATGATATACCTGAAGGTTTTGCTCTAAGAATTTCACAACAGAAAAATTTTCGGAATGTTGCTATTTGGGGCCAATCAGCATCCTCATTTCCTTCATTTGAGCCTAATATTAGAATTACCACTCCAGCAAGATCAATGAATACGGGATGGGATGTTGGTCAAACCTATATGGTCGGTGGTGGCCCGGGGGAAGGTAGTAAAGCGATAACAGGCCCTCATCCGAATGCCAGATTTATGAATAAGTTCATAAATGGTGTTAAGGTTGGAAGCAATCACCAGGGAGTATTTAATGACCATAAATCGAAAATTGTCAGTTAACTGTTTTTATTTGTTAGTGTGTGTTTTTATTATATGCGGGTGCGATATGAAAAAAAATCTGATCAATCCAGTATTTGAGGTCTATGGTGAGAAAAGTGTTCTTGATGACATGACAATTAATATGGAAATCTATGCTAACAGTGAAAAGTATCCAGGATTTTCTATATGGAAAGTCGTCAGTCTCTTATGCAAAGGCAAGCGATTTCAATTCTCTGAAAATAATGATGACATAGTAAACTATGTGATCCATTATACTTACAGGCAGCAGGTTGGAATGTTTAAAATAGATGCTGAGATTCCAAAAAATGCCAGGGAAGGCCATGATGTTAATATGTTTTATGTTTTTCGTGAAGGCGATCATGTTTATTTAAAATATTATAGCAGAAGATCTGATGTGGCAAGGAACAATCCTCTGGCAACAACTGATGCAACGCTACCTCAGGAAGAGTATTTTAAAAAATACTCTTCTGTTATTTATGAGGATCATCCCCAGCATTTAAAAAAGATTTTCGATTTGTATATCCCTAAACTTCAATCCTATCAGCTTTATCCCTATGAGAAACTCAATATGGATTACTATAAGAAACTTTCGCTGGAGGAAAAGAAAAAAATAGCCATGCCAGAGCAATATCTGAGGAAAATGAATTTACCAAAAGATGAATTAAATATATTGCTTGAAATATCCAAAAATAGTTAACTAGTATTCTTAAAAGCAAAGAGATGTTAATAAGTAGCCTTGATTAAATGCTATAATATCAATTGCGTGTATTTAATAGCGCTGTTTTTTGTCTCTCCTTCTTTGAGGCTGAGGAATCCCCAGAAAAGAAGACAGGCATAGGGTTTTGTGATCGACTGATTGCGTTAACAAATTCAATGAGATCACCTCTATGCCTGCCCGTCAGGGAAAGAACATGAGAAGTACACTTTTTGTACTAAACAATGAGATGCCAGAAAGACATCGCAGAGAAGATAGCTATAGACAATTATCATCCCCCGTCAGTCCTTGTTAAGCTCGGAGAGACGTAATCTGGCCAGTCCCGTAATGCTTATAAAGCCCATCGATTTCGCCCACTTTCTTTCGCCCGGTATAACGCGGCGTCGGCATCTGAAACAATTTGTTCAGCCGTTTTTGCGGGAGCAGAACAGGTAATCCCCTGACTAACCGTAACGAATGTACTGACAGCAGATGCCTGATGCGGGATTGCTGTCAGTTTAAGTTCTTGCTTCACTCTGTCTGCTACCGCCTCAGCTTCCGGCAATGTTGCATTAAACAGTATGATGGCAAACTCTTCGCCACCATAACGGGCAACAACATCCTCTGACTGGCGAGTTGAACGCTGTAGAGCGTCGGCAACTTGTATCAGGCAACGATCACCAGCTGGATGCCCGTAAGTGTCGTTGTAATGTTTAAAAAAATCGACATCCAGCATAATTAGAGCAAATGACCCGCCGTTATCTATCGCGTCGTATAAGATACTGTTCATCGCACGTCGGTTTGCTGCCCCAGTCAAAGGATCACGATGTGCTAATGCATCAAGGCGATTAATTAACTGGTTGTTGTAGCTGTTTTGTTCCCATGCTTCTTCAAACCAACGTAACAAAATAAGTCGCCCACCATACAGCACCAGTGAAAAAATACACCAGATAACCGCAAAATGAATATTAATCTGTTGATTAAGCATAAGACTCGCTATTGGAGTAGTGAGCCATAAAGGAATTATAAATGCGAGCAATGATGGGGTATGGAAATAAAGTGCGACAACGCCACTAAGCATTAATAATACACATAGTGGATAAGCAAACTGCAGCGTCCAGTGCGCAATAAAGTGATAACTACACCAGGACCATAGCAGGCTCAGGGCCACTAATAGCACCTGGATAGGTAATGCGTTTTGCCGAGGGATTAGTAGTAAGCCACTGCAAATCAGCAGAATACCCATTGCGGATATATCAATAGAATGTATAAGGTTTTTTTCATTTAACCATGGAGGAGTAAGGTCATTAAACAGAACATGACGCAGCAAAATCATCAATGCAAAACTTACATTGATAAAAGCAAACCATGGCAGACTAATTGTCATGCCGCGAATAACCATATCGCGGCGTGTTTGCCACGAGTGATGCGGTTTTCTTCTTTCAGCCATTTTTTAACCAAAAAAGGGCAGGATACCTGCCCGATACAGAGTAAATTTATGGTGTCACTATATTGAACCAAAACTCAAAATTATCCATATAACCTAACAGTTCGTTGAGTTTTTCCGCATTGCCAGTAATTTTGACATCTCCTTTGTCCGTGGCTTCTTTCAGTGTCTCTTCTTTCAATACAATTTTGTTCAATACATCACGAGTCAGAGAGATAGTGGCATCAGCATCCGAAGCCTCTACACCGGCGGTATGATTGAGAACTCCATTTTCAAGCTCCACTTTATAGTTGCCGCCGTCTTCACCAAAATCGAAATTCAACACGGCTTTGGCATCTGCCGCTTTCTCACCATTAATATGGACGGCAAGATAATCAAAGAACATCTCCGGCGTCATTGCACGCACAGTGTCAGGGCTGGCAGTATTTGGTGTGGGTAATTTTTGTACGCCGCTACGCAATTCCTGTGCGCCAGTGAGATAAAAATTACGCCACGGCCCAGATTCAGCCTGATAGCCTAACTGCTCAAGCGCATCAGCTTCCAGATTTCTCGCTGCCAGGTTGTTTGGATCGGCAAACACCACCTTACTGACAACCTGAGCAACCCAGCGGAAATTGCCCTGGTCATAATCCTGTTTGGCTTTTTGTAAAATGGCATCAGCACCGCCCATATACTCGACGAATTTTTTTGCGCCTTCTTCTGGCGGCAGTTCATCAAGCGTCGCGGGGTTACCATCAAACCAGCCGAGATAAAGCACGTAAGTTGCTTTCACGTCATGACTTACCGAACCGTAATAACCGCGATTCGCCCAGGTGTTAGCCAGCGAAGAGGGCAGTTTAAAGTTTGCGGCAATTTCATCACGGGTCATCCCCTGATTTGCCATTCGCAGAGTTTGATCATTGATGTAACGATACAAATCACGCTGGCTTTTAAGCAGTTTGACCACGTTATCGTTGCCCCAGGTTGGCCAGTGATGTTGAGCGAGAATAACCTCGGCTTTATCCCCCCATAAATTGAGTGCTTCGTTAATGTATTTTGACCACGGCAGCGGTTGGCGAATTTTAGCCCCACGCAGCGAATAGGTGTTATGAAGGGTGTGCGTGACATCTTCTGCGGTTTCGATCAGTTTCTTTTCTTCAATAAACCACAGCATTTCAGAAGGCGCTTCGGAACCTGGTGCCATCAGGAAATCATAGGTCAACCCGTCAATAGTTTCTTTTTGCCCGGTTTTGGTGATGTAGTTAGTAGGAGCAATCAACGTAACCGTTCCTGCTGAAGTGGTTGTCCCCAGCCCCGCGCCGACCTGGCCTTTAACATCAGGTTTCAATAAGTTGCCATACATATAACTGGCTCGTCGGCTCATCACATTGCCAGCCATAATGTTCTCGGAAACGGCTTCCTCCAAAAATCCGGCTGGCGCATAGATTTTTGTTTTTCCTGATTTAACGTCAGCTTCATCAATTACACCGCGAACACCACCGTAGTGATCGACATGACTGTGTGTGTAGATAACCGCCACTACCGGTTTTTTGCCGCGATTTTTGTAATAAAGATCCATACCCACTTTGGCTGTTTCTGCTGAAACAAGTGGATCAACGACGGTAATACCCTCTTTGCCTTCAATGATGGTCATATTTGATAAATCGAGGTTACGAATCTGATAGACACCTTCAGTCACTTCAAATAAACCGCTGATATTTATCAGTTGCGCCTGACGCCATAAACTTGGATTCACCGTATCAGGGGCTTTATCGCCTTCTTTGATAAAAGCGTATTGTTGTGGGTCCCAGATAACATTTCCTTGCTCGCCCTTAATCACGTCTTGAGGAATAGGGGCAATAAAACCTTTATGGGCATCAGTAAAGTCAGTGTTATCGGAAAACGGCAGCTGGTTATAGAGTAAATTGTTTGCTTGCTGCGTGGCTGCGGTGGCGTTTTTAGGGGCTTCCGCCGCGAGGAGAGGTAACGAACTGGTGGTGAATAATCCCGTTATTAGCAGACTTTTAACAATATGATTAAGCTGCATCTTAAGTGTCTCCAGAATGGATTTTTATTGGGGGTAATTACGAATGAAAAATTTTAGTGAGGGCAAGAATAACTATAATTGGCGTTAATAAATTGGCAAGCCGGGAACTTGATGTTTTCTTAATGGTATGTTGGCAGAAGAATATATTCTGCAAGTTAACGTTTGTGCTGGCGCTTTATTTAAAAGGCAGTAGTACAAATATGCACAATTTCAAGCAGGCATTATTGCCGTAAAAACGCATCATCGGACACATGACACTCACAACGTGTGTTAATTTTACTGACATCTTTCAAAAGGAGCACAAAAATGCCGCACATAGACATCAAATGTTTTCCGCGTGAACTGGACGAACAACAAAAAGCAGCGCTTGCTGCAGATATTACCGCCGTTATTATTCGCCATCTGAACAGTAAAGACAGTTCGATAAGCATTGCTCTACAGCAGATTCAACCAGAATCATGGCAAGCTATCTGGGACGCCGAAATCGCGCCCCAAATGGAGACTTTGATAAAGAAACCGGGTTACAGCATGTAATGCTTAACCTGCCGTAACACGTTTGCCGCTGGTAACGAAGGTGCCAGCGCCTAAATGATGTAGTGTATTGAGTTTATCATCATCAAACTGCCAGCGGCCTTCGACAAATACCCGAGCGTCTGCCGCTGCTGATACTACTTCGCCAAATAGTGTGTCGTATTTTTCTTGCGCGGAAGTCGCAGGTAGCAAGCGGCACTCCATCCACGCCAGACATTTTTCCTCGACCAGCGGTAAACCAAGCACCGGGCCTTTCACTACCGGAATGCCGTAGCAATTAAATTTATCCTCTTCACGACCCGACACACTTCCTACCGCCCACGTCCAGTTAGTCGCCGCAACGCCCGGAATAACGATGCCAAATTTACCGTTACGCTCAATCAACTCCCTGGTCCATGTCGATTTATCTACCACAATTGCCACGCGTGGCGGTTCGAACTCTACGGGCATCGACCAGGCCGCAGCCATAAGGTTACGTCGCTGGGATTGCTCATCGAAACTGGTTATCAAGACGGTAGGGCCGTGGTTTAACAGACGGCTGGCATGATGCAAATCGACGGGGATAAATCGGCTCACAATAGCGCCTCGCTATGAAGGGTGTTTTAAAAGCGTAGCTCGTAACGCAATAAGCAACAAAATTAACGGGATCGGCGATTTGCGAACGTGATGCATGTCCACGATCGCACAAAATCGCCTGTGCGGTGTCTATTCCAGGTTATAAGTTGATAAAACCACTAACGGAAACGCCTGATGACGCCCATTCTGAATCATTACTTTGCCCGCATTAACTGGTCGGGAGCCGCTGCGGTCAATATCGATACGCTTCGTGCATTACACCTGAAACACAATTGCACCATTCCATTTGAAAATCTTGATGTTCTGCTGCCGAGGGAAATGCAGCTTGATGATCAATCTCTGGAAGAGAAATTGGTGTTCGCCCGGCGTGGCGGTTACTGCTTTGAACAGAATGGCGTGTTTGAGCGGGTATTACGCGAGCTGGGTTTTCATGTACGCAGTCTTTTAGGGCGCGTAGTGTTATCTAATCCTCCAGCATTACCGCCGCGTACCCATCGTTTGCTGTTGGTGGAACTGGAAGGTGAAAAATGGATTGCTGATGTCGGTTTCGGAGGTCAGACATTGACTGCGCCGATTCGTTTAGTGGCGGATATCGCGCAAACAACGCCACATGGCGAATATCGGCTGTTACAGGAAGGGGACGACTGGATTTTGCAGTTTAATCATCATCAGCACTGGCAGTCGATGTACCGTTTTGATCTCTGCGAGCAACAACAAAGCGATTATGTGATGGGTAATTTCTGGTCGGCGCACTGGCCGCAATCGCATTTCCGCCATCATTTGCTGATGTGCCGCCATTTACCGGACGGTGGCAAACTGACACTGACCAATTTTCATTTTACCCATTATGAAAATGGACATGCAGTGGAGCAGCTAAATCTACCGGATGTGGTGTCGTTGTATGCCGTTATGCAGGAGCAGTTTGGACTGGGCGTGGATGATGCGAAACATGGGGTTACTGTGGATGAGTTAGCGTTGGTGATGGCAGCGTTTGATACACATCCGGAGGCGGGGAAATAGTTTCTGCCAGAGTGCCGGATGCGGCGTAAACGCCTTATCCGGCCTACATTAGCCCGGTTGTAGGCCTGATAAGCAAAGCGCATCAGGCAACGGTTTCAGAGATCAATGGCCCATTCAGCATGGAACAGAATCACCGCTGTGCCAGAAATGGTGACTTTCTCCGGTTGGTTGTCCCGAATAGTCACCGTCACATCAATAACACCATCACGCCCAAGTGCGCGTCCCTGATGGCCTTTAACGTGCAACATATTGCCATCGTGGGGTAACACGTTGTGATGCACCAGCCATGCGCCCATCGGACCATTAGCATTTCCAGTAACGGGATCTTCCACAATGCCAATCGCAGGTGAGAACATGCGACCATCGGTTTCATTTTTGCCTGGGCGGATCTGGAAGGGGAAAAACCCATTGCAGCCAATCTGCTTGCTGATGGTTGTTAGTGCAATAAGGTCAGGAGAAAGGGCGTCAATATCCACTTCCGGCTTCAACGGGATCATCACTTTTGAGTGTCCGGTCGTTGCCACCTGGATCGGCAATCCGGGCAGAATGTCGTCTTCGGTAAGATGCAACGCGTTGATAATTGCCGCGCGTGCTTCACCTTCCAGCGGCGGTTCAAAACCAGGGGTACCTTGCTCCAGCGAAATACGATAATCATCGTTTTGCGTTTCAATAGTCACGCGATGACGTCCCGCCAGAGATGTTTGCCAGACGGTGCAATTCCCCAAACCTAACACTTTTGAACGTACATAGTGCGCTGCCACCGTCGCATGACCGCAAATTGGCACTTCAACCGTAGGCGTAAAGTAGCGAATTCGCACATCACTGTCGTCGCTGTGCAGCAGAAAAGCAGTTTCCGAATGGCCTAACTCGCGGGCGATAAGCTGCATTTGCGTTTCGCTAAGATTATCGGCGGGGAAAACAACACCGGCAGAATTGCCGCGAAAAGGTTGAGAGGTAAAAGCATCGACGTGGTAAACCTGCGGTTTCATTAATGTTCTCCTGTGGCTGGAGAACTATCATAGCTTGCAAGTGGCCGGAGAGCGAAGGGCTATCCGGCCAGGGTGATGATTAACGCCGTGAGCGCACAATCTGGTACCGACGGGTAAAGTACTCAAATGGTGCGCTCCATACATGCACGAGTCGGGTGAACGGGAAGAGCAGAAAGATGGTCATTCCCAACACCAGATGAACGCGGAAGATATAAGCCACACCATCAAGGTGCGTCGATGCGCCGCCCTGGAAAGTGACGATGCTTTGCGCCCAGCCCACCAGCTTCATCATTTCACTGCCGTCCGGATGTTGTGCTGAAAAGGGAATGGTGGTTAATCCCAGAATGCACTGAATTAACAAAATGGCGAGGATCAGGATATCCGCACCAGAAGATGTCGCCCTGATACGCGGATTCGTTAAACGGCGTACCAGCAATCCCGCGCCGCCAATCAGCGTCAACACACCGCAAATACCGCCGAGGATCATTGCCATTTGCTGTTTTACCGCCACCGGCAGAAACCACGCGTACATCCAGTGCGGCGTTAACATGCCGAACAGATGTCCGAAGAAGATCCCCAGAATGCCGATATGGAACAGATTCGACCACAGCACCATCCCGCGTTTATCCAGCATCTGGCTGGAGGAGGCGCGCCAGGTGTACTGCCCATAGTCGTAGCGCAGCCAGCTTCCGAGAATAAATACCGTGCCACACAAGTACGGGTAGATATCGTAAAAAAAAACGTTCAGATACTGAATCATTTCCCACCTCCCGCACTGATGTCGACGTACTGCGGCGCGACATCCTGGCTAAAGCGTCGCTGATATTGATTAAGTGGCGAGCTGTCACACGCCGTGGCGTTATCTTCAATAAACTTCACCTGTTCCTCTTCCCACACTGCATCCAGCGCCTGGCGGGTGTCGTCGCGCTCCTCGCTACGTATCTGTTTTGTGACACTGTCACTTGAAAGTGTACTTCCCGCCAGATGCAGCAGGGCGTCAAACAACGGATACCACGGTGCCTCGCGTTGTTTTAAGCGCCCGCCAAGCAGAGCGAGGATTGGCGCAACGTTGAGCAAACCTTCTTTCGCCTGGTTGTCGGGCAGCACACTTAAATACTCCAGATACAAAGGCAGATAATCAGGTAGCTCGCGACAATTTAGCTGCAGGCCGACTTTTTCATACTCCGCCAGCAGGTCCACCATTGCCTGACCGCGATCGCGTGACTCGGCATGAACATGTTCAAACAGCAGCAGCGACGTGGTACGTCCACGGTCAAACACTTCACACCATTCGGCCTGTTTATCCAGCAGCGGCGCGTTGAGCAGATCGAGTGCAAAATCGGTGAGCATCGGCGCGTCGCGGCGAATCAGCGCCAGCGCGTCGTCCTTGCATTCCCACAACAGCTCGTCCGGGTACTCCATCAACAGGCCGATCACTTTGAGGATTTGCATTATTCCCCCTCCGCTTTATTGCGTACTTCGGTAATGTCGATAGCATCGATCCGGCTACTGTTGAACAGGTTGAATTTAGTATCAGAGCCGTGGCAACCGTCGCCAAAAGTAAAGCCGCAGCCGTTACGCTCTCCAAACGCATCGCCCGCCATTTCCCGATGACTGGTCGGAATGACAAACCGATCTTCATAGTTGGCGATAGCGAGATAGCGATACATATCTTCCACCTGGGCGACGCTCAAACCCACTTCGTCAATTGCGCGGGTATCCGTTACGCCTTCTACGGTTTGCGAACGCATATAGTGGCGCATGGCCATCATCCGTTTTAGCGCCCGCAGTACAGGGCCGGTATCGCCTGCACTCAACATATTGGCGAGATATTGCACCGGAATACGCAGGCTTTCGATAGCGGGAAGCACGCCTTCGCTTTTTGGTAGACCGCCTGCATCGGCGTATGACTGAATTGGCGACAGTGGCGGTACATACCAGACCATTGGTAGGGTGCGATATTCCGGGTGCAGCGGTAGCGCCAGTTTCCAGTCCATGGCCATTTTGTAAACCGGCGAACGCTGGGCTGCCTCAATCACGTTTTGCGGGATACCTTGTTTCAGCGCTTCTTCGATCACCGAGGGATCGTGCGGATCGAGGAACACTTCGCACTGGCGTTCATAGAGATCAACTTCGCGCTCGGTGCTCGCCGCTTCCTCGATACGGTCGGCGTCGTAGAGCAGTACGCCAAGATAACGAATGCGACCCACGCAGGTTTCAGAGCAGACCGTCGGCTGACCGGACTCAATTCGCGGATAACAGAAGATACATTTTTCTGACTTACCGCTTTTCCAGTTGAAGTAGATTTTTTTGTACGGACAACCGCTAATGCACAAGCGCCAGCCACGGCATTTATCCTGATCGATCAGCACAATGCCGTCTTCTTCGCGTTTGTAGATAGCGCCGCTGGGGCAGGTCGCCACGCAGCTTGGGTTAAGGCAGTGTTCGCACAGGCGCGGCAGGTACATCATGAAGGTGTTTTCAAACTGCCCGTACATCTCCTTTTGCATGGCGTCGAAGTTGCGGTCGCGGGCGCGTTTTTCAAACTCGCCGCCCAGCAGTTCTTCCCAGTTAGGCCCCCAGATCACTTTCTCCATCCGTTTGCCGTCAATTAGCGAACGCGGGCGGGCGGTGGGAATATGTTTACCTTCCGGCGCGCTATGCAAATGTTCATAATCGAAGGTGAAAGGTTCGTAGTAATCGTCAATCTGTGGCACTACCGGGTTGGCGAAAATTTTGGTAATTACGCCCATTTTGCTGCCCAGACGCGGGCGGATCTTGCCATTGACGTCGCGGACCCAGCCGCCTTGCCACTCTTCCTGATCTTCCCAGTTTTTCGGGTAACCAATACCCGGTTTGGTTTCGACGTTGTTAAACCATGCGTACTCCATGCCTTCGCGCCCGGTCCAGACGTTTTTACAGGTCACAGAACAGGTGTGGCAGCCGATACATTTATCGAGGTTAAGCACCATGCCAACTTGCGAACGTATTTTCATTTTTTCGCCTCCTGTACCTGATCGCGACCTTCATCATCCAGCCAGTTAACGTTCTTCATCTTGCGGATCATGATGAATTCGTCACGGTTTGAGCCGACGGTGCCGTAGTAGTTAAAGCCCCAGGCCAGTTGCGCGTAACCGCCAATCATATGTGTCGGTTTCGGGCAAACGCGGGTAACGGAGTTATGAATGCCACCGCGCATGCCGGTCACCTCCGAGCCGGGGATATTCATAATGCGTTCCTGGGCGTGATACATCATGGTCATGCCCGGCGGCACGCGTTGGCTGACCACCGCGCGAGCCGTCAGCGCGCCGTTGGCGTTAAACACTTCCACCCAGTCGTTATCGACAATGGTCAGTTCGCGGGCATCGGTTTCGCTGATCCAGACAATCGGTCCACCGCGCGAGAGCGTCAGCATTAGCAGGTTTTCACTGTAGGTAGAGTGAATGCCCCATTTCTGGTGCGGCGTCAGGAAGTTAAGTGCTTTTTCCGGAAAGCCGTTTGGCGGTATCTGGCGCATTTCACTGACGCTGCGGGTGTCGATAGGCGGGCGATAAGCCACCAGACTTTCACCAAAGGCACGCATCCACGGATGATCCTGATAGAGCTGCTGGCGGCCCGACAGCGTGCGCCACGGAATTAACTCATGAACGTTGGTGTATCCGGCGTTGTAAGAGACGTGATCGCTTTCCAGACCGGACCATGTTGGGCTGGAGATAATTTTACGCGGCTGCGCCTGAATATCGCGAAAGCGAATCTTCTCGTCCTCTTTGTGCCGCGCCAGATGGGTATGTTCGCGTCCGGTGATCTCGCCCAGTGCTTGCCACGCTTTGACCGCCACATGACCGTTGGTTTCCGGTGCCAGCGCCAGAATCACTTCTGATGCATCAATGGCGGTGTCAATCAGCGGACGCCCCTGTGCCGGGCCATCGCGTTTGGTGTAATTGAGTTTACCGAGGAAATCGATTTCATCCTGGGTATTCCACGAAATCCCTTTACCGCCGTTGCCGAGTTTGTCCATCAATGGCCCGAGCGAGGTAAAGCGTTCATAGGTAGCAGGATAGTCACGTTCGACCGCCACAATATTGGGGGCAGTTTTGCCAGGGATCAGATCACATTCGCCTTTGCGCCAGTCGAGCACTTCACACGGTTGTGAGAGCTCTGCCGGGGAGTCATGCAGCAGCGGTTGCAGTACCACGTCAGTTTCTTTGCCGAGATGGCCCACGCACACTTGCGAAAAGACTTTGGCGATACCTTTGTAGATTTCCCAGTCGCTGCGTGATTCCCAGGCCGGATCGACCGCCGCAGAAAGTGGATGGATAAACGGATGCATATCCGAGGTATTCATATCGTCTTTTTCGTACCAGGTGGCGGTGGGCAGGACGATATCGGAGAACAGACAGGTGCTGGACATACGGAAGTCCAGCGTCACCAGCAGGTCGAGCTTGCCTTCAATCGCCGCAGTTTGCCATTCGACATCCTCCGGTTTGATCCCGTCGCTGACACCGAGTTCTTCCCCCTGAATCCCGCTTTCTGTACCCAGCAGATACTTCTGCATATATTCGTGGCCTTTGCCGGAGGAGCCTAGCAGGTTAGAACGCCAGACAAACAGGTTACGCGGATGATTGCTGCCGTTATCCGGCTGCTCGCAGGCCATACGCAAATCGCCCGATTTCAATGCCTGAGCGGTAAATTCTGCAGGTGATAATCCCACCTTGTCGGCTTCGGCTTTAATCCCGAGCGGATTACGCCCCAACTGTGGTGCAGAAGGTAGCCAGCCCATGCGTTCGGCGCGAACGTTGAAATCAATCAGATGACCGCTGTATTTACTGGCATCGGCGAGCGGTGAGAGCAGTTCCTGAGCAGAAACTTTTTCATAGCGCCACTGGCTTGAGTGATTGTAAAAAAACGAGGTGCTGTTCATCTGGCGCGGCGGACGGTTCCAGTCAAGCGCAAAGGCCAGCGGCAACCAACCGGTTTGCGGACGCAGTTTTTCCTGACCGACATAGTGCGCCCAGCCGCCGCCGCTTTGCCCGACACAACCGCAGAAGACCAGCATATTGATCATTCCCCGGTAGTTCATATCCATGTGATACCAGTGGTTAACACCAGCACCGAGGATAATCATCGAACGCCCGTGGGTTTTATGGGCAGTATCAGCAAATTCACGGGCGATAGTTTCAATGTACTGGCGCGGCACGCCGGTAATTTGCTCGCCCCAGGCCGGGGTGTAAGGTTTGATTTCAGCGTAATCTTTTGCGCTGTTTTCATCTTTCAGCCCGCGATCGAGGCCGTAATTCGCCAGTACCAAATCATAAACGCTGACGACCGGACAGACACTGCCATCGGCGAGCGTCAGGTTTTTCACCGGAAGCTGGCGCACCAGTACCGGATCGTGTTTCACGCTACGAAAGTGCGGATTTTCAATGCCGCCAAAGTAGGGGAAGGCCACGCCTGCAACGGAGTCGTGTTGACCGAGCAAGGTTAACGACAACTCAGTCTCTGTACCTGCGGCGATGGATTCCAGATTCCATTTCCCTTTTTCGCCCCAGCGAAAACCAATCGAACCGTTCGGCACCACCAGTTCACCTGCGGTATTAACTGCCACGGTTTTCCACTGCGGATTGTTGCTTTCGCCCAATCCATCCACCAGGTCAGACGCGCGGATCATCCGTCCGGGAACGTAGCTACCATCGTCGCGAGGTTCCAGCATTACCAGCATCGGCATGTCGCTGTAGCGGCGGCAGTAATTGATGAAGTAGTCGCTGGGGTTATCGAGATGAAACTCTCTTAAAATCACATGGCCCATCGCCATCGCCAGGGCGCTGTCGGTGCCTTGTTTTGGTGCCAGCCACTGGTCGCACAATTTCGCCACTTCAGAGTAGTCAGGGGTAATGGCGATAGTTTTGGTGCCTTTGTAGCGTACTTCGGTAAAGAAGTGGGCGTCTGGCGTGCGCGTCTGCGGCACGTTTGAACCCCAGGCGATGATGTAGCTGGAGTTATACCAGTCGGCAGATTCTGGTACGTCGGTTTGCTCGCCCCAGGTCATCGGCGAGGCGGGCGGCAGGTCGCAATACCAGTCGTAGAAACTTAAGCAGGTGCCGCCTAGCAGCGACAGATAACGCGTTCCGGCGGCGTAAGAAACCATCGACATCGCCGGGATCGGCGAGAATCCGGCAACGCGATCCGGGCCATAGGTTTTGATGGTCCAGACGTTAGCGGCAGCAATCAGTTGATTCAGTTCCTGCCAGTTGGAGCGAATAAACCCGCCGCGCCCACGTACCTGCTTGTAGCTCAGGCACTTCTGCGGGTCATTCATGATCGACTCCCACGCCAGTACCGGATCGCTGTGTTGTTTGAGGGCTTCGCGCCACAATTCAATCAGCCGTTTACGAATTAGTGGGTATTTAAGGCGGTTAGCGCTGTAGAGATACCAGGAGTAACTTGCGCCGCGTGGGCATCCGCGTGGTTCATGATTGGGCAGGTCAGGGCGGGTACGAGGATAGTCGGTCTGCTGGATTTCCCAGGTCACCAGGCCGTTTTTAACATAGATTTTCCAGCTACAGGAGCCAGTACAGTTAACGCCGTGAGTCGAGCGCACGATTTTGTCGAATTGCCAACGCTGGCGATAGCTATCTTCCCAGTCGCGGTTGCTATGCATCACCTGTCCGTGACCGTCGGCAAAAGTTTCGCCCTTTTGTTTGAAGTAGCGAAAGCGGTCCAAAAGTTTACTCATGACATGACTCCTGCTCCAGGAATGATTTGGGATCTGATGCCTTGTCGGATGCGACACGGTTGTAGGCCTGATAAGACGAGCGAGCGTCTTACCAGGCATCGATCTCTTATTTTTGGCTGAACTTCCGCCGCCCATAAACCAGCCAGGTCAGCAGCACACAGATGATGTAAAAGATTAAAAACACTTTCATCGCGCCCACTGGCGAGCCGGTCATATTCAGCGACATGCCAAATGCTTGTGGAATAAAGAAGCCGCCCACCGCGCCGATGGCCGAAATAAAGCCCAGCGCCGCCGCCGTTTCGGTGACGGCTTCTCGCTGGGCTTGTTCATCGCTGCCGCCTTTCATCTTGACGCGATAAATCGTTATCTGGCGAAAGATGACAGCGATCATCTGGAAAGTAGAACCACTTCCCAAACCCGCGGTAAGGAATAACCCCATAAACACAGCGTAAAATGCGATGAAATTGCCGGAGCCTGTGCCAGGCAGAGTGAGGAACAACAGGGCACTGAAAACCGCCATAAAAATGAAGTTGATAAGCGTTACACGCACGCCGCCAAATTTATCGGAGATCGCACCGCCGACGGACCGCGCAATGGCGCCGATAAACGGGCCAAAAAAAGCCAGTTGCAGTATGTTCACATCCGGGAACTGCGTTTTTGCCAGCATGGCAAACCCGGCGGAAAAACCGATAAACGAGCCAAAGGTAGCGAGATAGAGCAGACTCAGCAGCCACAGATGCAACCGTTGCAAAACGGGCAACTGGTCTGCAATTGACGCACGTGAACTGGCAATATCATTCATCCCTGACCAGGCGGCGATAGTGGCAATCGCTAGTAGCGGCACCCAAATCCATGCGGCATTCGCCAGCGACATCACAGAACCATCGGCCTGCGGTACGCCATTGACGCCAAGAAAAGCAAATACCGGAACAAAAATCACCAGCGGCGCAACCAGCTGCATCACGCTGACGCCTAAATTCCCCAGCCCGCCATTAATCCCTAATGCACTGCCTTGTTTGGCTTTCGGGAAGAAGAAACTGATATTTCCCATACTCGAAGCAAAGTTCGCGCCAGCAAAACCACACAGCAAAGCAATAACAATAAATATCCCGTAAGGGGTATTCGGATCTTGCACAGCAATACCGAGCCAGACGCAAGGAATAATCAGAATCGCGGTACTAAAAACCGTCCAGCGACGTCCACCGAATATAGGCACCATAAAGGAGTAGGGAACACGCAATAATGCGCCGGAAACGGAAGGTAATGCGGTTAATAAAAAAAGCTGATCGGTAGTGAAATTAAAGCCGATTTTATTGAGATTAACGGCAACTGCGCTAAATAACATCCAGACACAGAAGGCAAGGAGTAAACAGCTTACTGATATCCAAAGGTTTCTTCGGGCAATGTGTTTTCCTTTATTTTCCCAGAATGCCGGATTTTCTGGCTTCCAGTCGCGCAAAAGGTAACGATTATTTTTCTCATTTTGTAGTGCCATACTCTTCCTCACATGCACACATTGTTAATGAAAAAAAGACAAGGCAGGACATTGGACGCAATGGTCCGTTATTAGAATTAAGAGTAGATAGAGTGACGTGCTGATTGAAAGAATAGATAACAAAGCGAAACTGCGGGGGGAGAAAGCTGATTATCTGAATGGATATGTGTTACTAAATGTAACGATTACGCATCATATTCCTTACCAATTTTTAAATTAACATACGGCAGACGCGTTTGTTGCCGTATGAATCGTGGCTTTATTCTCGTAGCCTTTGCTTATCTTTGACGTGTTGCCAGCCAGCAGAGCAGGGAACCGCCGCAGACCATCAATGCACCTTGCCAGAAAGAGAACGATAGCGGAGCACTAAGCAGTACCGCAGCAAGCGCCGACGAAAGCACAGGCGTAAAATACGAACCTACCGCCATAATGGTGACATTGCCATGTAGAATGCCGACGTTCCACGCAGCGTAAGCAAATCCTAAGGTAAATGCCGCTGAGATAAGTTTTATAATGACGGGCGTGCTAAATACCATCTCTGGTTGCGGCGTTAAAAAATAGTAAACCCACAAACTTGCTCCTGTCAGCAGGACGAAAACGGTAATACCGTTAAATCCACGGGCATATTTATTGGTTACCGTGCAATAAGCAGCCCAGATGAAAGCACCAATAAACGCCAGGCAATAACTTAACGGGCTGGTAGTGATATTGTTGATAATTTCATCCGGCTTGAGGCCATTTTCTCCCCCTAATACCCAGCAGACGCCGCCAAGGGCTAGTAATAATCCCGGAACAATCAGCCAGTTGGTCTTCTGACCATTAAACAGAATGGCAAAGAGAATTGTCAGACTGGGCCATAAATAGTTCACCATGCCCACTTCAATAGCCTGATGACGGGTCGCCGCATACCCTAAGGAAAGTGCCAGACAGATTTCATAGCTGACGAATAAGAAACTCCCCGCAAGTAAATAACGTTTGGGTATCTGCCGAATATGCGGGAATCCAACAGTGAATATTAACAGCAGCCCGCTTAATGAATAAATAGCTGCTGCGCCGCCGACCGGACCGAGCCCCTCACTGACGCCACGAATCAACCCCACCATGGTGCTCCACAGGACGATCGCGATTAGCCCTGTGAGCGTTGCTTTTTGTCGTGTCATGCTCGCTGTTTAGTCTCTCTTGCCGTTAAAAATTAAGCTGAAATTTATAGCATTTTTTTAACCGACTTGTCAGGCAGTGGTGCGTTTTTCTACCGCCATTGAGGTAGGTCAATTTGCGCAGGCGGATTATTTTGTGGCAAACAGGTGTTCTTTTTGATTTCGCGCAAAAAGATTCAGAATTTTACTGTTAGTTTCCTCGCGCAGTAATACCCCTGAAAAAAGAGGAAAGCAATGGACGTCAGTCGCAGACAATTTTTTAAAATCTGCGCGGGCGGTATGGCTGGAACAACAGTAGCAGCATTGGGCTTTGCCCCGAAGCAAGCACTGGCTCAGGCGCGAAACTATAAATTATTACGCGCGAAAGAGATCCGTAACACCTGCACATACTGTTCCGTAGGTTGCGGGCTATTGATGTATAGCCTGGGTGATGGCGCAAAAAACGCCAGAGAAGCGATTTATCACATTGAAGGTGACCCGGACCATCCGGTAAGCCGTGGTGCGCTATGCCCGAAAGGGGCCGGTTTGCTGGATTACGTCAACAGCGAAAACCGTCTGCGTTACCCGGAATATCGTGCGCCAGGTTCTGACAAATGGCAGCGCATTAGCTGGGAAGAAGCATTCTCCCGTATTGCGAAGCTGATGAAAGCTGACCGTGACGCTAACTTTATTGAAAAGAACGAGCAGGGCGTAACGGTAAACCGTTGGCTCTCTACCGGTATGCTGTGTGCCTCCGGCGCCAGCAACGAAACCGGGATGCTGACTCAAAAATTTGCCCGCTCCCTCGGGATGCTGGCGGTAGACAACCAGGCGCGCGTTTGACACGGACCAACGGTAGCAAGTCTTGCTCCAACATTTGGTCGCGGTGCGATGACCAACCACTGGGTGGATATCAAAAACGCTAACGTCGTAATGGTAATGGGCGGTAACGCTGCTGAAGCGCATCCCGTCGGTTTCCGTTGGGCGATGGAAGCGAAAAACAACAACGATGCAACTTTGATCGTTGTCGATCCCCGTTTTACGCGTACCGCTTCTGTGGCGGATATTTACGCACCTATTCGTTCCGGTACGGACATTACGTTCCTGTCTGGCGTTTTGCGCTACCTGATCGAAAACAACAAAATCAACGCCGAATACGTTAAGCATTACACCAACGCCAGCCTGCTGGTGCGTGATGATTTTGCTTTCGAAGACGGCCTGTTCAGCGGTTATGACGCTGAAAAACGCCAGTACGATAAGTCGTCCTGGAACTATCAGTTCGATGAAAACGGCTATGCGAAACGCGATGACACACTGACTCATCCGCGCTGCGTGTGGAACCTGCTGAAAGAGCACGTTTCCCGCTACACGCCGGACGTCGTTGAAAACATCTGCGGTACGCCAAAAGCCGACTTCCTGAAAGTGTGTGAAGTGCTGGCCTCCACCAGCGCGCCGGATCGCACAACCACCTTCCTGTACGCGCTGGGCTGGACGCAGCACACCGTCGGTGCGCAGAACATCCGTACCATGGCGATGATCCAGTTGCTGCTCGGCAACATGGGTATGGCTGGTGGTGGCGTGAACGCACTGCGTGGTCACTCCAACATTCAGGGTCTGACCGACTTAGGTCTGCTCTCTACCAGTCTGCCGGGGTATCTGACGCTGCCGTCAGAAAAACAGGTTGATCTGCAGTCTTATCTGGAAGCGAACACGCCGAAAGCGACGCTGGCTGATCAGATGAACTACTGGAGCAACTATCCGAAGTTCTTCGTTAGCCTGATGAAATCTTTCTACGGCGATGCCGCGCAGAAAGAGAATAACTGGGGCTACGACTGGCTGCCGAAGTGGGACCAGACTTACGACGTCATCAAGTATTTCAACATGATGGACGAAGGCAAGGTCAGCGGTTATTTCTGCCAGGGCTTTAACCCGGTAGCATCCTTCCCGGACAAAAACAAAGTGGTTAGCTGCCTGAGCAAGCTGAAGTACATGGTGGTTATCGATCCGCTGGTGACCGAAACATCCACCTTCTGGCAGAACCACGGCGAGTCGAACGATGTCGATCCGGCGTCTATTCAGACTGAAGTATTCCGTCTGCCTTCGACCTGCTTTGCTGAAGAAGATGGTTCTATCGCCAACTCCGGTCGCTGGTTGCAGTGGCACTGGAAAGGTCAGGACGCGCCTGGCGAAGCGCGTAACGACGGCGAAATTCTGGCGGGTATCTACCATCACCTGCGCGAGCTGTACAAAGCTGAAGGTGGTAAAGGTGTAGAACCGCTGATGAAGATGAGCTGGAACTACAAGCAGCCGCACGAGCCGCAATCTGACGAAGTGGCAAAAGAGAACAACGGCTATGCGCTGGAAGATCTCTATGACGCTAATGGTGTGCTGATTGCGAAGAAAGGTCAGTTGCTGAGTAGCTTTGCGCATCTGCGTGATGACGGTACGACCGCTTCTTCTTGCTGGATCTATACCGGTAGCTGGACAGAGCAGGGCAACCAGATGGCCAACCGCGACAACTCCGACCCGTCCGGTCTGGGGAACACGCTGGGATGGGCCTGGGCGTGGCCGCTCAACCGTCGCGTACTGTACAACCGTGCTTCGGCGGATATCAACGGTAAACCGTGGGACCCGAAACGGATGCTGATCCAGTGGAACGGCAGCAAGTGGACGGGTAACGATATTCCTGACTTCGGCAATGCCGCGCCGGGTACGCCAACCGGGCCGTTTATCATGCAGCCGGAAGGGATGGGACGTCTGTTTGCCATCAACAAAATGGCGGAAGGTCCGTTCCCGGAACACTACGAGCCGATTGAAACGCCGCTGGGGACTAACCCGCTGCATCCGAACGTGGTTTCTAACCCGGTCGTTCGTCTGTATGAACAAGACGCGCTGCGGATGGGTAAAAAAGAGCAGTTCCCGTACGTCGGTACAACTTATCGTCTGACCGAGCACTTCCACACCTGGACCAAGCACGCATTGCTCAACGCAATCGCCCAGCCGGAACAGTTTGTGGAAATCAGCGAAACGCTGGCGGCAGCGAAAGGCATTGCCAATGGCGATCGTGTCACTGTCTCCAGTAAGCGTGGCTTTATCCGCGCGGTGGCTGTGGTAACGCGCCGTCTGAAGCCGCTGAACGTTAACGGTCAGCAGGTCGAAACGGTGGGTATTCCTATCCACTGGGGCTTTGAGGGTGTCGCGCGTAAAGGTTATATCGCTAACACTCTGACGCCGAATGTCGGTGATGCAAACTCGCAAACGCCGGAATATAAAGCGTTCTTAGTAAACATCGAGAAGGCGTAAGGGGGCGAACAGATGGCTATGGAAACGCAGGACATTATCAAAAGGTCCGCAACTAACTCCATCACGCCGCCTTCTCAGGTGCGTGATTACAAAGCAGAAGTCGCGAAACTTATCGACGTTTCCACCTGTATCGGCTGTAAAGCCTGTCAGGTGGCCTGTTCGGAGTGGAACGACATCCGTGATGAAGTGGGGCACTGCGTCGGGGTATACGATAACCCCGCCGATCTGAGCGCCAAGTCCTGGACGGTGATGCGCTTTAGCGAAACCGAACAGAATGGCAAGCTGGAGTGGCTGATCCGTAAAGACGGCTGTATGCACTGTGAAGATCCGGGCTGCCTGAAGGCTTGCCCGTCTGCCGGTGCGATCATTCAGTACGCTAACGGTATTGTCGATTTCCAGTCGGAAAACTGCATCGGCTGTGGTTACTGTATTGCCGGGTGTCCGTTTAATATTCCGCGCCTCAACAAAGAGGATAACCGGGTATATAAATGCACACTCTGCGTCGATCGCGTCAGCGTCGGCCAGGAACCGGCATGTGTGAAAACTTGTCCGACCGGAGCTATCCACTTTGGTACCAAGAAGGAGATGCTGGAGCTTGCGGAACAGCGCGTGGCGAAACTGAAAGCGCGTGGTTACGAACATGCTGGCGTCTACAACCCGGAAGGGGTCGGTGGTACACACGTTATGTACGTGCTGCATCACGCCGATCAGCCGGAGCTGTATCACGGTCTGCCGAAAGATCCGAAGATCGATACCTCGGTGAATCTGTGGAAAGGTGCGCTGAAACCGCTGGCAGCGGCTGGCTTTATTGCTACCTTTGCCGGGTTGATTTTCCACTACATCGGTATTGGCCCGAATAAGGAAGTGGACGATGACGAGGAGGAGCATCATGAGTAAGTCGAAAATGATTGTGCGCACCAAGTTTATTGATCGCGCCTGTCACTGGACCGTGGTGATTTGCTTCTTCCTGGTGGCGCTGTCCGGGATTTCGTTCTTCTTCCCGACGCTGCAATGGCTGACGCAAACCTTCGGTACGCCGCAGATGGGACGCATTTTGCACCCGTTCTTCGGCATTGCGATTTTCGTTGCGCTGATGTTTATGTTCTTCCGCTTTGTGCATCACAACATCCCGGATAAGAAAGATATTCCGTGGCTGTTGAACATTGTTGAAGTATTAAAAGGCAATGAGCACAAAGTGGCGGATGTCGGTAAGTACAACGCCGGACAGAAGATGATGTTCTGGTCAATCATGAGCATGATTTTCGTGCTGCTGGTGACCGGGGTAATTATCTGGCGTCCGTACTTTGCGCAGTACTTCCCGATGCAGGTTGTCCGCTACAGCCTGCTGATTCACGCAGCTGCGGGTATCATCCTGATCCACGCCATCCTTATCCATATGTATATGGCATTCTGGGTGAAAGGGTCGATTAAAGGGATGATCGAAGGGAAGGTGAGCCGTCGCTGGGCGAAGAAACACCATCCGCGCTGGTATCGTGAAATCGAGAAGGCGGAAGCAAAAAAAGAGAGTGAAGAAGGGATATAATCTCTTTTGACACTTAATTGATAAAATGGCGCTGTAAGAGGCGCCATTTCACATTGTTGACAACGTGCGCTTTGTTCATGCCGGATGCGGCGTGAACGCCTTATCCGGCCTACAAACCGTTCAAATCCAATAGATTGCAGTGAGCATGTAGGCCTGATAAGCGTAGCGCATCAGGCAATGTTGCGTTTGTCATCAGTTTCAAATGGCGCTTTAAAAGGCGCCATTTTTTATTGCGTAACCAGACGGCGTAGTCGCGACACATCCACAGTTTTTTCCGCCTCTGCCAGACTCCAGGCGTTTTGCAGATTCAGCCACATTTGCGGTGAACTGCCGATCACCACGGAAAGTTTAATCGCCATTTCTGGCGTCAAAGCCGCTTTTCCGGTTAGCAATCGGCTTGCCGTTGAGGGCGCAATTTCCATTGCTCTGGCAAACTCGCGCAGGCTGACGTTCAGCTCGTCCAGTGATTCCTGAATAATGTCCCCCGGACGGGGATAATTGGCCATTTTCATCAGTGATAGTCCTCGTAATCCAGTATGTATGCATCGCCATTGACGAACTCAAACGTTATCCGCCAGTTGCCCGAGACAGAGATTGCCCAAATTCCATCGCGATCGCCGCTTAATGGGTGTAGTCGGTAACCGGGCATATCGATATCAGCAAGACAGCTTGCTGCATCAATTACAGCGAGTCGGTGGCGTAATCGTTTGACTTGCGTCGGTATAACGCCGGAGGTTCTGCCGAGAAGAAACAAGTCACGCAATCCCTTGTGTCTGAAATTCATTATCATCTCTTCATCCTTGTTCCTTCGAAAGGAACACTATCACTATTGTTCCGTACAGCGCAACAAATTTCGCTACGTTTTGCGAATTGTGAGGGGAAAGATGGGGGAGGAAAAGAAGAAGAGTGAAATTGCGGAAAGCGTCTCGCAAAACAAGCTGCGACTCGAGCATGGCAGTCGCAGCAAAGGCCTCTTAGCGACGGAAATCAATCACCATACGGCCACGGATTTTGCCTTCTTCCATCTCAGTAAAGATGGTATTGATGTCCGCTAACGGACGCAGGGCAACTTTCGGCACCACTTTACCTTCGGCGGCAAACTGGAAGGCTTCGGTTAAATCCTGACGCGTGCCGACCAGTGAACCGACCACTTCAATACCGTCCAGCACAAGGCGTGGGATGTCCAGGCTCATAGACTCCGGCGGCAGACCGACAGCCACGACACGCCCACCGGCGCGAACGGCATCGACCGCCGAGTTAAACGCAGCTTTAGCCACCGCTGTTACCACCGCAGCGTGTGCACCGCCGGTTTTTTCCTGCACAATTTTGGCGGCGTCTTCAGTGCGTGAGTTAATCGCTAAATCAGCGCCCATTTCGGTTGCCAGTTTTAACTGCTCATCATTGACATCAATGGCGATCACTTTGGCGTTAAAGACATTTTTCGCGTATTGCAGGGCGAGGTTACCCAGACCGCCAAGACCGTAGATAGCAATCCACTGTCCGGGACGAATTTTTGACAGTTTCACTGCTTTGTAGGTGGTGACGCCCGCGCAGGTAATGCTGCTGGCCGCTGCCGAGTCCAGGCCATCTGGCACTTTTACCGCGTAATCGGCTACCACGATGCACTCTTCAGCCATCCCGCCATCAACGCTGTATCCGGCATTTTTAACTGAACGGCAAAGCGTTTCGTTACCGCTGTTGCAGTATTCGCAATGCCCACATCCTTCAAAGAACCATGCTACGCTTGCGCGATCGCCTGGTTTTAATGAGGTAACGCCAGGGCCAACTTCTGCCACCACACCAATACCTTCGTGTCCCAGAATTACGCCGGTCTTATCACCAAAATCGCCATTCTTAACATGAAGATCGGTATGACATACGCCACAACATTCCATTTTCAACAGGGCTTCACCGTGTTTCAGTGAACGCAGCGTTTTATCCGTAACGTCAACATGATGATCCTTCGTAACAACCGCAGCCTTCATAGTTCCTCCTTTTCGGATGATGTTCTGCATAGCAGGTGAGGCAAATGAGATTTATTCGCCATTACCCAGTATGGATGAGATCTGAAAAAGAGAGAGGGAAATTGCCCGGTAGCATTCACCACCGGGCGGAGACTTAGATGGAGGTACGACGGTAGTCGCGGTATTCCGCTTGCCAGAAATTATCGTCAATGGCCTGTTGCAGGGCTTCGGCAGACGTTTTCACCGCCACCCCTTGCTGCTGCGCCATTTTACCCACCGCAAAAGCTATTGCCCGGGAGACTTTCTGAATATCTTTCAGCTCCGGTAGTACCAGACCTTCGCCGTTTAGCACCAGCGGTGAATACTGCGCCAGGGTTTCACTTGCCGACATTAACATCTCGTCGGTAATGCGCGACGCACCGGAAGCAATAACGCCAAGCCCAATGCCCGGGAAGATAAAGGCGTTGTTGCACTGGGCGATAGGGTAGATTTTATCTTTCCATACTACCGGATTAAACGGACTGCCGGTGGCGACCAGTGCATTGCCTTCGGTCCAGGCAATAATATCCTGCGGTGTGGCTTCGACGCGTGACGTCGGGTTAGAGAGCGGCATCACGATTGGGCGCGGGCAGTGTTTATGCATCTCGCGGATGATCTCTTCCGTAAACAGCCCGGTCTGGCCGGAGACGCCAATCAGAATATCCGGTTTGACGTTGCGTACGACATCAAGCAATGACAACACATCGCTGTCAGTATCCCAGTCTCTGAGATTTTCTCGCGCCTGCACCAGTTTGGTCTGGAAAGGTAGCAGGTTTGGCATCTTGTCGGTAAGCAGACCAAAGCGATCGACCATAAACACTTTCTGCCGCGCCGCTTCTTCGCTTAATCCTTCACGCTGAGTCTGGGCGATGATCATTTCGGCAATGCCGCATCCCGCGGAGCCTGCGCCGAGGAAGACAATCTTTTTCTCGCTTAACTGACCGCCCGCCGCGCGACTTGCTGCGATCAGCGTGCCTACCGTTACCGCCGCGGTTCCCTGAATATCATCATTAAAGGAACAAATTTCATTACGATAGCGGTTAAGCAATGGCATCGCATTTTTCTGTGCGAAGTCTTCAAACTGCAGCAGCACGTCCGGCCAGCGTTGCTTCACGGCCTGGATAAATTCATCAACGAATTCATAGTATTCGTCATCAGTGATGCGCGGGTTACGCCAGCCCATATACAGCGGATCGTTAAGCAGTTGCTGGTTGTTAGTCCCGACATCCAGCACCACAGGAAGGGTATACGCCGGGCTGATACCGCCACAGGCGGTGTAGAGCGACAGTTTACCGATTGGAATGCCCATCCCGCCAATACCCTGGTCACCGAGGCCCAGAATACGTTCGCCGTCGGTCACCACAATCACTTTGATATTATGATTCGGCACGTTTTGCAGAATATCGTCCATATTGTGGCGGTTCTGGTAAGAGATAAACACGCCGCGCGAACGACGGTAGATCTCGGAGAAACGTTCACAGGCTGCGCCGACGGTAGGGGTGTAAATAACGGGCATCATCTCATCAAGATGATTGTTTACCAGGCGGTAAAAGAGGGTTTCGTTGGTGTCCTGGATATTACGCAGGTAGATGTGCTTGTCGATTTCGGTTTTGAATCCCTGATACTGGATCCATGCTCGTTCCGCTTGTTCTTCGATGGTTTCGACCACTTCCGGCAGTAACCCCAGCAGGTTGAAGTTACGGCGTTCTTCCATGCTGAAGGCGCTGCCTTTATTCAACAACGGAAATTCCAGCAGTACAGGGCCAGCGTAAGGAATATAAAGCGAACGCTGTTTTTTTGTTTTTGATTCCATGTCACTCACTCTTTTTTGAATATCCATCCCTGGGGTGCTTTTATCGTCTTTGCTTTACCGCCAGGGCGTCGGCACCAAGTATAAAGCAGATAAAAACAAAAACACCATTGCGCAGGCAATGGTGTTTAATCGTCATTGAGGACTGATGGTTATGAATTACTTTTCAGCGGGGCGTTTTCTGCCGGTTGGGTTATTTACCACGCTGGATTTGTCACCTTCGGTAACTATTTTGCGCTGGTTAGAAATTTTATGATCCAGTCCAAGAATATGACGTGCCTGACGGTTCGATTTCATTTGTACTCCTCAATCCTGTAGCTAGTTTTAAGGACAACATCGCCGTAGCGAAGAAACACGTGCTAAACCCCTAAATTAGGTTGCCGATCAAGCATAGCAGCTTAAAGTGTAGGGTGCTGGCCGCTGACCACATAATTGATCGTTTGCTGGTAGATATCACTGAGGATGTCGTTATCAGAAGCTTCCACCCATTTGGTCAGCTCCATGAGAATGTCATCTTCAGTGACAACACCGTGCTCTGCCCGAAGGCCTTGCTCAATGGCATTAACCAGAGCGGGTTCTGCTGTTGAATTTTCTGCCTGATAATAAGTAAACATAGTGATTCTCCGTTTCTGTGTATTTATGGTGTCTGCTACGGATCGCAGATTTATAAAGCACATTCAGCATGGCAAATATTTACCGCTTCGTTGTTAAGATTCATCCTGGTTGGTAGGCTTTATATTCTAACTGCATGATATTAATGGTTATTATTTTTGATGTTTACTGGTTAATATCGCCGTATTACCCCTTAGACGTTATATTTACAGGCATCTATTATGGTAATTTAATTTAAGTTTTTGGGTGTTTTTTGTTCTGAGTTAATTCGGAATATCCCGCTCATCCTTTTGCTGCTTCTCCGATAGTCTATAATTTCCTTTTTAAGCCCACAGGAGAGCAACAATGACAATCCATAAGAAAGGTCAGGCACACTGGGAAGGCGATATCAAACGCGGGAAGGGAACAGTATCCACCGAGAGCGGCGTGCTGAACCAACAGCCGTATGGATTTAACACGCGTTTTGAAGGCGAAAAAGGAACCAATCCTGAAGAGTTGATTGGTGCGGCACATGCCGCTTGTTTCTCGATGGCGCTTTCATTAATGCTGGGGGAAGCGGGATTCACGCCAACATCGATTGATACCACTGCCGATGTATCGCTGGATAAAGTCGATGCTGGTTTCGCGATTACCAAAATCGCACTGAAAAGCGAAGTTGCGGTGCCGGGTATTGATGCCTCCACCTTTGACGGCATTATTCAGAAAGCAAAAGCCGGATGTCCGGTTTCTCAGGTACTGAAAGCAGAAATTACGCTGGATTACCAGTTGAAAGCATAAGTACTCGCCGGATGATGTTGTCATCCGGCAAGCATTTACACGGATATTTTCTGCTTATCCCAATGAAAACTTGTATTTAAACTGCATCGTCATTCTTTTCATGAAATCTTGCCCGCGTGTGCGGGCGGGCGAAAATTGTCAGATTTTTAGCGGCAGAACGCTGCTAATCCAGCCAGGGATTTCTTCGGCGGGTAGGGGACGTGAGAAGAAGTAGCCCTGAATAACGCGACAGTGGATCCTGCGTAATATCTCAAATTGTTCTTTGGTTTCTACACCTTCGGCTACCACCGTTAAATTGAGGTTTTGCCCAATACTGGTAATAGCTTCCAGTAAGGCGAGGATACGCTTTTCGGTCAGACAACGATCGACAAAGCTTTTGTCGATTTTGATTTCCGTTACCGGAAGGCTGACTAAGCGGGATAAACCAGAAAAACCGGTGCCGAAATCATCGACAGATAAACCCACGCCCATATCACGAAGGATCTGGATGCGTTTGAAGATCTCCGTATCGTGCTCCATCATCATGCTTTCCGTGATTTCTACCGTCAGCTGGTGGCCGTCAATCGCCCATGCCTGCATCGCATCAGACACCTGATTGGGTAGCTGATTACTGCGAAAATGCAGCGCAGACAAGTTAACGGAAAGCGCCGGGATATGAATATTCTGGTTACGCCATTCTGCTAACTGGCGGCAGGCTTCAGCAATAACCCAACGGCCAATGTTTTCGATTTCGCCAATCTCTTCAGCAAGAGGGATAAACCGAGAAGGGGGAACATGACCATGCTGTGGGTCATACCAGCGAGCGAGGGCTTCGATGCCGTACAGTTCGCCGGTTTCCGCAAAGATCTGCGGCTGATAAACCAGTTTTAGTTTGTTGTTGCTGATAGCTTCTTTCAGCGCCGCACCGAGAATCAGACGCTCTTTCACCATTTCGTTCATTACCGGGCTAAAGAACTGCCAGCCATTACCGCCGTTTTTGCGAATAAAATCCATCGCATTGTGGGCAGTCGAAAGCAGGTAGTCCCGGTTTTTACCAACGTCGTAACTGATACCAATGCTCAAGGTTAACGGGAATGGTTTATCGTCAATCATGACCGGTTTATTAACGACGTTGCGAAGTTCATCCGCTATTTGGGTAATGTTACTGACGTCGTTTTCCGGGCTGATGAGGACAAACTGTGTACCTTCAATACGACAGAGATACTGGTCTGGTTTGATCTTTTCACGAAAGCGATTGACCACTTCCAGCAATGCCTGATCGGCCCACGCATAGCCCAGACTGTCGATGACATCCTGAATATGGTCAATGCCAATAAGATACACCACCGGAGAGACGGCATTTTCTACCAGGTCATCGAGATAATTGTGCAGGTTATTACGGTTTGGCAAACCGGTCATCGGATCAAACTGAATGAGCTGCTCAATATGCTGGCGACTTTTTTCCTGTTCCAGCGCCAGCGCGGCCATATGCTGGCTGATATCCGCCACTCGTTCGATAAACGCGCTGGTTACCGCCCCGGACGCTGTTTTGATTTTCAGAATCCCGGCAGGTGCGCCATCGCGCTGGCGAATGGTGACTGACCAGCTTTGCGCATTCTTTACTTCTGTCCCATGAGAGGACGACGCCCAGTGCACCGGCATACCATTACGCAATGCATACAACGACACATGGGATTCATGAAGAATGGATTCGATATTCCGACAGATGATTTCACCCATTTCATGAAATGGCGGGCTGCTACACATCGCGGCGAGAATATTGCCTTCAAGCTCACGAATTTGTCGTTCTTCGGTGATATCAGAGAAGGTCATCACCAGGTTTTGCAGATTAGCCAGCACATCATAAACTGGGCTAATAGAGGCTTTAATCCAGATTTTTTCCCCCGTGCGCGTTAACAACAGAAATTCATCCTGATCACGCGCTGTTTTCCATAGCAGTTGCTGTAAGCGAATACGATTATCTGCCGGGTATTCAGGGAAGTTAAGCAACGTATCGGGCTGCATACCGCTGGCTTCGCTGATGCAGTAGCCAAACATTTCAGTAAACGCGCGATTGCACTGCACGATATGGCGTTCCGGGTCCAGCACAATGACCGGGCGATCGAGATGGTCCACGGCAATAATTAACTGCCGGGTCTGTTCTTTCTGCGCCATTTCTACGCTGGCATCACGTACCAGTGCCAGGTAATAAATTTTCCCTTCGACAGTGACTTTGGATAGCGCGAAACGGGTCCAGATTTTACTGCCGTCTTTTTTCTCCAGCTGCAATTCCCGGCTCATACCTTCAACCCGCGCTTTACCGCCTTCGCGGTTATGGCGGATATATTCTGGATGCGCAGGGCGCAAATTATGGGGAATCAGCATATCAATGTTATTGCCAATCACTTCTTCGCGCTTATACCCCCAGAGCTTCTCCGCTGCAGGATTAAAAAACATTACTTCGTCATTTTCGTTAATTAACACCGCGCCCATCATATTTTGCTCAAGGGCGGGGAAAAAAATGCCGTCGGCGGCATTCTCTGCATCGGTTAGCTTCATGATTACCTCTGCATCCGGGCGCATCTAAAGACTGGCTTTCCAGAGTTCAACACGGTTTCTACCTCGTCTTTTCGCGATATACAGAGCTTCATCGGCTATTTGAATTAAGCGTTCATAATCAGGATGTCCATTAAACATGGCGGCGCCAATGGACAGAGAGAGGGCTATGTCTTCGCCGTTTGCGGCTTTCAGTTTGGTTTTTTCCACCCGGCTGCGGATGCGTTCTGCGGTACGCAAAGTGTCATTTTCTGAAGCTTCAGTCAGTACGATGATAAATTCATCGCCACCGTAGCGGAAAACATAGTCACTACTACGTACGTTGTCGTAAAACGCCTGCGAGACTTTACGTAAAATCTCATCGCCTGTGTTATGTCCCCATGTGTCGTTGATCTCTTTGAATTTATCTACATCGATGATCAGAACAGACAACGGTGTACCGGCCCGATTGGCATGAGCAATTTCACGTTTGAAGATAGTTGGCAAGAAACGGCGGTTAAGTAATTTCGTCAGTACATCCATGCCCACTTCATGACGCGAGACTTCTTCAAAGAGTTCACGTAGTAAGGTGATAATTTGTGATACGGTATTTCGTATCTGTAATAAAAACTTCACGCGCAGACTTTTGTTACTCAGATTTTTTGCATTGAGCATTGTCTGATTAAAAACCCCGTCAAAATCCTGAATAAGGTGAGAGATATGACCAACTTCAGCAATGCCACTAAAATAATGGCGACCTTTATGGTTAAACCACAGGCCAAAATCAACCTGACTTAACGGTAAGCTGCTGCCTAAATCAGAATCCAACAAGACTTTATAAATAATATCTATTTCCCATGAAAGTAATGAGGCTATTTGTCGTTCTTTTTCTTCTTCGGCGTTTTCCAGTAATGAGAAGATACGATAGTTCTCGTCTTCTTTAGCCGCACTACTGTCGCTAAAGGTAAATGCTCTGGTCATCACTTCCATGGCTATGTCGATACTGTTAATCGAAAAGTGATAGACCTGAAGTTTTTCCGCGGGCGAATAATCAGAGGAAAATATTACCGGATAGAGGATTTTTTTCAGCACGCGAAAACCCATCTCGACAATTTCTACCGGAATGCCAATACGAGCATGGACTTCGGCTACGGTATGTTGGATTTGTATAAGTCTTTCAACATCTTCCGTTTGTGCTGAGAGCACATTGATAATCCACTTTTCCATCGCACTTTTAAGCTGCCTTTCGACCTGTTCGTTACTCAAAAACTCTTCGGCATGCGGGTCAGTGCGTACAATTCGATAAAACTCAAAACTTAAGTATTGAGCATGTGCTACGGCAATTTCTGCCACTTTGTCACGAATGAGGGGGTCGACCTGGGCAACTAATCCGGTCCACTCATCTTTCATTCTTTTAAAATACATCTCCATAATTCACACCCTTATACGGCTGGAAAGGCAGACGGAATCGAAAAACAAAACGCAACTCATTTGGACAGGGTTACAGCACCATATTCTCCTGAAATATGAAGATATACTGAAACGAAATAAGTGACTTATGACAGTTTTAATCTACGCTACTGGTATTCTGAAGAGTATAGCCCATCGTAATTATTTTTCGGTGATGGTTAATATCGTATGGTTTTTCATATTCATACGTTTTTATCAGGGGAATTATTAAGTTGATTTGATTATTAGTTGAGAATGTTTCGTTGATGACAAGCCGGTGTTTAAAGCACCGGCAGTGCCACAAAGTAAGAAAGGGCGTTTAGCTTCCCCAACGGCTTTGCAGATAGCTAACTGCCCGTTGAGTTTGCGGTTTGTTCAGATAGTCTTCGCGGAACAAAATCGTACCGCTAATTTCTGGCACGGCATCGTTAAGATCGAGCTGCTTTTTCAGTTCCGGAACGCCGCCGTTAACCATCCAGTCTGGTTCTATCTTTGAAGGTTCGCCGACTTTATAGAAGGCAATACCAATATAAAGACGGGTTTTGGTTGGTTTGACGACATCTGCCCACCATTTTGCCAGCACGTCGTAACGTGCGGCGCTACGCGAGAACGGCCAGTAAATTTGCGGGGCTATATAATCCAGTAAGCCTTGTTCGACCCAGCGACGAGTGTCAGCGTAGGATTCATCATAAGCCGCAGCCCCGCGCGTATCAGAACCGAGCGGATCGTGTGAGCGGTTACGCCAGACGCCCGCTGGGCTCACACCAAATTCGACTTCCGGCTTAATGCTTTTAATGGTGTGCGACACCTTAGCAATTAACTGCTGGGTATTGTTGCGCCGCCAGTCAGCTTTTGACGCAAATGCACCACCGTACTTGCGGTACGTCTCGTTATCGTTAAGCCGAGAATCCGGCGATTCAGTGTAAAAATAGTCATCAAACTGCACGCCATCTACCGGATAGCGAGAAACCACTTCAGCAACTATCGATGCGATCCAGTCCTGAACTTCAGGGATCCCCGGGTCGAGAACAAAACGGTCACCTGACGTTCTGATCCAGTCGCGATGCTGCACATAGACGCTGGCCGGCTGTTGAGACAGAGTGCTATTCAGTTCCCTGATCGTTCCGGGCTTCGTATTAACCGACACGCGGTATGGGTTAAACCAGGCGTGCACTTTCATCCCACGCTTGTGGGCTTCGTCGAGAATAAATTGCAGCGGATCGTAACCAGGATATTCACCAATCTTGCCAGTCATGAGATCGGACCACGGCAAAATCTTCGACGGCCAAAGGGCAGTGCCGTCGGGCTTCACCTGGAAAAAGACCGTGTTAATTCCCAGTCGTTGCAGGTTTTCCAGTTTGTCGATCATCGCCTGCTGTTGCACGCGGACCCGGCTGGTGGTGTTACTGATGTTAACCGAGGAGACGGGGGGCCAGTCGAGGCGGGATACCGTTGCCAACCAGATACCACGCATAGGTTGCGACGATTGTTGTGCGGTCGCTGGTGGTTTTGAGTCTGCTGGTGGTGTCGTTATTGAATCTGGAGGCGTGCTTTTACAACTACACAGTAAAAGTGCCAGTGCAACCAGTGCAACTGGCCTTTTAATTGCGAATTTCACAGTTCGGGAGCAGATATCCATATATGCTTATTTCCGGTAAACAGATGTGCGCTTATTCTCGTACTTATCTGGGGCAAGTCAATACGGCAATAAGCAGGAAATAGTTATCGCTCCCTTGTGGCTGATGACAAACGCCAAATGCCTGATGCGCTTCGCTTATCAGGCCTACAAGGAGAGTCGCAATTGATTAAATTTGCACACTCTTGTTGGCAGGATAAGGTGTCCACGCCGTATCCGGCAAAATAAGTGCTTTATCAATAAACTAAAGGGAGCGATTAATTTTCGCTCCCTCGAGTTATTACCACTCATACACGGTTAGTGTTTCTTATCATTCATCACAATATAGTGCGGTGAACGAGCACGTGGATGCAGGAAGAAGTGACCTTTCGGCGCGTTCTGGCTGTTAATTGGCTCCAGTGTAACACCCGTATTCGCTTTGCCTTTACGGTCATGAATGGCATAGAGAATAAACGGCAGAGCAAGTACCACCAGGAAACTTACCACTAATAATTCAACATACATATCAGTAGAATCACCCTGGATATTATCCGGCGGCAGGAAGGAGACGACAAACGCCATAATTGACGTCAGCAAACCGACAATCGCCACGACCAGTTTCACCCCTTTACCACCAGGGATATTAAATGTGCGTTTTAAGTCAGGATGTTTAAGAACTAACACAATGTAGCCAATAAACAGCATGAAATAAGCACACAGATAAATCACTACTGTCAGTGCCAGCGCGATCAGGAAGGACATGTTGTTACCACCACCGGTGTTGGTGAGGATAATCAACGCGATAGAGGTAATTATCAGCTGGGAAATCACCAAAGTTACCGGCACACCATTTTTGTTCATTTTAGCGAACGCGGCTGGCAGTAGATTTTTCTGCGCGGTGACATACATACCGCGAGAAGGGCCAACAATCCATGAGGCGATTTCTGCCAGAACACCCAACAGCAGCAGGGCAGAGATAACGCGAACCGTCCACTCAATTTCCGGTGCAACATGAGACATCAGCACGGTGAAGGTTTGCATTACACCTGCGGACAGGTTGATTTCATTACCCGGAATCACCATCGCAATGGACAAACCGCCTACTGAACTTAAGCAAATCGCCGCCACCATCAGCAGTAACATTGCCAGCGGATAGTCGCGCCCTGGGTTGCTCATTTCATTGACGTGGGTCGCGGAAGCTTCTACTCCCATATAACTCAAAATGAAGGCGACAAACACAACCAAAGTGCCAACTTTCGAGAAATCAGGGAAGAAGGTTTTCGCATCCATTTCGATAGCAACTGGTGCTCCGGAGTGCAGATAAATCGCCGCTAATGCAATCAAAATAAATGCAGGCAGCAGAATACCCGCGAAGAAACCAACTTTAGCAATTCGCGCAGTATATTTAGTACCGCCAAACTGAGTTAATGCCAGCGCCCAAAGAATGATCAGCGCCGCGATGGTTTTTGTTACCGGGTCTTCATTCAGTGCTGGCCATTTCAGAATGTAGGAGAGCGCCCCTAACACGAAATAGAGCATTGGAATAAAGCCAATAGCGATTTGAAGATAGCCAAATGAGATAGCTGCGAATCCCCATTTCGGCCCCAGGGTATTTGATACCCAGGCAAACACACCACCTTCTTCCCAACCGTCCACGGTGGCCATTTCCGCAGCACAAAGACCAACGGGAATAAACCATAAAATCCCGCCTAAGAGCAGGAAGAAGACTAATGAAAAGCCAGATGTTGCGAAAGTAGGGTATTCATAAACAGCCATTACCATCGACGCCGTGATGGCGAAGAACCCTAGTAATGTTAGCTGCTTTGCTTTACCTGTCTGTACTGATGTAGCCATATTATCCCCCTAAAACGGTTGTCCTGTCGGAACCGCGCCTGTCTTGTTCTGAAGCGTATTCAGAGCAATATTTTCCGTTGCTAATGCCAGTGAACAGACTTCGGAAATTGTCCCGAAACGGATTCGTTTCGGGACACCGTTACCGCTTAAACGTTATCAGGTATGTTTAAAGCTGTTCTGCTGGGCAATACCCTGCAATTTCGGGTGATCGCTGAGATATTTCAGGGAGGCTTTGTAGTCTTCCAGTAACAGTTCAGCGAAGTCCATTTCGAAGCCGCGACGGCACATAATGCGCATTACCACGATGTCGGTGGCTTCACCGCCGAGGGTAAATGCCGGCACCTGCCAGCCGCGCAGGCGCAGACGTTCAGAGAGGTCATACAGGGTGTATCCTGGATTTTCTCCGTCTTTCAGTTTGAAGCACACCGCCGGGATACCTTCATCCGGGCGCCCCGTACAGATGAACTCATACGGTCCCAGTTTGGCGATTTCATCCGCCAGATAAGTGGCGACCTGGTAAGAGGCGTTCTGTACTTTGGTATAACCTTCACGACCGAGGCGCAGGAATTCATAGTACTGTGCAATCACCTGGCCCGCCGGGCGGGAGAAGTTGATGGCGAAAGTACCAATCTGGCCGCCGAGATAGTCAACGTTGAATACCAGTTCTTTCGGCAGCGCCTCTTCGTCACGCCAGATAACCCAGCCGCAGCCCAGCGGAGCCAGACCGAATTTATGGCCTGAAGCACTGATGGATTTCACGCGCGGCAGGCGGAAGTCCCAGACAATATCCGGTGCCACGAATGGCGCAAGGAAGCCACCACTGGCGGCGTCGATGTGCATGTCGATGTCGATACCGGTATCCGCCTGGAATTTATCCAGCGCATCGTGTAGCGGTTGCGGGAACTCATAGTTACCCGTGTAGGTCACGCCGAAAGTCGGCACCACGCCGATGGTGTTTTCGTCGCAGGCCTCAATCATGCGTTTCGGATCCATAAATAGCTGGCCGGGGCGCATAGGGATCTC